>NZ_JAAIUZ010000047.1:0-2715 GCF_010894375.1 Stenotrophomonas sp. B1-1 | reverse complement strand
GACACAGAGAGTTTGGCGCTTTGCCGCTTGATCGATATCTTAGATGAAGGGGAGCGCAAGCTCTCTGAGATTGAAGGTAATCATAGAGTGCCCCCAGTAGACCCGGATCCGCTCGGCACCGGAGCGCCCGCCTGACTACATTGACGAGGCTGTAGTACGGACGTTTACAGAACGTCCGCGCTGACATACTGAGTACGCGAAGCGACTGTAGTAGCTACTGCAGTCCTTCGCCCCCTCATGTCCACGTTCACCGCTGTTGATCTGTCCAAGCTGCCTGTACCGGATGTGTTCGAGCAGCTCTCCTTTGAGCAGTTGCTCGCCCAGCGCGTGGCCGAGCTCCACCTCTACCTGCCTAACGTCCTGCTGCTCGAGTCTGAGCCGCTCTATAAGCTGCTCCAGGCCAGCGCCTATCGCGAGCTAATCCTGCGCGAGCAGTTCAACCAGCGCGCCAAGGGGCTACTGCTGGCCTATGCCCAGCACGGCGACCTGGATCACCTGGCCGCGCCCTTTGGCGTCACCCGACAGCTGCTAACACCGGCCGATCCGGTCACCGGTGCGCCGGCCGTGTACGAAGACGATGCAGCTTTCCGCCGCCGCATCCAGCTGGCCCCGGAGGGCCTTTCGGTCGCCGGCCCGGAAGGCGCCTACATCTTCCATGCCCTGGGCGCCGATCCGCGCGTGCTCGATGCCAGCGCGATCAGCGATGCGCCGGGCGTGGTGCGTGTGTCGATCCTCTCGCGCGAGGGCGATGGTAGTGCCTCCAGCGAGCTCATCACTGCCGTGGATGCGGCGCTTTCGGCCGACTCGGTACGCCCGCTCACCGACCACGTCATCGTGCAGTCCGTTGAGGTGGTGGCCTTTGCCATCGACGCCAGCGTGTATACCTTCGCCGGCCCCGATGCGCAGGTGGTGCTCGGCGAGGCCCGCCGACGCCTGCAGGCCTACGTGGATGACTCCCACCGCATCGGTCGGGATGTGACCCGGTCGGGCCTGTTTGCAGCCTTGCATGTGGAGGGCGTGCAGCGCGTCGAGCTGCATTCCCCCCTGACCGATATCGCCGTGACGGCCACCCAGGCCAGCCACTGCGCGGGCATCACCCTCACCAATGGTGGGGTGGGCGATGACTGAGGCCGTTGCCCGCCCGGTGCGCGCCATGCCGTTTGCGTTGGGTGACGGTGCCGCCTCGCGCTATCGGCTGAGCATTGCCGGCTATGCCTGGCCAGACATCCGTCAGTTGCAGGCGGTCTATCTCAGTGATTGGCGGGGCACTGTAGGCCTGTCCAATCGATCGCGCAGCAACCAGCTCGTCTACTCGCAGCAGCCGGACCGATCACCGTGGAAGCGCAGCAACTGCCAATTACTGACCGAGCTTCCAGCACCGGACGGCAGTGCCACCGCTGTACGCCTGATCCCGACCGGCACTACTCCCAGGTCGCATTACGTGCGTCAGTCGATCACCGTCCCGGCACTGTCGCAAGGGGCAGCCGTCTCGGCCTATGTCCGCAGCGACGGCGCATCCCGGGCGGTGCTGACCTTGTCCAGCCCCGCCGGCGGCGTGCAGGTGGAGTACCGCTTTGCCGACGCACGCTTCACCTGCGTGCAAGCGCCAGCAGGCGTTACGGTGGCCGCCGACCCGCTCGAAGATGGGTGGGTGCGCCTGCGGTGTGAGAACGTGCCCAACCTGAGTCCGCAGGCCCGAGAGCTCACGGTATACCCCTCCTGCGAGGGTAGCCTGGCCGGTCCCTGGAGCCGGATCAATACCACCGCCATCGTCTCGGATCCATCGCCGATCGCCGGGGTGAACTACGACAGCCTGATCGAAACCGCCGTTTCCACCAATCAGCACCATTACGCGTACCTGCGACATATCGTGCGCGCCGGGCATCGCTACCGGCTCCGCCTGGCCGCTTGCGAGCGCAGCGGCAGCAAGCGCTACCTGGGGTTGCAGTTGCAGAGCACCGACGGCGCCGTGGCGCGCCCCAACCGCCTCGTCGTCGACCTGGCCGAGGGCGTTGTGGTCGGACCGATGGATACCCCCAATGTGAGCGCGCTGCGCATCGTGCCCAGCGGCGACGGCGGCCGGTTGATCGAGGTGGATGTAACCGGGGTGGCCGATGGGCTGCTGATGCTGGCGCTCTATCTGCACGCACGCCCCGACAGTGATCAATACCCGGGTGATGGGGTCTCCGGCTTGGACATCACCGCCCCTTACCTATGGGATCTGGACGACGCAACGAGCCCGGTATACCCGTACACCAGCACGAGCGTTGTGCCGGGGGGCGAGGAACACGCATTGCGCGTATGGGGCGTGCAGCTGGAGTACAGCCCACAGGCCACCGGCTACATCCCCACCTTGGCCACACCGGTCACCGTGGTCGATTACCGGCTTCAGGCGCCTTGGACGATCGTGCTGGATCAGCCCTTGCCTGCCGGTGCCCGGCTGAGCTGGGACGGGATCATCGGCCATGTACCCTCTCCCACCCTGCTGCCGCCCAATGCCACCGCACTGGAGCGTGCCGGCGAAGCGGCCGATGCCTGCCTGATGCAAGTGCCCATGACCCATGGCCTGCTCAAGGATCCGATGCGCTGTCCGACCGCCTTCCTGCCGTGGCTGGCCTGGGAGATGTCCCTGGACAGCTGGGATAGCGCCTGGCCCGAGCGTATCAAGCGCCAGCGCATTGCCAGCGCCATCCCGATCCAGCGCAGCAAGGGCAC
>NZ_JAAIUZ010000046.1:0-4039 GCF_010894375.1 Stenotrophomonas sp. B1-1 | reverse complement strand
GGCCGGCATCGGTCTGCGGATCCTGCAGGTCCCAGGTGACATCGGCGCTGATGCCGGTCACGCCCTGCACCTGCACATTGGACAGGGTCTTGTGCCAGCCGGTCTGCTGATCGATCAGAGCGCGCAAACCAATCGCCCGTGCGGTGGCGTAGCTGGTGGCCGGGGCATTGGCGGTGGTATCCCAGGCCAGGAAGTCCGGCCACATCATCATCAGCTCGCGATCGCCAAATTCCTTGCGGTAGGTCAGGATCTCGGCCACGGTTTTGGCTTCACCCACGCCCACGTAGGCAATGGCGCGCAGCTTCTTGCAGATCGACGCCAGGGCAGTGGTCACCGGCTTAGGGTCCAGGCCCGGAGCGCCCAGGATGCGCGGCTTGACGCCCAGCTTGCTCTCGGCCACCAGCAGCGCCTGCAGGCCCGTGTAGCGACCGTCAGCCACGGTGCCGATCACATTGCTGGTGGTGGCCTCGCTATCCTCGCCTTCTTCCACCCGCACCACCACGGTGACCGGGTTGGATTGATCGGCGATCGCGGTCAGTACGCCGGCCAAGGTGCCGGTGGTGCCGGCTTTGCCGATGGCGCCACGCACATCGGTCAGCAGCACCGGGGAATCCAGCGGGAAGGTCGCCTCATCGGCGTCGGCGGCGGTGCACACGATCCCGACGATGGCGGTGGCCACGGTACGGATGGGGCGGATGCCGCCGTTGAGTTCAACCACGCGCACGCCGTGGTGGTAGTCCTGGGCCATGGGGGCTCCTGTGGTTAGAAGGTGGGAAAGCGAAGCGGAACAGTGAGCGAGGTGGCCGGGCGGCCATCGCTGGGCCGGTAGTCCAGCTCGAGCACGAAGGCGCCCGGGGCGCTGGCGGGCGTCAGGGCGATCCGGGACAGTCGGATCCGGCGCTCCCAGCGCATCAAGGCGGTGGCGATGGCGCCAAACAGCTGCAGACGCGTGCGCTCGTTGAAGGGCTGGTCGATCAGGTCGGGCAACAGTGAGCCGTAGTCGCGCCGCTGGATGCGCGAGCCGAGCGGGGTGGTCAGAATGTCGGCAATGGACTGCATCAGGTGCGCAGTACCGGCGATGCTGCGGCCGGTGATGGCGTTCATGCCGCTCATTGCGGCGCTCCAGTGTTACCGCTGCCGGGCTGTACGCCCCGGTGGGTGTGGCCCATCAGGCTGATGCCACCGCCAACAACGTCGTCGCTGGCCTCGATCGCCCCTGACACGGTTACATCGCCTGCAATGGTGACCGGGCCGGTGATACGCACGCCGCCTTCGGCAACGATCGACACGGTGCCGCCGGTTGGCAGGGTGGCGGCCAACGCATGGGCGGCACTGTCGTAGGCCACGGTGGCGCCGTCGGCGAACTGGATCAGGGTCAGGTCGGGACTGCTGGACGGTGCCGGAAACGCATCGCAGAACAGCCCGCGCAGGGCGATGGCGTTAGCCAAGTCCCCATCCACGCACAGCAGCAGCACCTGCTCGCCGACCGACGGCGGGGCCCACACCCGCACGCCGCCGGCGGCAGGCGTGAGCCAGGGGATCAGGTCGGTGTGCACCTGGCCACTGCGCACGCGACAGCGCGCCGAGGCGTGATCGACCTGGCTGATCGATCCCTCGCGCAGGAGGTTGTTGAGTTGTTGAGGCAGGCGCGAATCCATGCGCTTACGGTGCCGCACGCCACTCGCGCGCGCACGGAGTGAGCTGTGTAGCGCGGTACCGTACATGCGCACGACAACGGTGGGTGATGACAGGGCTAGTTCACGAGTGCTTGATCAGCGCGGGCAGACATTGGCCTTGCCAGGTGCTCATCTGGCTCGTCGATTGCTCAGGACTCGCGGGTACCTGAGCCGGTCTGCACCCTCCGGGTCTGCTCATTCCCCCCTTCCTGGCGGCCCGGAGGGTGCGATCGTCAAACGGCCTTTTGGCCCGTGGGCCGCGTGATCTGGATCCAGCCTTCCGGCTCAACAAATCGCACAGGCGCTTCCACGTGCGCAGGTGGGCGGATGTCGGTGAGCTCGTCTGGCAGCGGCTCGCCCGGCGACAGTGGCGGTGCAACACTGCCATCGGCCTTGTGCCACAGCGGTCGACCACTGTAATCGGGGATCAGCTCCCAGGCCTGGGCCTGCGCGTTCCAGGCATTGCGCAGCGTCGCGCCGGGCTCGATGGTCAGCGGCGGCAGCACCGTCACCCCTTCGGGCAGCTCATCGCCCAGCAGCAAGCGGTTGGGCAGCGGGGTAGCCGCGCCGGTGTCCCACAGCATGACGCCGCGATAGTCCGGCACGAGCTCCCAGGCCTGGCGCGCAGCATCCAGGCGCAGCCACTGGTATGGGCCAGGCTCGACGGTGGGCGCAAAGGCCACCACGTTCTCCGGCAGCGGCCAGGTGCTATCGGCGGAAGGGAATAGACGTACCGGGCGCAGGTAGGCGCCGGAGGTCAGATCAAAACTGTGACCGTAGCGGTGGGCAGGGGTATCCATAGGGGCGTCCTCAGTAGACGATGCAATAGAGCATACCGACGCCGGCCGGCAGATTGCGTTGGCCGCCGGTGGCGATGACGGTGGTGGCATGGGTGTGCTCGCCGGTCTCGGCGATGTGGACATCGTGGGTATGCGGGCCGGAACCATTCATGCCGATGTTGTGGCCGTGCGTACCGGCGCCATCGGTGGCAAAGCTATGGGCATGGTTGCCGCTGGGGCTGGTATAGGGCCAGGGGTTGTCCCAATCCAAATTGCCTTTTGAACCAGGATGAGGGTTGTAGTCGCCGCCCCAGGGATACTCCACGCCTGCTTCAGCAAAGGGCGAGACGTGCTGATGGTCGCCGACTGCAGCGGTGGCGCCGGTATGGCCGTGGTGGCCTTGCTGATCGGTCCAGGCGCCGTGGATGTGGTCACCGCCGGCGCCTGAGCTGGCGCCATGGCCGTGGCGTCCCGCACCGGCCGTGCTGGCCTCATGGGTGTGACCGATGACCTCACCATCGGTTGCGGTACCGATCCGGCTCTGATCGCTCTGCTGCACCGGCACCGTGCCGTTGATCAGGTTGGGCACATTGAAGGTGCTGGCGCCATCGCCGTCGCCATAGCGGGTGCCGATGGCGGCAAACAGCGCGGCATAGGTCTGGCGGCTGACAGCAGCGCCATTGCAGGGGAGGGTGCCGGCCGGGGCGGTGGCACCGGCAAAGGCAAACACCTGGCCGGGGATGTGGGTGCTGGCCGGTACGCCGGTCATGTTGGCCCAGTCCAGGTAGAAGGCCCCGTGCTGGCCATCGAGCAGATCCGCATCCAGGCCGTTGCCATCGCCTTCGTCCTTCAGAGCGGCGGCCTTCAGCTCGAGCAGGGCGCGCAGGGCGGCTTGGGTGGCGGCGGCCAGTAGCTGTTTGGTCAGTGCATTGGGGACACCCTTGCCCAATCGATCATCGAGCGTGGCCGCAAGCGCGGCCGGGGTCACTGCCCGCTGCGCATCGCTGCCGGTGATCGCCTCGGCCGAGGTGGCCAACTCCACCACACCCATTTCGGTGGTGGTGGCTGGCGGGTTAAGAAACTCGGTGCTGCCAAAGGCGATGCTGGTGGCCTCCACATCGGTCAGGACCATATCGGCAGCCAGCATCAAGATCGCTTGGCCAGACTTCTCCAGGATCACCTCCTCCTGGCCGTACACGCACAGCAAGGTGCCATCGTCCAGGTACAGGCCAATGCCGCGCAGTGCGTAGGTATCACTGCCCTCATCGCGCAGGCTGATGTGGATGACATCATCAGCCACCGCCTTGCCGCCAAAGGTCTCTAGCCGCTTGAACTCACCAGGCAGTACGGTATCGCCGCCTGCCGGATCGGGGATGAAGGCCTGCTCGGTCAGGCCGATGGCGGTGACGGTGACGGCACGGGTGCCGGTGTTGGGGGCGTTGATCAGCGCCGCGCGGCCGGCGGCGGTAAAGGTCAGCGGCAGGGCGCTCATGGGGTCTCCTGGGTAATGCGTAGGCGGCGGTAGACGGCCGGGCGCAGCGCGCCGGCCAGGCCGAGCGATCGCTCAAAGGCCAGCGCCTGGGT
>NZ_JAAIUZ010000006.1:0-288262 GCF_010894375.1 Stenotrophomonas sp. B1-1 | reverse complement strand
GATCCAGGCTTACACGGCGGCCCACGCCGGCTCTCGACACCTACGCTGCCAGATTTCCATCAGATAAGGCTTGGCCGCGGCATCCATGCCGCGGACACCCCCGCAACCGGACCCACCCCGCCTGCGACAGATGGCTGCGATCTGTAGGGACGGCACGGGGTCGGATCCCGTTGCGCAGCGACGGGCTCTGACCCCGGATGGATTTGGGTGAGTGACAGATTCATCCACGCATGGCGTGGATCTACCCGATCACGGTTGCGCCAGTAGATCCACGCCATGCGTGGATGCGTTCCCCAAGGTCACCATGGGTTCAGTGGCGCACGCTGAATGCGCGGCGTTGGCGGGTAGACTGTGGCTCTCGCTTCCCTCGAATACCGGTTGCCCGATGTCTTTCCGATTCCGCTGGTTGCCCCTGTTGTGCCTGGCCCTTGCCGGCTGCAAGCAACTGGAAAATCCCGGCAACGTGACCGCGGCCGACAAGGCGGCGCGGGCGCCGGCCAGCGATGGCGAGAACATGGTGTCGATCAATGCCGCCGATGCACCGCTGCCGCCGGCACCGCCGCGCAGTCGGGCGGACCGGCCGTGGGCGGCGGCGCAACTGGAAAACGGCAACGCCTGGATCAGCTGCAGCACCGATTACGCCGGTGAGGGTGGCGATGGCGTGGCGCTGGAAGGGCTGGGGCGCGATCAGATCCAGCAGGCGCTGGCGCCGTGCGCCGAGCGAGGGCTGCTGCGCGTGCGCTACACCGGCAAGATCAATCCCGGTTTCGCTGAACTGGTCTGGCGCCTGGCCGTGGTGGCCGATGCGCTGAAGATCCACAAGCGCATCCTCGATCTGGATTCCAGCGGCGGCCAGGTGGAATCGGCCATCGTGGCCGGCGACAGCATCGGCGAATCGGGCTGGACGATCTGGGTGCGCGAAGGCTCGATCTGCCACAGCGCCTGCGTGTTCGTGCTTGCCGCAGGCGACAACCGCCTGCTGTCGGGCAAGGTCGGCATCCACCGCATGATGCGCATCAGTTCCAAGGCGACCTCGCGCGCGGAACTCAACCGCGAACTGCACGAGGTCTATGACAACGTGAAGGACTACCTGCAGCGCAACGGCGTTGCCGTGGGCGTGGCCGATCTGATGATGACCGTGCCCAACCGCAGCCTGCGCCTGCTCACTCCCGAGGAGCTGCGCCAGTTCGGCCTGGATGGCACCAACGCGGTGCAGGACGATCTGGAGCGGATCAAGCAGATGCGCACTTGCGGCGATGATTTCGTGCAGCGCAAGGATGCCTTCCTGGTCGCCTTCGACCAGCAGTGCAAGCGCGAGGGCGTGGACATGGAATCGATCAACAGCTGCGGGCAGGCGCTGAAAGAGCGCTTCGGCTTCCCCGATCCGGTGTGCCCGGAAGAAAGTCCGTTGTCCGAGATCGACGTGGCCACCCTGCCGCCGGCGCCGCCCGAGCCGCCGGTGGCCGAGCAGCCGCCGGCCGCGGGTAGCGGCGGCGCACCCGCCGAGGCCGAGGCCGCTGCAGTGGAAGCCAGCAGTACTACGCGCTGACGAGCCGATCACCGCGCTGGCGTAGACTGCGGTTCCATTCATTGAACCGGCGGTGGCCATGAAGCGCGCGTTCCTGTTGCTGTCCCTGTTCCCCCTGGCCGCACTGGCGCAGGCACCTGCGCCGGCCACGCCCGCACCGGCACCGGCGCGCCCGGCACCGGCCACGCCGGCCGCCGCCAAGCCCGCCACCGCCGCCGCGCCGACGCTGACCCCGGCCCAGCAGGCCCAGGTGCAGAAGCAGGACGCAGAAATGACCGCCGCTGCGCTGAAAGCCGCGCAGCTGGTCGATGGCAATCGCGCCGGTGAACTGTGGGACGGTGCTTCGGTCGTGGCGCGCCGCGCCGTTCCCAAGGCTGCTTTCGTCAGCCAGCTCACCGCCGACCGCACCCGCCTGGGCGCCCTGGCCGGGCGTGGCCAGCCCAGCGTGACCCGGGTGAAGTACGGCCCCGGCGCGGCCGTGCCGGAAGGGCTGTACATCAACGTCAGCTTCCCCACCCGCTTTGCCAGCAGCGCCCAGCCGGTGCGCGAACTGGTGTCGTTCCGTTTCGACGAAGACCAGACCTGGCGCCTGGCCGGCTACAGCCTGCGCGCTTCCGCTCCCTGACGGAGATCGAACATGGCGACCGAACTGACGATGCTGGCCTGGGCAATGCTGCTCGGCTTCGTGCATATCTTTGCCGCCACCGGTGCGGCCACCCGCGAGCGTGGCCTGAAGTGGAACGCTTCGGCCCGCGACGGCCAGAACGCGCCGCTGGGTGCGCTGGCGGCACGGCTGGCGCGGGCCCAGGCCAATTTCTTCGAAACCTTCCCGTTCTTCGCCGCCGCCGCTATTGCGGTGGTGCTGTCCGGGCGCAGCAGCGAGCACACCGTGCTGGCCGCGCAGGTCTATTTCTGGGCCCGCGTGGTGTACCTGCCGCTGTACGCCAGCGGTGTGCCGTATGTGCGCAGCCTGGTCTGGGTGGTGTCGATCGTGGCGGTGCTGTCGCTGGTGCTGGCCCTGCTGTAAGGCCGGTAGAGGGCAGGGGCCGGCTGCTGCGCTGATCCAGATCAAGGTCCTTAACGCGCCCAGCGCTAAGCTGGTAGCGAACGGACAAGGGTCAGGAGACAGGCATGCGTGGAATGGACGTGGTGGTGGTGGGCGCCGGGCCGGCCGGCCTGTGCTTTGCGCGCGCGCTGGCCGGCAGGGGCCTGCAGGTCGGGCTGGTGGAAGCGCAGCCGCGCCAGGCGCTGGCGGCAGCCGCCTTCGACGGGCGCGAGATCGCACTCACCCATGCCTCGCGCCAGACGCTGGAACAGCTGGGCCTGTGGCAACAGCTGCCGGCCAGCGAAATTGCTGAACTGCGCGATGCCAAGGTGCTCAACGGCGGCTCGCCGTTCGCGCTTACCTTCGCCAGCGAACGCACGGCCGACCAGCCGCTGGGCTGGCTGGTGCCCAATCACCTGATCCGGCGGGCGGCCTGGCAGGGCGTGCAGGACCAGGCGGGCCTGCACCTGTTCGACGGGCGCAAGCTGCAGTCGCTGCGTGCCGATGCACAGGGCCACGTGGTCACCCTGGATGACGGCAGCCAACTGCACGCGCGCCTGCTGGTGGCCGCCGACAGCCGTTTTTCCGCCACCCGCCGCCTGCTGGGCATCGGCGCGCAGATGCGCGACTTCGGTAAATCGATGCTGGTGTGCCGCATGCAGGTCGAGCGCGACCATCGCCACACCGCCTGGGAATGGTTCGGCTACGGCCGTACCCTGGCCCTGCTGCCGCTCAACGAAGGGCAGGCGTCAGCGGTGGTCACCCTGCCGCCGCGGCAGATCGAGCAGCTGCTGGCGATGGACGAGGTGGCCTTCGGCCAGGCCATCACCGGGTTCTTCGAGCACCGCCTGGGGCAGATGCAGCCGGTGGCCACGCCGCAGGCCTATCCGCTGGTCGGTGTCTACGCGCACCGTTTCGTCGGCAGCCGCTGTGCGCTGATCGGCGATGCTGCCGTGGGCATGCACCCGGTCACGGCCCATGGGTTCAACCTGGGTCTGGCCAGTGCGCAGCGGCTGGCGCAGGGCATCCTGGATCAGCAGCGACGCGCGGCGGACATCGGCGCCGAGGGCATGCTGGCCCGCTACGAGCGCGGGCACCGGCTGGCGTCGCGGCCGTTGTACGAGGCCACCAACGCCATCGCCAGCCTGTATACCGATGACCGCGCGCCGGCCCGCCTGCTGCGCGCGGCCGGGTTGCGGCTGGCGCAGGGCGTGGCGCCGTTCCGCAAGGTGATTGCCTCGCATCTGACCCAGCGCGTGGCCTGATCCTGCCTTGCCCGGCCGGGTCAGCCGGCCGCCAGCACGCGGATCTGGCTGTCGTTGAATTCCACCACCTGGCCTGCGCGGATCTTGCAGGCCTTGCGCAGCTCGACCTGGCCGTCCACCAGCACCTGGCCGTCGCCGATCACCATCTTGGCCTCGCCGCCGCTGGTGACCAGGTCGGCCAGCTTCAGCAACTGCTTCAGTTCGACGTACTCGCCGTCGAGGTCGAATTCGAGAATCTGCATGGAACGCGGTTTCCTGGTGGGGGCGGGCCGGGGCCGGCCGCGCGGGTCGCGTATTGTGCGCCAGTGTGGGCGGCCATGGATGCGAATGGTTTCCTGTACGCGCCGTTCAGGCACGGTGCGGTATCATTCCGCTCTGAGCGAGTGAATCTCCCTCCGAACGAGCAGCGCCAGGGCACGCGATAAGAAGGGCGCCCAAAGCGCGGACCATCCCTTTTTTATCGCACTGCCATGCAGATGGCCGTGCCTTTGGAGTTTTCCATGTCCCAAGATTCCCAAGCGCCGCTGCAGTTCTCGCAGCTCGGCCTGTCTGAGCCTGTCATGCAGGCGGTCAGCGCCATCGGCTACGAAACCCCCTCGCCGATCCAGGCCGCCACCATTCCGGCCATGCTGGAAGGCCGCGACGTGCTGGGCCAGGCCCAGACCGGTACCGGCAAGACCGCGGCCTTCGCGCTGCCGGTGCTGTCCAACATCGATCTGCAGCAGACCAAGCCGCAGGCCCTGATCCTGGCGCCGACCCGCGAGCTGGCCATCCAGGTGGCCGAGGCGTTCCAGTCGTATTCCTCGAAGATCCCCGGCTTCCGCGTGCTGCCGGTGTACGGCGGCCAGCCCTACGGCCAGCAGCTGTCGGCCCTGCGCCGCGGCGTGCACATCGTGGTCGGTACCCCCGGCCGCGTGATCGACCACCTGGACCGCAGCACCCTGGACCTGTCCGAGCTGAAGACCCTGGTGCTGGACGAAGCCGATGAAATGCTGCGCATGGGCTTCATCGACGACGTCGAAGCCGTGCTGAAGAAGCTGCCGGAGCAGCGCCAGGTGGCCCTGTTCTCGGCCACCATGCCGCCGCAGATCCGCCGCATCGCGCAGACCTACCTGCAGGACCCGGTGGAAGTGACCATCGCGGCCAAGACCACCACCTCGGCCAACATCCGCCAGCGTTACTGGTGGGTGAGCGGCATGCACAAGCTGGATGCGCTGACCCGCATCCTGGAAGTCGAGCCGTTCGACGCGATGATCATCTTCGCGCGCACCAAGGCCGGCACCGAAGAACTGGCCAGCAAGCTGCAGGCCCGTGGCCTGGCCGCTGCCGCCATCAACGGTGACATGCAGCAGGCCCAGCGTGAGCGCACCATCGCCATGCTGAAGGAAGGCAAGCTGGACATCCTGGTGGCCACCGACGTGGCGGCCCGTGGCCTGGACGTGGAGCGCATCAGCCACGTGCTGAACTACGACATCCCGTACGACACCGAAAGCTACGTGCACCGCATCGGCCGTACCGGCCGTGCCGGCCGCAGCGGCGAGGCGATCCTGTTCGCCACCCCGCGCGAGAAGGGCATGCTGCGCCAGATCGAGCGCGCCACCCGCCAGCCGATCGAAGAAATGCAGCTGCCGAGCGTGGAAGCGGTCAACGATACCCGCATCAACAAGTTCACCTCGCGCATCAGCGAAACCCTCGGCGCCGGCGGTCTGGATTTCTACCGCCAGCTGCTGGAGCGTTTCGAGACCGAGCAGAACGTGCCGGCCATCGAAGTGGCTGCCGCACTGGCCAAGATGCTGCAGGGCGATACCCCGTTCCTGCTGCAGCCGCCGGTGCGTGCGCCGCGTGAAGAACGCGCGCCGCGCGAGCGTTTCGACCGTGGCGACCGCCCGGAACGCGGTGACCGCTTCGACCGCAACGAACGCGGCCCGCGCTTCGAACGCGGCCCGCGCCGCGAAGAAGGCGAGGGTGGTTTCGAACAGCGCCCGCGCCGTGAAGTGCCGCCGCGTGGTGCACCGGACCAGGGCATGGAGACCTACCGCATTTCGGTGGGCCACCAGCACGGCGTGAAGCCGGCCAACATCGTCGGCGCCATCGCCAACGAAGCGGGCCTGGAAAGCCGTTACATCGGCCGTATCGACATCCACGACGATTTCTCGCTGCTGGACCTGCCGGCGCAGATGCCGCAGGACGTGCTCAGCCACCTGCAGAAGGTGTGGGTGTCGGGCCAGCAGCTGCAGATGCGTCCGCTGGCGGCCGGTGAAGAGATCAACCCGGCTCCGCGTCCGTTCAAGCCGCGCTTCGACAAGCGCGGTCCGGGCGGTCCGGGTGGCCCGCGCCGCGGTGGCCCGGGTGGCCCCGGCGGTGACCGTGAAGGTCGCCCGCCGCGCCGTGATGGCTTCAAGCCGCGCGGTCCGCGCAGCTTCTAAGCACCACGCCTGAAGGGGCGGTGGTCGACCGGGCCTTCATCTTCGGATGGCCCGGGCGACCCCCGCCCTTTTTCGTGGGCTTCGCACCGTCCACACACCCACGGTTCTAGGCTGAACGGGTTCCGCAGGAGGTTGCCACCGTAATCGCGTCCGGGGGGATCCAGGATGGGTAGGAGGGGTAGCGAGCAGCAGGACCGACGGGTGCCGATGACCCGGGGGTTGGGGCTGCGGTTTGCATTGCTGACCGGGATGGCGATCGGCCTGGTCGGGCTGTCGGCTGTCATCCAGGAGCTGCAGGCGGCGTCCACCGCCTGGATTGCCGGCCAGGGGCACTGGTCCCGTGGCCAGCAGGAGGCCACCTCGGCGCTGAGCCGATACCTGGTGCGCGGCCAGTTGATCGATCTGAATGATGCCGAGCGCGCGCTGCAGCTGCCGTTGGGTGACCTGCACGCGCGCCTGGCGCTGGAACAGCCCGAGCCGGACGAGGCGAGCGCCCGCGCCGGCTTCCTGCGCGGCGGCAACGCCAAGGGTGACGTGGCACGGTTGGTGTTCTCGTTCCGCCATGCCCGCGATTTCGGCGCGTTCCGTGATGCCACCACGCTGTGGCGACAGACCGACCCAGGCGTCCTGGCCATGCAGGCGCTGATCAGCGAACTGCGCCAGCGCCACCATGAAGGCCCCTTGACGGTGCAGGCGCGCGATGCCTACCTGCAGCGCCTGCGCGACATCGACCAGACCCTGCAGGGGCAGGCGAAGGCGTTTTCGCAGGCGCTGCTGGACATGTCACGGGCGGTACGCATCGCCACCCTGGTGGTCGGTGGCGTGTCGGTGCTGGGCATCACCCTGATGGCCATTGCCCTGGCCCGACGCGTGGGCAAGGACATGGGCGAACATGAAAGCCGGTTCCGCGCCGCGTTCTACCAGGCCAACGTGGGCATGCTGAAACTGGACGCGCAGGGCCGGGTCATCGAGGCCAACCAGGCCATTGCCGATATCCTGGACTACCGCCGCGACCAGCTGCTGCAGGCCACCTTTGCCGAGCTGTTGATGGAAGGCGAGCTGGTGCTGGACGAGCAGGGCCAGATCGACTGGGAGCGGCAGCTGCGGCCAGGCGAGCTGCGCTTCCGCCGGCGTGACGGCAGCCTGGTGTGGGGCCGCTGGAGTGGCACCGGCGTGCGTACCCCCGGCCGCGGGCTGTCGGTGTTTGCGATCATCGAAGACGTCAGCCAGCACCATGCCCTGGCCCGCGAGATCGAGCACCACGCCAGCCATGATCCGCTGACCGGCCTGATCAACCGCCGCGAGATCGAGCGGCTGCTGGAGAACGCCCTGCTGCAGGTGCGCTCGGAAGGCGGCGTGCACTCGCTGTGCTACATCAACCTGGACCACTTCAAGCTGGTCAACGACAGCTTCGGCCACGCCGCCGGTGACCAGATGCTGCGCGGCTTCGCCGAGTACCTGATCGGCGCGGTGCGCGACGGCGACTGGGTCGGACGCCTGGGTGCCGACGAGTTCGCGGTGTTCCTGGCCCGCGCCAGCCAGGACGAGGCCAAGCGTGTGCTGCAGCGGCTGCTGCGCAACCTGGGCCAGGCCACGTTCCCGATCAGCGAAGGCAGCCCGCAGTTGAGCTGCAGCATCGGCGTGGTGGAAGTGACCGCCGACGCGCAGGACGTGAACTGGCTGATGAGCGCGGCCGACAGCGCCTGCTATGCGGCCAAGCAGGCCGGGCGCAACCGCATCCACTGTTTCAACGAAGACCGCCTGGCGCTGGAGGAGCGGCGGCAGGAGGCCGAGCGCCTGCAGCGGGTCAGCCGGGCCATGGCCGAGAACCGCATGCTGCTCTACGCCCAGCGCATCGCCAAGGTGGGCGATCCGGGCTACCTGCATTACGAGGTGCTGGTGCGCATGCGCGATGCGGCCGGCGCACTGCACCTGCCGGGCCAGTTCATGCCGGCGGTGGAACGCTACGGCATGGCCGTGGCGCTGGACCGGCATGTGCTGGGCCTGTTGTTCCGCCACCTGCAGGTCTGCCCGGCGCACGTGCGCCAGCTCGGCCTGTGCAACGTGAACGTGTCGGCGCAGTCGATCGCCGAACCGGGATTCCTGGCCTTCGTCTGCGACCTGCTGGAACGCAACCGCGCGCTGGCGGCCAAGCTGTGCTTCGAGATCACCGAAACAGCGGCGATCAGCAACCTGACCCAGGCGCGGGCGTTCATCGATGCGGTGAAGGCGCGCGGCTGCCGCATGGCGCTGGACGACTTCGGCTCGGGGCTGTCCTCGTTCGGCTACCTGCGGCAGTTGCCGGCCGACATCCTGAAGATCGATGGGGCCTTCGTGCGCGACATGGGCAGCGACCCGGTCAGCCATGCCACGGTGCGCGCGATCAGTGAACTAGGCCGCGAACTGCAGATGGAAGTGGTGGCCGAATGGGTGGAGACCGAGGAAGTGGCCAACGCACTGGCGGCTCTGGGCGTGCAGGGCCTGCAGGGGTTCGCCATCGAGCGCCCGCAGCCGCTGGAACGGCTGACCCTGGCCGACCAGCGCCCGCTGCGCCTGGTGGGCCAGCCCGGAGTGGACCAGTGAGCCGGCGCGCTGCGCGGCCCCACCTTTGGTCTACACACCGGCGCCGCCGCAGGCTGCGATAATGGCCGCAGGGGCGACGTGCACTGGGCGCGGACGTAAGCAACAGCGGGACACAGCGTGGTCGGCAGGCACGTGCGGTTTGAAGTAGGGGCAGTGCTGGTGGTGCTGCTGGCCTGGCTGGCATTGCCCTGGCTGGGCCACGCGCGCGCGGCCGAAGCCGGGCGCGACTATCTGCTGGTGGGCGCCGCTACCGATGTGCCTACACCGCACCGCGCGTGTACGCCGCAGATGCTGGTCGGGCCGCGCCAGGAAGTGCGGGTGGATGCCCCGCCGGGCGGCTGGTCGGGCGAACCGCAGGCGCTGGATGTGTTCAACGTGTTCGCCGGCGAAGTCCGCCTGCAGCATGGCGAGCGCGAGATCTGCGGCAACATGGACGATGCGCGCACCCGCGATTCGCGCTTCCGCGCCGGCATTGGCATGGTGGCCGTGCCCCGCGCCGGCAGCCATGAACCCTTCTTCGTTTCATGGCAGACCCCGCTGAAGGCACGCTGGGTGCCGACCCTGCGGCTGGGCGCGCCCAGCCCGGTGCAGCAGAACGACACCGCACGCCTGCTGGTGCGCGCGGCCTGCATCGCGGTCGCCATCGCGCTGGCGCTGTCGGCGCTGATGGGCTACTTGACCACCCGTGACCGCAGCTTCCTGTTCTACATCGGCGCCACGCTGATCCTGGTGCTGTGGCAGGCGGTGCTGGGCGGCCTGTCTGGTTACCCCGAACCCTGGCTGCCAGTGGGCGAGCGCGCCGCCTGGTGGTTGATCGCGCTGACCGCGGCCACCCAGGCCATGGCACTGCCGGCGCTGTGGCGCCTGAACGGTGGTGACCGGCAGTTGCCGCGCTCGCGCCTGCCGCAGCAGATCGTGCTGTGGGGCCTGCTGGCGGTGGCCGCGCTGGTGCCGTGGCTCGGCCGCGACGGTCTGCAGGTGGTGGCGGTGGGCCTGCAGGTCAGCTTCATCCTGGGCTGCGCGTTGTCGCTGGCGGTGGGGCTGTGGGCGCGATTGCGCGGCGATGTGTGGTCGCAGGCCGGGCTGGCCGCGCTGACCCCGATGCTGGTGCTGATCGCCGCCGACGCCGTCAGTGCCGGCTGGTTGCTGGAATACCGGGTGGAAGCGCTGCAGCTGGCAGTGACCTGGCTGCTGATGATGGCCGCCTACGCCCTGAACCTGCGGCTGGGTCGCCTGCGCCAGCAACGCGACGAGATGCGCCACCTGGCCGAGACCGATTCGCTGACCGGCCTGCCCAACCGCCGCGCCGGCCTGCAACAGCTGGGCGAGCACCTGCAGCGCGGTGCACGCGACGACGGTGGCCTGGTCATCGGTTTCCTTGACGTGGACCTGTTCAAGGACATCAATGATCGCCACGGGCATGAGGTCGGCGACCAGGTGCTGGTGGCGGTGGCCCGTGCCCTGCGCGCCAGCGTGCGCGGCCAGGACGAGGTCGCGCGGATGGGCGGCGAGGAGTTCCTGGTGGTGCTGCCGGGGGTGTCGCGCGAGGATGCGCGGCGCCGCCTGGACGTGTTGCGCCAGCGCATCACCGAAGCCTGCCAGAGCCTGCAGGTGCCCGGCCTGCAGGTGACCGCCAGCATCGGCCTGGCCCAGTGGCGGCCGGGCCAGGACGACCTGGCGGCCCTGCTGCGGCGTGCCGACCATGCCATGTACGTGGCCAAGCGCGGCGGCCGCAACCGGGTCTTCGACGGCGAAACCGCAGATTCCGTTGCCGTTGCATGAGGCGGGGAGGGTGGCAATGCCGGATAATGGGCGCATGACCACCCGACTCAACAAACATATTGCCGAAACCGGCTTCTGCTCCCGCCGCGAGGCCGACCGTCTGATTGCCGAACGGCGGGTGACCGTGAACGGCCACCCGGCCGGCACCGGCGCGGTGGTCGGCGAGGACGACACCGTGCTGGTGGACGGCCAGCCGCTGCGCGCCCGCACCGCGCGCAAGCCGGGCGCGCGCCGCCACGTCTACATCGTGCTGAACAAGCCGGTCGGGGTGACCTGCACTACCGAAACCTCGGTGAAGGGCAACATCGTCGAGTTCGTTGGCCATGAGCAGCGCATTTTCCCGATCGGCCGCCTGGACAAGGAGTCGGAAGGCCTGATCCTGATGACCAGCAATGGCGACATCGTCAACCAGATCCTGCGTGCCGAGAACGGCCACCAGAAGGAGTACCTGGTGGCGGTGAACAAGCCGGTCACCGACGAGTTCCTGCGCGGCATGGCGCGCGGCGTGCGCATCCACAACCAGATGACGCTGCCGTGCCGCACCTCGCGCATTGCCAAGTTCGGTTTCCGCATCACCCTGCAGCAGGGCCTGAACCGGCAGATCCGCCTGATGGCGGCGGAGTTCGGCTTCCGCGTGACGCAGCTGCGCCGCGTGCGCATCGACAACGTCAAGATCGGCGCGCTGAAGCCGGGCCAATGGCGCAACCTGACCGACCAGGAGCTGCACGGGCTGCTGCCGCAGCAGCAGGACTGGTAAGCCCTCTGGGACGAATGGCCGCCGGGCATGACCCGGCGCCAACATCGGCTAGACTCGGCGGCGACCTGCCGGAACATGACGCTGCATGATCAAGCCCGACAAGCCTGCCAACGAAGCCGAGCGCCTGCAGGCGTTGTATCGCTACCGCATTCTCGATTCGGACCGTGAAAAATCCTTCGACGACCTGGTGGTGATCGCCAAGGCGGTGTGCGGTACCAGCATGGCCGCGGTCACCCTGATCGATGTCGAGCGGCAGTGGTTCAAATCCATCCAGGGCATCGATGCGGCGGAAAACCTGCGCAGCGAATCGATGTGCGGGCACGCCATCCTGCAGCCGCAGGAAATCATGGTGGTGGAGGATGCGCTGCAGGACATCCGTTTCCACGACAACCCGGTGGTGACCGGCGATCCGCACGTGCGTTTCTATGCCGGCGCGCCGCTGGTCAGCAGCGATGGCCTGCCGCTGGGCACGCTGTGCGTGTTCGATGCGCACCCGCAGCAGTTGGCACCGGACAAGGCCGAGGCGCTGGCCGCGCTGTCACGCCAGGTGATGCTGGTGATGGAACTGCGCCGCTTCGCGCTGGATATCCAGAACCACATGCTGGAGCGCGATGATTACGAGCGGCTGCTGGCCGAGTACCACGACGTGCTGCTGGCGCAGAACGCCGACCTGACCGAGCAGAGCCGCACCGACGCGCTGACGGGATTGCCGAACCGACGCGCGCTGGCCGTCGCCCTGGCCGAAGCGGTGGCCACCGCCGATGGGCAGCTGCGGCAGACCTGCGTGGCCCTGGTGGATATCGACCATTTCAAGCAGATCAACGATTTCCAGGGCCACGCCACCGGCGATCGGGTGCTGGCCGAACTGGGGGTGCTGCTGCGCTCGCACTTCGGCGGGCGCGGCATGGCGGCGCGCTATGGCGGCGAAGAGTTCGTGGCCCTGATGCCCGATGTGGACCTGCGTACCGCTGAACTGCAGTGCGAATTCCTGCGCATGGCGGTGGCCGACCTGCCGCTGGGCTTCCCGGTCACCATCAGCATCGGCGTGGCCCAGTACCAGCCGGGCGAAAACACCGACCAGACCCTGGCCCGCGCCGACGCCGCGCTGTACCGCGCCAAGGCCAGCGGCCGCAACCGCGTGGAGCTGGCCCCGTAGAGTCGAGCTTGCTCGACTGCTGTTGGCCTGTGTCCAGGTAGAGTCGAGCTTGCTCGACTGCTGTTGGCATCGCGCGAAAAGCAGTCGAGCAAGCTCGACTCTACGCGTTGCATCCGGCGAAAAGCAGTCGAGCATGGCTCGACTCTACCGTCGGTGCGTCATTCAGCGATATTGCGCGCCTCGGCGGTGCCCAGGATTTCCGGGTGCTGCACCGGCTTGCGGCGGTTCAACAGCGGGTGCAGGAACACGGCGCCGACGATGATCGCCACGCCCAGGTAGAACCACGGGGTCACTTCGTGCTGCTCGTTCAGCAGCACCACCGCCAGCACCACTGCGTACACCGGTTCCAGGTTGGTCACCAGCTGCACCGTATAGGCGCTCAGGTGGCGCAGCGCCACCAGCGCCAGGGCAAACGGCAACAGCGTGCAGGCGCCGGCCAGCACCAGCAGCAGGATGCCGTCATGCAGATCCGGCACTACCCACAGCGGGCTGGCCAGGGCCGGCAGCAGGTAGGGCATCAGCGGCGCCAGCAGGGTCAGGGTGAGGGTGCCGGCACCCAGCTCCAACGCGGTCACCGTCAGCGGGTCGGCATGGCTGACCATGCGCTTGTTGAGTGAGCCGAACACGGCCACCAGCAGCGCCGACAGCGCGCCCACCAGCACCCCCAGACGCATGCCATCGGGCACGCCACCCACCACCAGCGCAACGCCCGGCAGCACGGCCAGGCCGAAGGCCAGTTCGCGCAACTGGAACGGCCGCTTGGCCACCCACGGTTCGATGATCGACGTGAACACCGGTGCCAGCGCGATGCAGGTGGCCGCGACCGAGGCGTTGGCCAGCTTCACCGCGCCGTAGAACGTGAGCCAGTGCAGCGCCACCAACGCACCGATGCCGGCATAACCGGCCACCAGCCGCATCGGCAGGGTACGCAGGCCACGCCAGACCCGCGGCAGCAGCGCCAGCATGGCCACCACCAGCAACATGCGCCACCACACCAGCGGCAGCGCCGGCAGGGTGATCAGCTTGCCGAGGATGGCGGTGACGCCCCACAGCAGGACACAGAAGTGGATCTGCCAGAGCGCTTTGCGGGTATCGGGGGTGGTCATGTGCGTATTGTGCGGCATGCGTGTGGCGGCCGGCGATGGCTGTGGCATGCTCGCCGCACCGGACTTGCGGGTACCGCCATGGCCGCGCGCTGGAACCTGTTGAAAGGCTGGGCCCTGCTGACTGCACTGGTGGCGGCAGCCGCGCTGCTGCTGCAGTACGCGCTGCTGCTCACCGGCCCCGGTGCGGCGGCGGGCGTGGCCATGGCCACCCTGCGCTTCTTCAGTTACTTCACCGTGTTGAGCAACGTGGCGGTGTGCCTGGGCGGTGTGTGGATCGCACGTGGCCGCCACCTGCCAGCGCCGCTGGAGGCGACCCTGGCGCTGTGCATCGGCGTGACCGGGCTGGTCTACGGGCTGGTGCTGCAGCGGTTGTGGCACCCCACGGGCCTGCAGTGGTGGGCCGATACCGGGCTGCACTACGCCTCCCCCGTGCTGTACCTGCTGGGCTGGCTCTGGCTGTTGCCGCACGGCGCCCTGCGCTGGCGCGTGCTGGGCCCGGTGCTGATGGTGCCGGTGGCCTACCTGGGCTGGGCGATGCTGTGCGGCACGTTGACCGGGCAGGTGCCGTACCCGTTCCTGGACCTGCAGCGCATCGGGGCGGCCGCTTTCAGCGGCAATGTGCTGCGCGTGGCCGGCGTGTTCGTGCTGGGCTGGACCGCCCTGTGGGCACTGGACCGCTGGCGCGGCCGCTGAGCGTGCCCGAACCTACTGGCCGGCCCCGGCGCGCCACGGGTCGTAGCTGCCGAACCACCACAGATAGCCTTCCGGGTCGGCGCAGGCATAGCCACGGCCACCGTAGTCCTGGTCGGCGATATCGATGACGATGCGCGCACCGGCGGCCTTGGCGCGGGCGTAGTGGGCATCCACATCGGCCACGATCACGCAGGCACTCTGGGTCTGCCGCCCATCCACCTCGTCGGGCATCACCGCCAGCTTCGACCACTCGCCGCCGTTGCTGGCCGAGCCCAGCATGATCATGCCCTGGCCGAACACCAGCTGGGCATGGAAGACCGTTTCGCCCTCGGCGTACACCGCCTGCGCATGGAACCCGAAGGCGCGTTGCAGCCAGTCGATCGCTGCCAGCGCATCGCGGTAGCGCAGGCAGGGAATGATGGTGGAGCCGCTGCCCACCGCAAGATCGTCAACCATGGCACCCCTCCTATGGCACAGGGCAGGGTGGATCGCCGCCCGTTACCATCGTGCGAAACCCCGGTGACGGCCTGCACATGGCCGCGACCCCTGTTCGGAGATGGTGCTGGATGAAAACCTGGATCGGAGGAGCCGTGCTGCTGGCGTGCACCACCATGGCGAGTGCGGCCACCCCGCCGCAACTGCAGGACCTGGACGCAACGGTCGAGCGCGTGCGCGCGCAGTTCGACGTACCTGGCGTAGCCGTGGCCGTGGTGAAGGATGGCCAGATCGTGCTGGAACGCGGCTGGGGCGTGCGCGAACTGGGCAAGCCGGCACCGGTGCAGGCCGATACGCTGTTCGCCATCGCTTCCAACACCAAGGCGTTCACGGCTACCTCGCTGAACCTGCTGGCCGAGGACGGCAAGCTGAAGATGGACGACAAGGTGATCGACCACCTGCCGTCGTTCCGCATGTCCGATCCCTTCGTGACCGGGCAGATGACCCTGCGCGACCTGCTGTCGCACCGCAGCGGCCTGAGCCTGGGCGCCGGCGACCTGCTGTTCTGGCCCACCACCAGCTACAGCAATGCCGAGGTGGTGCAACGCCTGGGCCAGGTGCCACTGAAGGGCGGCTTCCGAGAGCGCTATGCCTACGACAACATCCTCTACGCGGTCGCCCAGCAGGTGATCGAGAAAGTGTCGGGCATGAGCTACCAGCAGTTCCTGCAGACGCGCATCTTCGACAATGTGGGCATGGCCGGTACCCGCTACAACGCAGACCACCTGCAGCCCGGTGACAACGCCGCGGTGGGCCACGCCAAGTACGATTTCAAGGACCTGCGCACCGTTGCGCCGCTCACCTGGTCGAACAACGCCGGGGCCGGTGGCATCTATTCCAGCGCGCACGACATGGCGCGCTGGATGCAGGTGCAGCTGGCCGAGGGCACGCTGGCCGACGGCACGCCGTTGTTCAGTGCCAAGACGCAGAAAGACATGTGGCAGATGATCACGCCGCAGGCCATTGCCACGCCGAGCGTGCCCGAACTGGAGCCGGCACGGGCCAACTTCGCCGGCTATGGTGAAGGCTGGAACCTGAGCGACTACCGTGGGCAGAAGCTGGTCTGGCACACCGGCGGCTGGCCGGGCATGGTTTCGCGGCTGACCCTGGTGCCGGGCCAGAAGCTGGGCGTGGTGGTGCTGACCAACCAGGAATCGGGCGCGGCCTTCAACGCGATCACCCTCAGCGTGCTCGACGCCTACCTGGGCGGCGAAAAGCATGACTGGGTCGACGCCTACGCCAAGGGCGTGGCCAAGGGCCAGGACAAGGCCGATGAAGCCTGGGCCAAGCACCAGGCCGAGCGTGCCAAGGGCACTACGCCGTCGCTGCCGCTGCGTGGCTATGCCGGCCAGTACCGCGATCGCTGGTACGGCGACATGGCCATCGTGGCCGAGGGCAAGGGCCTGCGCCTGAGCTTTGCCAAGACCGCGCAGCTGACCGGCCGCCTGGAGCACTGGCAGCACGATACCTTCATCGTGCGCTGGGACGACCGCTCGCTCAACGCCGATGCGTTCGTGAACTTCAGCCTGGACCCGGACGGCAAGGTGCGCGAAGTGCGCATGCAGTCCATCTCGGACCTGACCGATTTCAGCTTCGACTTCCAGGACCTGCAGTTCACCCCCACGAACCGGTAGATGCCGACTCCCACGCACCGGTAGATGCCGACCTTGGTCGGCATATCGCAACGCGCCCACCCAGGTGGGCGCCTACCCGACACTGGCCGGAACGCGGGACACACACCCGGCATGGGATAATCCCCGCGCTGATTGATGGCGAGGGACTGTGATGTTTCGTTGGTTTGAATCTCTGATTCCGGTGTTCCCGCCGGTCGATGGCCGCATGCCGCCGCAGAAGGTGCTGCCGTTCTACCTGCACTACTTGCGCCCGGTGTGGCCGGTGCTGCTGGCCACCCTCATCGCCGGCCTGCTGCTGGCGCTGGTGGAAGTGGCGATGTTCGATTACCTGGGCCGCATCGTCGACATGGTCGCCGAACAGCCCGGTGCCGGCTTCTTCCAGCGCCACGCCAATGAACTGGGCTGGATGCTGTTCATCACGGTCATCGCCCGGCCGATCCTGGTGGGCCTACACAACCTGCTGGTCAACCAGGCCATCGTGCCCGGCCTGAGCAACCGCTCGCGCTGGCTGATGCACAACTACGTGGTGCGGCAGAGCCTGAGTTTCTTCCAGAACGATTTCGCCGGCAGCGTGGCCAACCGGGTGATGCAGACCGGTACGTCGCTGCGCGAATCGGCCGTGCAGATGGTCGATTCGCTCTGGTACATCGTGGTCTACACCGGCACCGCGCTGTACCTGTTCGCGCAGGCCGACTGGCGGCTGATGGTGCCGCTGATCCTGTGGCTGCTGGCCTATGCGGTGATCCTGGCGTACTTCGTGCCACGCGCGAAGCAACGCGCATGGATCGCCTCGGAAGCGCGTTCCAAGGCGATGGGCCGCATCGTCGATGGCTATACCAATATTCCCACCCTGAAGCTGTTCGCCCACGGCGGCCGCGAGCAGGCCTACGTGGCCGAATCGATCCAGGAACTGGCGGTGAAGCATCGCGCACAGACGCGCATCACCACCGGCATGGACCTGACCACCGCCATCGTCAACGGCTTCCTGATTGCCGGCACCTGCGGCCTGGCGCTCTGGCTGTGGAACGGCGGGCACATCACCGTGGGCGCGATCACCCTGGCCACCGGCCTGGTCATCCGCATCCACAACATGTCCGGCTGGATCATGTGGACCATCAACGGCATCTTCGAAGACATCGGCACCGTGCAGGACGGCATCACCACCATCGCCCAGCCGCTGACCGTGCAGGACCGTGACGATGCGGTGCCGCTGCAAGTGGCCCATGGTGGCGTGCATTTCCAGGACATCCACTTCCATTACGGCAAGAAGGGCGGGGTGATCGCCGGCCTGGACCTGGTGGTGAAGCCGGGCGAGAAGATCGGCCTGGTGGGCCCCTCCGGCGCCGGCAAGTCGACCCTGGTCAACATCCTGCTGCGCCTGTACGACCTGGAAAGCGGCCGCATCCTGATCGACGGGCAGGACATCGCCCACGTTACCCAGGAAAGCCTGCGCCAGCAGATCGGCGTGGTCACCCAGGACACCTCGCTGCTGCATCGTTCGATCCGCGACAACCTGCTGTATGGCCGGCCCGACGCCAGCGACGAGCAGTTGCGTGCGGCGGTGGCCAAGGCGCGCGCCGAAGCCTTCATCGACACGCTGGTGGACGGGCAGGGGCGCCGTGGCTATGACGCCCACGTCGGCGAGCGCGGGGTCAAGCTGTCCGGTGGTCAGCGCCAGCGCATCGCCATCGCCCGCGTGCTGCTGAAGGACGCGCCGATCCTGGTGCTGGACGAAGCCACCTCGGCGCTGGATTCGGAAGTGGAAGCGGCCATCCAGGACAGCCTGGACGAACTGATGGGCGGCAAGACGGTCATCGCCATCGCGCACCGCCTGTCCACCATCGCGCGCATGGACCGGCTGGTGGTGATGGACCAGGGCCGCATCGTCGAAACCGGTACCCATGCCGAACTGGTCGATGCCGGTGGTCTGTACGCGCGCCTGTGGGCGCGGCAGACCGGCGGCTTCATGGCAGCCGATCAATAACCGCACCGGGGTCGGATTCCTTTCCGCAGGAAAGGGCTCTGACCCCCTGCTGGACCAGGGAGGTCCCGTGAAACGCAATTGCAGACACGTGATCGCACTCGCCGTGTGTGTTGGCGCTTCGGCATTGCCTTCTGCGTACGCCCAGAACGTGACTCCCGCCACCGATCCTGTCGTCCAGATCTTTGCAAAGAAGGAAGGGCTGACCGCGGAGGAAGCCGACAGGCGTCTGCGCCTTCGAATGGCGGCTGGGGAAGCGCTTCAGAAGATCGTAGAGGTCATGCCGGACAGGTTTGCAGGCAAGACGTTTACCGAGAACCCGATGGTCGTGACGGTCAGGCTGACCGGAGCCGACCCAGTGCCTTCCAGGATCGTTGACACCCGATACGGGCGGGTCACCTACCACTTCGTGGTGGGTGCGCCGCATTCTCTGAATGAGCTTCGGAGCGTAGTGGGATCTGGAAAGATCCAGACGCTGTTCCCGGAGCATCAGGGGATAATGGTCGACGGAGAGCGCGGCGTCATCGTGGTCGAGTTGACTGAAAAGGACTTCGAGAACAGTTATGAAAGCGAAGCGCTTGATGTCAGGCGTATGTTCTCTGTTCCGATCGAGCTGAAGAAGGCTGCAGCGCCTGTGAAACTACTTTCAGCACCTCAGGTGCGCGGTCCGGCGCGCTAGCCCCATCGGGGTCAGAGCCCTTTCCGCAGGAAAGGGATCTGACCCCAAGCGTGGATGAAAAACGGCCCGGGTTTCCCCGGGCCGTTCTGGTTCAAGCTGACACCCGCTCGATTACTCGATCGGCTGGTCCAGCATCAGCTGGCGGGCGAAGCGCACCGGCGGCGCGCCGTAGGACAGCATCTGGTCGTGGTAGGCCTTCAGGTTGAACTTGTCGCCCAGCTTGTCCTGCATGGCCTTGCGGGTGTCGAAGTGTTCCTGCGCACCGACGAAGTAGGTCGGCAGCTGCGCCGAGGTCAGCTGCGCGCGCACCCACTTGCCGCTCGCTTCGCTTTCCTGCTGGAACGCATCGTGGGTCATCAGGTGCATCGCCTTCTCGCGATCCCAGTTGTCCACGTGCACGCCCTGGTCCAGAATCGCGTTGGAAATGGTGCGCAGGTAGAACTTCAGCTGCACCAGGTGGAACAGCGGGTCGTTGTTGAGGTAACCCTGCTCCTGCATCATGCGCTCGGTGTAGACCGCCCAGCCTTCGGCGAACAGGCCCGAACGCAGCACGGCGCGCAGGGTGGAGGGGAACTTGGCCGAATGCCAGCCTTCCAGGTAATGGCCCGGGGTGCCTTCGTGGATGCTCAGCAGGTGGATCATGCGCGAGTTGTATTCGCGCAGGAACGAATCGACCTGCTTGTCATTCCAGTCGTCGGGAATGGGCGAGACCGCGTAGAAGGTCTTCAGGTTCTTGTCCAGCGGGCCCGGCGAATCGCAGTAGGCCACGGCCACGCCGCGCTGGAATTCGGGCATCAGGATGATGTCGACCGGTGCATCGGGCAGGGTCATCAGATCGTGTTCGCGCACGAACGCGGTGGACTGCTCCAGCGCGGCCTTGGCATCGTCCACCACCTTGTCGCGCGCCGGCTTGTCGGCGTAGGCCAGCTCCAGCGCCGCTTCGATCGCCTTCTGCTGCTGCTCGTCGGTCGGCTGGGCCGGCATCTCCGGTGCGCCCGGCTTGTCCTTCAGCACGGTCTGCGCGATGCCGTACATGTCCTCGCGCACGCGCTTGAGTTCGGCACGCGCACGCTCGCCGATCTCCTGGCGCGACAGCGAGGAATTCAGCGCGAACTTCAGCTTCTGGTCGTACTTTTCCGCACCGATGCGGAAGTCGCCCTTGGCATTGGGCACCAGGGTCTTGTCCAGCCAGGTCTGCTGTTCGTCCACGGCCTTCTTCAGGCCATCGATGGCCGCCTGCAGACGCTGCTGGTCGGCCTGCGGCAGTTCACCGATATGCGGGGTGATGAAGGTATCGACGATGCTGAGGATGCCCTTGTTCTGCTTGGCCACCGTCTCGGCGTGGATCTTCGGCACGCGTGCCGGGTCCAGGTTCTCGCGCGCCTGGGCGAAGATCGCCGGCAGCTTTTCCATGCGTGCGGTGGCCGACTTCAGGCGCTCGGGCAGCGGGGCGAATTCGCGGGCCATCAGGCCGTAGATCGCACTGCCGGCCAGGCCGTTGTACAGCTGCGGGTCCCACTTGCCCGACTGCAGCACCTCGGCGTTCCAGATTTCCGACTGCAGCTGGTTGCGCAGGATCGCCGCGTCCACCTGGTTCTCGCGGCCCAGCTTGGCCACTTCGATCTTGTCCAGCTCGCCCAGCAGCGCCTTGTAGGCGGCCACGGTCTTCTGCTGGCCGGCGGCGCTCAGGTCGTCGATCTCGCTGTCATAGCGGTGGTCGCCGATCTGGGTGGCGCTGACCGGCGACAGCTGCATCCAGGTGTCCAGGGCGCGCTTGGACAGATCGGCGAAGGCCGCATCGGCGGCCTGGTCAGCGGCCTGCTGGCCGGCGGCCGGGGTGGAGGCGTTGGTCGGGGCGTCGGCCGGCTGGCAACCGGCCAGGGCGGCAACCAGGGCAAGGGCAAGAAGATGCGGGCGCATCAGGCGTTCCTGTACGGGGTCAAACCCCGAGCATAGGCCGCCGGGGCTGCTTTGTCCCCCTGCCATAGGATTACCATGTGCGCCTCAGGGAATCTTCATTGGAGCGCAGGACATGCAGGAACAGGGACGCGGCCGCTACGGCACGATGGCGCTGATGGCCAAGGGGGCGCTGCTGGCGCTGGCCCTGGCCGCCTGTGCAAAGAACGGTGATATGGCCGCCGATGCCGGCGGTGTGGCCGCCGCCGCGGTCGCTTCACCGGAAGGCGCGTTCCTGGCCTACGAGCACGACGTGCAAGTGCAGCTGCCGGCCGAGCAGATCGCGCCGCGCATCCAGCAGATCGCGCAGGCCTGCCAGAGCGCGAAGTTCGGCGACTGCGCAGTCCTGCAGGTCAACCAGCGCAGCGGCGAACGCCCCGATGGCGAGGTGCGCGTGCGCATTGCGCCCAAGGGTACCGAACCGCTGATCGCGCTGGCTGGCGAAGGTGGCACCGTGCAGTCGCGCAACACCCGCGCCGAAGACCTGGCCCAGCAGGTGGCCGATACCGCGCTGACCAAGGCGCGGCTGGAAAAGGAGCACGCGCGCCTGCTGAGTTACCAGGACCGCAAGGACCTGAAGGTGGAAGAACTGCTGGCGGTTACCGCGCGGCTGTCTGAAATCGAGGCGGGCGTGGAGCAGGCCAACAAGGACAGCGCACAGCAGCGCCGACGCATCGACACGCAGCTGGTGACGGTGCACTTCGGCACGACCTCGGGCCAGCGCAGCCGCAGCGAGATCGGTGAAGCGCTGAGTGAATCGGGCAGCATTCTCAGCACCAGCGTGGCCTTCCTGATCCGCGCGGCCGCCGCGTTGTTGCCGGTGGCGATTATCGCGCTGCTGTGTGGCTGGGGCGTCCGTACCTGGTGGCGGCGCCGCCGTCGCAAGGCCTGACCGGCGCCCCAGTGCGGGTAGCGCCGGGCCATGCCCGGCGATGTGTTTCGGTAGCGCCGGGCCATGCCCGGCGACGCCTCAACCCTCGTCGGTCTCGTATTCGACGAACACATCCAGCTCCAGCGCCAGTTCCTGCACCGCATCGCGCACCTTCTGCGCGGTGCTCTCGTTGCCAACTTCCACTTCCAGCTCGTGGATGCCCGGACCGATATCGTCCGACAGGCCGGCCGAACTGGAATCGTCGTCATCCATGTGCGGCATCAGGTCGTCGGTTTCTTCAACGTGCTCGATACCTTCCAACCCCAGCAGCAGATCGCTGATGGCGCGGGCATCGTCTTCGGTTCCGGTGATTCGCAGTCGCAGCATGGACATGGCAGTGGCACGTGGTGGGAGTTCAGCGCAGCCTAGCCAGCGGCAGGCAAAGACCGGGTGAGGGCGCTGTCAGCCGACGGTAGGTGTGCGGCCCAGCAGGCTGTCGGGCAGGGCGGGAATGGGCGTGCGCTCGTCGTGCGCCTGGCCCAGCAGCCAGTCGATGAACACGCGCGCCGCCGGGCCGGGCGGTTGCCCTTCGGCATGCACCACGTAGTAGCTGTAGCGCGCCTTCATTGCGGGGCCGGGCAGGCGCACCACTTCGTAGCGCTGCAGGTACGGTTGCGCGATGTGGGTGCGTGCCAGCACCGCGCCCATGCCATACACCGCCGCGCGCATCGCATCGGTGCTGTCGGCGAAGGTGTGCATGGGCGG
Organism: Stenotrophomonas sp. B1-1; assembly: GCF_010894375.1. Lineage (NCBI taxonomy): Bacteria > Pseudomonadati > Pseudomonadota > Gammaproteobacteria > Lysobacterales > Lysobacteraceae > Stenotrophomonas > Stenotrophomonas sp. B1-1. The sequence continues at coordinate 265,540 of NZ_JAAIUZ010000006.1, read as the reverse complement.
CAGCGGCGAGGGCGGTCGCACCCCGGCGTGACGGAACCAGTCGCGCCAGCCCTGCGGGGACAGATCGCTCAGCAGCGGCAGGTCGGCGATGCGTGCCGGGTCGTCCAGTGCTTCCACCCCGGCCAACGCCGGCGAGGCCACCGGGAACAGCTGGTCGTCCATCAGGTGCTGCGCGTGCAGTCCCGGCCATTGGCCCAGACCGTAGCGGATACCGACTTCCGGGCCGCTGTCGTCGTAGCGGTCCAGGCCGCTGCCGGTGTGCAGTTCGATGCGGATCTGCGGGTGGGCCTGGGTGAAGCGCGGCAGGCGCGGCAGCAGCCAGCAGTACGACAGCGACCGCAGTGTGGTCACCCGCAGGGTCACGCTGTCGGCGTCCGGTTGCAGGTGGTGGGCCACGGCGGCCACATCGGTGAACGCGGCGCTGGCGGCGTCGGCCAGCTGGCGGCCCTCGGCGGTCAGGCGCACCCCGCGCGCATGGCGCAGGAACAGGCGGGTTTCCAGCACCTCTTCCAGGCGGCGCACATGGTGGCTGACCGCGCTGGCGGTCAGGTGCAGTTCCTGGGCGGCCTGGGCGAAGTTCTGGTGGCGTGCGGCCACCGCGAAGACGGCCAGTGCAGGCAGCAGGGAAGGGCGTAGCAGCATGTCCAGCCTCAAACCATATTTGTGGCTGACAGCGATACTACGCGCTTGTGCGGCAGGCGTCTGCGGCCGATGCTGTGTGCCCGGTGGTTTGACAGACGATGGACGGAGGCAGCACATGAATGCGGTACCACAGCTGGCCGAGCGCGATTGGCGCACGCCGCTGGAACTGACCCTGCTGGGCGCCATCTGGGGCTGCTCGTTCCTGTTCATGCGCGTGGCCGTGCCCTCGTTCGGGCCGTTCGCGCTGGTGGAAGTGCGCCTGGTGCTGGGCGCGCTGGTGCTGATGCCGTTTCTGTGGCGTGCCCGTGCGCAGTTCCCGCCGCGCCGCTGGCTGTGGCTGGCGCCGATCGGGCTGATCAACTCGGCATTGCCGTTCGTGCTGTTCGCCTATTCGGCCGAGCAGGCGCCGGCGGCGATCGGTGCGATCTGCAATGCGATGACGGTGTTGTTCGCCGCGCTGATCGCGTTCCTGTTCTTCGGCGAAAAGATCGGTGTGCGTCGCGCCGGCGCGCTGCTGGTCGGCTTTGCTGGCGTGGTGGTACTGGCCACGGCCAAGGTGTCGGGCCTGAGCATCGGCATGGCCGTGCTGGCAGGCGCCGCGGCGTCGCTGCTGTATGGGCTGGGGGTGAACCTGGTAAAGCGGCACATGACCGGCCTGCCATCGGCGGCCGCCGCTGCCGCGACCCTGGGCTGTGCCTCGTTGTGGATGCTGCCGATGGCGGTAACGCATTGGCCGCAGGGTGCCATTCCGCTGAAGGCCTGGGGCGCGGCCATCGCGCTGGGCGTGGCCTGCACCGGCCTGGCGTTCCTGATGTTCTACCGCCTGATCGGCCGCATTGGCCCGTCACGTGCGTCCACGGTGACCTACCTGATTCCGCTGTTCGGCGCCGCGTTTGCCTGGCTGTTCCTGGGCGAACCGGTGACGTTGCAGATGCTGGTTGCCGGCGGATTGATCCTGGGTAGCGTGGCGGTCAGCCAGAAAAGCTGAGGCGCATCGGCGCTATCGATGCGTGGGCGCGCGGCTGTGGGTTTTGATCTGGGTCCGCCTTGAAGCGAGCCGAGCACCGCAGGTCCGGCGAGGGCGAAGAGGCGCGGGTGTCTGAGCGCAGCGAGTTCCGCGCCGTCCCTCGACGGACCGAGGAGCGCAGGGTACCGGCGCGCAGCGCCGGCTCGCGGACGGCGGCGCGTTTCTTTTGGTTACTTTTCTTTGCGCGGGCAAAGAAAAGTGACGCCCATGAACAATGATGTGCCTTCAGCATGTGCCACGCACCGAACCCGTCGCGGCACTCGCCGGGCATGGCCCGGCGCTACCGCACCGGCACCGGGATGTTGCACAGGTCGATATGCCCGGCCGGGCGCTTGTAGAAATCGTCCACGCGGTTGCGCCGTGCTTCCACCGTGTCGGCGAAGGTCTTTGAATCGGTGCGCAGCACCTGGATCGGGGTGCGCTCGGCCGCGGGCACGTCGCTGGCGCGGCGGATCGATATGATCGGCGTGCGCAGCTTCGGGTCTGCATAGAAGCCCATCGGCGCCGGTCCGCGCGGAATCGCGCTCAGCAGTTCCATGCCCTTCAGCACGCGGCCAACCAAGGTGATGTTGCGGTCCAGCTGGCGCGGCGACTGCCCGGTCACCACGTACAGCTCGGCGCCGATGCTGCTGTCTTCTTCGTTGCTGCGGCCCGCTCCCAGCATGCCGTAGCAGTGTGCCAGCCAGGCCTTGCCGGCCTGCGGGTCCTGGCCCACCGGGAAGCCATCAACGAAACCGGTCTGCGCGGCCCAGCCATCACGGTCGGGCAATACGCTCACCTTCAGGCCAGTACTGGCGCGTTCGAATTCGGCCGGCAGCTTGCGCGCGGCGCTTCCGAACGGCTTGGCCTTGTTGGCGTCGTCGGCGTCGGCATCGCCGAACTGCACCACGAAGTTGTCCTGCGAACGGTAGATGCTGGTGCCGTCCCAGAAATGCTCGTGGGCGAAGGTCTGGATGTTGGCCACATGGCGCGGGGCAAACTGCGGCGCCAGTTCGATGATCACCCGCCCGGCCGGCAGATCCATGTACAGCAGGTTGGCCGGGTCCGGGGTGCGCCAATCGCTGGCCGCGGAAGCATCAAGGATCTGCTGCGGGCTGCGGTAGGGCGTGGCAGCGCTGGCCAGGGCGGGCAGCAGGCACGCGAGGGCGAGGGCGGTCAGGGCAGTGCGACGGCGGTGCGGCATGGGATCCCCGGAACGAAGGTGTCAGCCGATTCTGCGCCACCGGCGGCGCCTGCGCCATCGATGCCCTCTGGTTTTGCCGATGCGCGTACGGCACTGTGTGCACGTCGGCAGGGAAGCATGCAATGAGCGAACAACACTCCGCCACGCCCGAAGCGGCGTTGCACGCGCTGGTCAAATGGACGTTGAGAGGCTTCGTTGATGATGACGTGGACGCTGTGCGCTGGTTGCAGGCACTGCCTCCTCGCACGCTGTTCGACGTCGATGAGCGTCTGCGCAGCTGGTGGGCACCACGGCAGAACGAACTGCTTTCCAGCGTGCAGATCTACCAGGGCGCATCGCTTGAAGTACGGGCGGCGGCATTGTTCCTTGCCGGATGCGATGGCAACGGCCATACCCGCGAGGCGGCGCTGCGAACGATGCGCTCGGTGCCCAGCCACCTGACGTTGTCCTGCGCCCTGCTGCGCTGCAATGACTGGGTGGCCGAGGTGCGTGCGGTGGCGCAGGAGGTGGTGCTGTCCCTGCTCGGGCAGTGCGCGGTACATCACGTGTTGGCGGCCTGGCCGATCGTGGTGCGCCTGCGCAATGCGCAGCGCATCGACCGCGCGTGGCTGCAGGACACGCTGTTCGGGTGGCTGGCATCGCCCTCCCGCCAGCAGGTCCTTGAAGGATTGCTGGGGCACCCCGACGCACGTACGCGGCTGGCGGCCTATGCCATCGCGCTGCAGACCCACCAAGACCGGGCAGCACTGCGCGCGCATGCGCTGGGCGACAGTGATCCGCACGTTTCTTATCAGGCGCTGACCGACCTTCTGCGGCATGGCACGCCCATGGACATCGACAGGCTGTGTCCGCTGGCCCTGTCCGCGCCATCCGCCCGCGTGCGTGGTGCCGCGCTGCGCGCGCTGGTGGAACGCGAAGTGGCTGGACTGGACGCGCACATCGAAGCGGCGGCATTCGACCGTTCGCGCGGTGTGCGCCGCTTGGCGGCATGGCTGCTGCAACAGCGGCAGGCCCGTCCCGCCATCGCGTTGTGGCGCCAGGAGTTGCAGCCGCCAGGGCGCGGACGCTGGCGCGAGGCGTTGGCAGCGCTCGCCGATCACGCCGAGGCCGAGGATGTGCCTGCATTGCGCGCCCGGTTGCCGCAGGTGTCGGCGCGTCATCAGCGCAACTGCCTGCGCGGCTGGGTGCGGGCCGAGGGCGGCGCCGGCCTGGCGTTGCTGCGGGTGGCACTGGAAATGCCGGGTCGCACGGTGAATGCGATGCTGGACAGCGCGAACGCGCTGTGGGTTGCGGAGCTGGATCCACCGAGGCTGCTGGCGTTCTGCCACGATGGTCCTTCGCCCGTGGCATGCGTTGGGCTGCTCCGGCTGCTGCCGCGGTTGCCGTTGTGGCAGCACCTTGACCTGCTGCTGGATGCGATGCCGCAGCGCGAAGATGAGCGCGCGTGGCACCTGCAGCTCGCGCACGACTGGCTTCGCCGCAGCGAGCAGTACTCGCCGCTGGGCCCCGCCCGCCGGCAGGCTCTGGTCAGCCGGCTTGAAGCGGGCAGGCATGCCTTGCCCGAGGCCGTTGCGGCACAGGTGCTGCTGGCCGTGCGCCAAGCCTGACGCCCCCTTGCCTCACGGCAGGGTGACTAACGACACATTCGCTATACCGGACTTCATACTACTGTTGACTCCAACATAGTGGAGGGCCGGCCATGTCCGACGACGATGTCCACCTGAAGAAGTTCCAGAAGGAGCTCAGCGCCGGCACGGTATCGCTGGCCCTGCTGGCGGTACTGGCCCGGGCCGGGGAGCCGCTGTACGGCTACCTGATCGCCAAGGAGCTGGAGCGCGTGGGCGATGGCGTGCTGAGTGGCAAGCAGAGCGCGCTGTACCCGGTGCTGCGCAACCTGGAAGGCGCCGGGCTGCTGGAAAGCCACGTGGAGCCGTCCAGCAGTGGCCCGCCGCGCCGCTACTACCGCATCAATGAACGTGGCCACGAGGTGCTGGCGCAGTGGCGCCAGGCCTGGCAGGCCACCCGCGATTCCGTCGATTCCGTGTTGGAGGGGGTACCGCAATGAACGACCTGAACCTGGCAGGCACGGCCCTGCCCACCACCATTGCCCAGTATCTGGCGCAGCTGCGCGCGGCGCTGGAAGGGGCTGACCCGGCCATGGTGCAGGATGCCCTGTACGACGCCGAGGAATACCTGCGCTCGGAACTGGCCGCGCAGTCCGGCCGCAGCGAGGCCGAGGTGATTGCCGATGTGGCCGGCAGCTATGGCGCGCCGCAGGAAGTGGCCGAGATCTACCGCGAAACCGAGGTGACCGTGAACCGCGCGCTGCGTACGCCGCGCGCCGACACCGCGCCGGTGCTGCGCGCGGCGGCCGAAGCCAGCGGGGCGGCCCCTGCGGCGGCGCTGCCGGCGGCGAAGCCGCGTACCTGGTGGGCGCGCTTCTTCGGCGTCGTGCTGGATCCGCACACCTATGGCGCGCTGTTCTACATGCTGCTGTCGCTGGCCACCGGCACGTTCTTCTTCACCTGGGTAGTGACCGGGCTGTCGCTGTCGTTGGGCCTGATGATCCTGATCATCGGCGTGCCGTTGACGGTGCTGTTCTTCGGTTCGGTGCGCGGTCTGGCGCTGCTGGAAGGGCGGCTGGTGGAAGCGCTGCTGGGTGAGCGCATGCCGCGCCGGCCGCAGTACACCGATCGCAGCCGCAGCTGGCTGCAGCGCATCGGCGATATGTTCACCGATGGCCGCACCTGGCTGACGCTGCTGTACTTCCTGCTGATGCTGCCGCTGGGCATCGTGTACTTCACCATCGCGGTCACCCTGCTGTCGGTGTCGTTGGCCTTCATCTGGTCGCCGGTGGCGGCGCTGTTCGATGCCACCGTGCCGAGCATCTACATCGATGGCACCAATGTGCTGCCGCTGGCCGCAACGCCGGTGCTGGCCGTGGTGGGCGCGCTGCTGCTGCTGCTGACGATGCACCTGGCACGCGGCATCGGCAAACTGCACGGCATGCTGGCCAAGCACCTGCTGGTGCGGCTGTAACGGTAGGTGCGGGCACACCGCTCTGGTAGGTGCCAACCTTGGTTGGCACGCCGCTCTGGTAGGTGCCAACCTTGGTTGGTACGCACCATCAGACGTCGGGCTTCACGGTAGGTGCAAGGCGAAGGGGTCGGATCCCTGTTCGCAGAACAGGGCTCTGACCCCGTCACGTGCAGGGTGCAGGGGTCAGAGCCCTTTCCGTTGTAAAGGGATCCGACCCCAAGGCCAAGGCTTATCCGGCCTTGCGCCGCAGCGGGGTGACGTTGCTCTTCTTCTTCGTCGCCTTCGCAGCCGGGGCTTCGGCATGGGCGGCGAAGAAATCGCGCACCTTCGGGTACACCACTTCACGCCAGCGGCGGCCGCTGAAGATGCCGTAATGGCCGGCACCTTCCACGATGAAGTGCTCGCGGCGGTCGGCCGCGATGCCGGTGCACAGCGCCTGCGCTGCTTCGGTCTGGCCCAGGCCGGCAATATCGTCCAGCTCGCCTTCGATGCTCAGCAGCGCGGTATCGCGGATCGCCGACGGGTCGACCTTCTCGCCGTTCACCACCCATTCGCCGCGCGGCAGCAGGAAGTCCTGGAACACCACCGAAATGGTGTCCAGGTAGTACTTGGCCGGCATGTCCAGCACCGCATTGTACTCATCGTAGAAACGGCGATGCGCGTCGGCGTCTTCCAGATCGCCCTTGACCAGATCGGCGTAGAAATCCCAGTGCGAACTGAAGTGGCGGCTGGGATTCATCGACAGGAAGCCGGCGTGCTGCAGGAAGCCCGGGTACACGCGGCGGCCGGCGCCAGGGTAGCTGGCCGGCACGGTGTGGATCACGTTGTTCTCGAACCACGACAGCGGGTTCTGCGTGGCCAGGTTGTTCACTGCGGTGGGGCTGCAGCGCGCATCGATCGGCCCGCCCATCATCACCAGCGTGCGCGGGGTCGGCTCGCCACGGCTGGCCATCAGCGAAACCGCGGCCAGCACCGGCACCGTCGGCTGGCACACGCTCACCACGTGCAGGCGTTCAACGCCCAGGTGGCGGATGAATTCCTGGATGTAGGCGATGTAATCGTCCAACCCGAACTCGCCTTCGCTGGCCGGCACCATGCGTGCATCCACCCAGTCGGTGACGTACACGCGGTGGTCGCGCAGCAGGGTGCGCACGGTGTCGCGCAGCAGCGTGGCGTGGTGCCCCGACAGCGGCGCCACCACCAGTACGAACGGCTGGTTGAGCATGGTGTGCAGCTGTTCGGCTTCGTTGCTGTGGCGCTTGAAGCGCAGCAGCTTGCAGAACGGCTTGCTGACCTCTTCGTGCACCACGATCGGCACGCGTTCGCCTTCGACCTCGATTTCGTTGATGCCCCATTCGGGCTTCTCGTAATCCTTGCCGATGCGATGGAACAGTTCATTGACGGCCGCCAGGCGATCAGCGCCGGGCATCTGCGACCACCAGTGACCCTGATTGGTGAAGAAGCGGGCGTTGGCCTGGGCCTGGTGCACCCAGGGGGCGAGCAGGTTGCGGGTCAGTTCGTGCAGTTGATAGAGCATGCCGACCGAATATGTATGGTCATATGTTGCCGCGCAGCATATCCCATCCCAGTGTCCCGCGGGTTAAGTTTGCTGAAAAAAGTGAATCCGGATTCACATCCGTTCCAGCGCCGCCGCCTCGCCGGCCAATCCGGGGCCCAGCCACAGGTGCGAACCCACGGCCTGCAGGCCCTGGCGGGCCAGCTCGCGCCGGTACCAGCGCGCCGGCCGTGCCTGGAAGCCCTCGTGGTCGCCGTCGAATTCATCCTCGGCGGCGAAGGTTTCCAGGAAGGCCACCCCAGCGGTCAGCTCGGCCAGGCCGGCCAGGCCGGCGCGCAGCTCGCGGTCGGGCACGTAATGCATCACGTCCGAGCACACCAGCAGGTCGACCGGAGCGCACGGCCGCAGCCAGGCGAAATCGCCGAATGCGGCCAGGTGCAGGTTGCGGGTACGACCGTAGCGGCGCACAGCGTACTCGCTGCTGTCGAAGCCAAGGTATTGGACCTTCGGACGCAGCTTCAGCAGCGGTGCGCGCCAGGCGCCTTCGCCGCAGCCGATATCCAGCACGCTGCGGATCGGCCGTTCCAGGTAGTACTCGGCGCTGGCCACGGCCAGAGCCACCTTGCGGGCCAGGCGGGCACTGCCGCCGATGTCGGCGCGGCGGTACCAGCGTTGGAAGTAGGCGGCGTCGTAGGTCTTGTCCATGGGCAGGGCACGGTGATGAAAGCGGAGCGTAATAGTAGAGCCACGCCATGCGTGGCTGGGGTGTGTGGTGCGGCAATTGGCCGCGGCAGCCACCCATGGGGTGGCTCTACTGCGACAATAGCGCTCATCCACGCCAGCCGCCGGAGCGAGCGCATGCAGAGCTACTACTGGGTCAAGACCTTCCACATCGTGTTCGTGGTGGCCTGGATGGCCACGGTCTTCTACCTGCCGCGCATCCTGGTGAACCTGGCCGAGACGGCGGGCCAACCGGCGGTGGTGGCGCGCCTGCAGCTGATGGGCATGCGCCTGTACCGCTTCGGCCATTCCATGTTCGGCCTGGCCTTCGTGCTGGGCCTGGTGCTGTGGCTGGGCTACAAGGTCATTCCGGACTTCCCGACCATGGTCGCGCCGGGCGGTGCCGGCTGGCTGCACGCCAAGCTGGGCCTGGTGGTCGTGCTGCTGGCGTACTTCATCTGGACCGGCCGCCTGCTGAAGGGCGTGGCCAAGGGCCGCGCACTGCCGTCGTCGCGCGCGCTGCGCTGGATCAACGAGATCCCGCTGCTGGCGTTCATTCCGATCGTCTGGCTGGTGCTGGCCAAGCCGTTCTGACCGGTAGATCCACGCCATGCGTGGATGGGCGCTTGTAGAGTCGAGCCATGCTCGACTGCCTGGATCAACAGCAGTCGAGCAAGCTCGACTCTACAAAAGACAACGCGGCCGATCAGGCCGCGTCGTGAGTATCCCGAACAGGCAACGCGGCCCGATCAGGCCGCTTCGTACGTACCGTAGCTGCGCAGGCGCGTGTAGCGCTGCTCGATCAGCTGTTCGGTGGACAGCTTGTCCAGCGCGTCCAGCTCGTTCAGCAGCACGGCCTTCAGGCGCTTGGCCATCTGGGTCGGGTTGCGGTGGGCGCCGCCGGTCGGCTCACGCACCACCTTGTCCACCAGGCCCAGGCTCTTCAGGCGCGGCGCGGTCAGGCCCAGCTGTTCAGCGGCATCCTTGGCCTTGCCGGCATCCTTCCACAGGATCGAGGCGCAGCCTTCCGGGGTGATGGTCGAATACACCGCGTATTCCAGCATGACGGTGCGGTCGCCCACGCCCAGCGCCAGCGCGCCGCCGGAACCGCCTTCGCCGATCACCGTGCAGATCACCGGTACCTTCAGCTCGGCCATCTCCATCAGGTTGCGGGCAATGGCTTCGGACTGGCCGCGCGATTCGGCATCGATGCCCGGCCAGGCGCCGGCGGTGTCGATCAGGGTCAGCACCGGCAGGCCGAAGCGCTCGGCCATCTTCATCAGGCGCAGGGCCTTGCGGTAGCCCTCCGGCTTGGGCATGCCGAAGTTGCGCTTGATCTTTTCCTTGGTGTCGCGGCCCTTCTGGTGGCCGATCACCATCACCGAACGGCCATTGATGCGGGCCAGGCCGCCCATGATGGCCTTGTCGTCGGCAAACGCGCGGTCGCCGGCCAGTTCCTGGAACTCATCGCAGATGATGCGGATGTAGTCGGCGGTGTACGGGCGCGACGGGTGGCGGGCCAGCTGCAGCACCTGCCACGAGGTCAGGTTGCGGAAGATCTGCGCGGTGCGCATGCGCAGCTTGTCCTGCAGCGCGTGCACTTCGGCCTCGACATTGACCGCCGGACCGGCACTGGCGTTGCGCAGTTCCTGGATCTTGGCTTCCAGGTCGGCGATGGGTTGCTCGAAGTCGAGGTAGTTCGGATTCATCGGAAGCCGTCGTGTAAAGAAGAGGGGAATTCTAGCCGAATGCGCCGGAACGCCCCGTACGCCTTCGTCTGGAAGGCGACGGTAACCCAGCCGGGCAGGACGCGCCAGTCAGCGCGGCAGGCAAACAGGGGGCGTCAGGGCACGACCAGCGCGCTGCGCGCCATCTCGGTGCTGCGGATCGTCACGAAGTCGTTGTACGCCTCGTTGGCGGCCACCGGCAGGGTCGAGCCCAGGGTCATGGTGGCCTGGGTGAAGGCCATGCTGGCCTTGAAGTCTTCCTTGCGCAGGGCCTTCTGCTCCGAAGCGGTGCTGGCCTTCAGCCAGCGCGCATACAGATCGCGCATTGGACCGGCATGCGCCTCGAAGGCGGGGTCCAGCGCGGGCAGGGTGGCCGGGGCCGGTTCCAGCGTGTAGACCGGGGCCACGTAGCCGGCCGGCTGCTCACGCTTGAAGGCACCCGGTTCGCCCATGCTCTGTTCCACGTAGTCGATGAAGTCCGGGGCGGTGAACACCTTGGTGCTGATCTTGCCGCCGCTGGCATCCACGTGGGCCACGATCTGTTCTTCCGGGAACGGCTGGCGCACGCCGAAGTTCCAGTTCTTGTCGATGAACAGGCCGTGGTGCTTCTCGTAAGGGCCATTGAACTGCACCCCGCCCAGTTCCATGCCCAGGCCGCTGCTGCCGAAGTTCTTCAGCTTGTCCTCGCCGGTCACGTAGATCTCGCGCGCGGTCACGTACTCGCTCAGGGTCGGGTTGATCAGACCGCCACGGCCGTCGGCATACACGATGAAACGCACATCGCCCAGGCGTTCGGTGTGCAGGTGGTGCTCACCCGGGGCCAGGCTGATCGCACGCGATGCGTTGGCGGCTACCGGCAGGTCCTTGCCGTCGATGCTGATGGCCAGCGGCGTGGCGGTGGGGTTGTCGATCTCGAAATCGACCTTGGACGAGCATGCGGACAGCGCCAGCGCAGCGACGAGGGGGAACAACAGCGTTTTCATGACGGAAGATCGTCCTTGATACAGACAACGGGAAAAAATAATCAGGCGCGGCCTCAGTTGGCCCACGGCGGGCTGTAGCGCACCTTCAGCGTGCGCACCGCCGGGTCGGCGCGCAGCGCCTCCATCAGCTTGGAATCGATGCGCACCGCGCTCTGCCCGGACACGTCGAGCATGCCGGCCACGCCGCCCTGCGGGCTCTTCAGCAGCAGGTCCAGGCGCAGCGGCGTTCGCCCGGGGCGATGGCGGTCGAGCACGGCATTCACGCGTTCCCAGACCGGGCGCTGCTGGCGCAGGTCCAGGCGCAGCGACAGGCGCGTGGCGTAGTTGGCGCAGACTTCATCGAAGTCCCAGCACTGGCGGATGCGCAAGGCGAAACCGCCGTTGAATTCGTCCTCGCGCAGACCGCCCTTGACCACCAGGATGCGGTCCTTGGTCATCAGATGGCCGAACTCGGCCATCGCATCGGAAAACGCGCTGCATTCGACCCGGCCGCGGCCGTCTTCCAGCTGGATGAAGATCTGGCTTTCGCCCTTGCGGCGCACACCCACCACCTGGCCGGCCAGCACGGTCTGCACTTCCGGGCGCCAGCGCTTTTCGCCGCCGCCACCGCCGCCACCGCTGTTGGCGCTCCAGATCTTTTCCACCGCGCCCAGATCGTTGCCGACCAGGTCGCGCACATCGTCGCGCCACGGGTCGAACGGGTGCCCGCTCAGGTAGAAGCCCAGGGTGTCGCGCTCGCCGTTCAGGCGCTGCAGCAGCGGCCATTCCTCGGCCTCGGGCAGGTCCAGCTGGATGCTGACCGTGCTCGGGTCGGGGCCGCCGAACAGCGAGTTCTGGCCCGAGGCGCGCTCGCGCGCCATCTGGTCGGTGGCCTTGATCACTTCCGGCAACTGCAGCATCAGCGAGGCGCGGTTGTGGCCCAGTTCGTCCAGCGCGCCGCAGTTGATCATCGCTTCCAGCGTGCGCCGGTTGAGCTTGGCCGAACCCACGCGCGTGCAGAAGTCCAGCAGGTCCTTGTAGTCGCCGCCCTTCAGGCGTTCGTCCACCACCGCTTCGCAGGCGCCCTGGCCCACGCCCTTGATCGCGCCCAGGCCGTACTGGATGGTGTCCGGGGTGACTGCTTCGAACATGAAGGCCGAGTGGTTCACCTTCGGCGGCAGCACGGTCAGGCCCAGGTTGCGCACCTCGTCCAGGAAGCCGACCACCTTCTCGGTGTTGTCCAGGTCCGAGGACAGCGTGGCGGCCATGAACTCGGCCGGGTAGTGGCGCTTCAGCCACGCGGTCTGGTAGCTGACCAGCGCGTACGCGGCGGCGTGCGATTTGTTGAAACCGTAGCCGGCGAACTTTTCCATCAGGTCGAAGATCGCATCGGCCTTGGCTTCGTCCACGCCATCCTTGGCCGCACCCTCGCGGAAGATCTCGCGGTGCTTGGCCATTTCCGCCGGCACTTTCTTGCCCATCGCGCGGCGCAGCAGGTCGGCGCCGCCCAGCGAGTAGCCGCCGACGATCTGCGCCATCTGCATCACCTGCTCCTGGTACACCATGATGCCGTAGGTGTCCTTCAGGATGGCTTCGGTGCGCGGGTCGGGATAGATGATTTCTTCCTGGCCGTGCTTACGCGCGTTGAACGATGGAATCAGATCCATCGGGCCCGGTCGGTACAGCGACACCAGGGCGATCAGGTCTTCGAAACGGTCGGGGCGTGCGTCCTTCAGCAGGCGGCGCATGCCCGAGGATTCGAACTGGAACACCGCGCCGGTGTTGCCGTTGGCGAAGATGTCCTTGTAGGTGGGCGCATCGTCCAGCGGGATCGCGGCGATATCCACTGGCGGAATGCCGGCGCGCTCGTGGCGCTTGTTGATCGCCTTCACCGCCCAGTCGATGATGGTCAGCGTGCGCAGGCCCAGGAAGTCGAACTTCACCAGGCCCACTTCTTCCACGTCGTTCTTGTCGAACTGGGTGACCGGGTTCTTGCCCAGGCCGTTCTCGTCGTGTTCGGCGTACAGCGGGCAGAACTCGCTCAGCGGCTCGGGCCCGATCACCACGCCACCGGCGTGCTTGCCGGCGTTGCGGGTCAGGTCTTCCAGCTGCAGCGCCAGGTCGATCAGGTCGCGGACATCGTCCTCGGTCTCGTAGCGCTGGATCAGTTCCGGCGAGGCCATTTCCGAACTGGGGCCTTCCTTGCCCTTGCCCAGCGCATCCTTCAGGTGGATGCCCAGGATGTTCGGGATCAGCTTGGAAACGCCGTCGACCAGGCCATACGGGAAGCCCAGCACGCGGCCGGAGTCGCGCACCACCGCCTTGGCCGCCATGGTGCCGTAGGTGATGATCTGGCTGACACGTTCGCGCCCGTACTTGCGCGCCACGTAGTCGATCACCTCGTCGCGGCGGTCCATGCAGAAGTCGATGTCGAAGTCGGGCATCGACACGCGTTCGGGGTTCAGGAAGCGCTCGAACAGCAGGTTGTACGGCAGCGGGTCCAGATCGGTGATCTTCAGCGCCCACGCCACCAGCGAACCGGCACCGGAACCACGGCCCGGGCCGATCGGAATGCCCTGGTTCTTGCCCCACTGGATGAAGTCGGCCACGATCAGGAAGTAGCCGGGGAAGCCCATCTTGATGATGGTGTTGAGCTCGAACTCGAGGCGTTCGAAGTAGTCCTCGCGGGTCTTGCCCGGCGCCAGCGGATTCTTTTCCAGGCGCTCGGTCAGGCCGTCGCGCGACATCTTCTGGATCCAGGTGTCCAGCGTTTCGTCGTCGGGCACCGGGTAGTTGGGCAGGAAGTAGGTGCCCAGGCGCATCTCGATGTTGCAGCGCTCGGCCAGCGCCAGCGTGTTGTCGATCGCATCGGGAATGTCGGCGAACAGCGCGCACATTTCCTCGGCCGACTTCAGGTACTGCTGGTCGCTGTACTCGCGCGGGCGCTTGGGGTCGTCCAGCACGCGGCCGGTGGAAATGCACACGCGAGCTTCGTGCGCGCTGAAATCGGTCGGCGCCAGGAAGCGCACGTCATTGCTGGCGATCACCGGCAGGCCGCGCTGGCCGGCGGCCATCAGCGCGAAGCGGTTGAAGGTTTCCTCGCCTTCGCGGCCGGTGCGGGTCAGTTCCAGGTGCAGGCCATCGCCGAACACGCGCTGCCAGTCGGCCAGCTGCTGCTCGGCCAGGTCGTGCTTGCCGTCCAGCGCCAGGCGCCCGGCCAGGCTTTCGCGCCCGGCCAGGGCGAACAGGCTGGCGTTGCCGGCCTTCAGCCAGTCCGGGTGCACGGCCACGCCACCTTCGGCGCGGTGGCCTTCCATCCAGGCGCGGGTCAGCAATCGCGACAGGCTCAGGTAGCCCTCGCGGTCGCGGCACAGCAGGGTCATCCGCCACGGGTCCTGGCCTTCCTCGGCAATCATCACGTCGGCGCCGGCGATGGGCTTGATGCCCACGCCTTCGGCGGCCTTGTAGAACTTCACCAGGGCGAACAGGTTGTTCAGGTCGGTGACCGCCAGGGCGGGCAGGCCGAGTTCCACCGAGCGCGACAGCAGGTTGGCCTGCTTGGCTTTTTTCGGGTCCGCCTGGTCGGGCTTGGCCGGCACGCGGATGGTCGAGTCCGCCAGCGAGAACTCGGTGTGGACGTGGAGATGTACGAAGCGAGAGTTGGACATGCCGGACCAGGTTGGAGCGCGCGGGCCCCGGGAGCTGACGGGGAATCGTCGCCGGGGTCGGAAAGCGCTGGAATGCCCGGTCAGGGTACCGAGGGCAGGGGGTGGCGACAAGGACTTGACGGGGGGTGATAGCGCGCATTCCGCCGGGCATGGCCCGGCGCTACCGGGTGTATTCAGGCAATCGCGGCGCTGGCCGGCGGCGCGGATGCCAGGCAGTCACGCACCGGGGCGAAACTGCGCCGGTGCTCGGCGCAGGGACCGTGCGCCCGCAGCGCGGCCAGGTGCGCCGGGGTGCCATAGCCCTTGTGCTGGTCGAAGCCATATTCAGGATGGCGCACGTGCAGATCCTGCATGTAACGGTCGCGCGAGACCTTGGCCAGGATCGAAGCGGCCATGATGGCGCGGTCGATGCCATCGCCGCCCACCAGCGCCTGCGCCGGCAGCACCAGGCCCTTGGGCACGACGTTGCCATCGATGCGGGCGAAGCCGGCCACGTGGGCCACCGCGGCCACCACATCGCGCATGCCCTGCAGGGTGGCCTGGTAGATGTTCAGCCGGTCGATGGCCTGCACATCCACCAGCACCACGTGCCAGGCCAGTGCCCGTTCCATGATGCGGTCGTACAGCTGGTCGCGGCGGGCGGCGGTCAACTGCTTGGAATCGTCCAGGCCGTTGATGCGCGGGCGCGACGGATCGAACACCACTGCCGCCACCGCCACCGGGCCGGCCAGGGGGCCGCGGCCGGCCTCGTCCACGCCGGCCACCAGGCGTTCGGGCTCGACTACGGCCGCCCCGTCGAACAGCGCCAGGCTGGCCGCAGCGGCCGCACGGCGGCTCACGCGGCTTCCAGCGTGCGCAGCAGCAGCTCACCCACCGCGTCGGCCGCACGGGCCGAGGCATTGCGGCGCAGGCGTTCATGCAGGCGCGCATAGGTGCCCTGCAGGTCGGCCACCCGCTGCGGGTGGTCGAACCACTGCTGCACGGCCGCCGCCAGCGCGTCGGGCGTGCAGTCGTGCTGCATCAGCTCCGGTGCCAGGTCCTGCCCGGCCAGGATGTTGGGCAGGGCGAATCGATCCACCTTGATCAGGCCCAGCGCCTTCACCAGGCGATAGGTCAGTTCATTCACCCGGTAGCCGACCACCATCGGCCGCTTCACCAGCATCGCTTCCAAGGTGGCCGTGCCCGAGGCCAGCACCACCACGTCGGCGGCGATCATCGCCGCCCGTGCCTGGCCATCCAGCACATGCGAATAGGCCACCGGCAGCGCCGAGCGGGACAACTGTTCTTCAATCAGGCGGCGGCAGGCGGCATTGGCGGCGGGTACCACCACGTGCAGGCCCGGAATGCGTTCGGAGACCTGCCAGGCGGCTTCGAAGAACGGTTCGCCCAGGCGCGAGATCTCGCCCAGGCGGCTGCCCGGCAGAACCGCCAGCACCTTGGCCGAGGCCGGCAGGCCCAGCTCTGCACGTGCCGCATCGCGATCACCGTGCAGCGGGATGTCGTCGGCCATCGGGTGGCCGACGAAGCGTGCGTCGATGCCATGCCGCGCATAGATGGGCGGTTCCATCGGGAACAGGCACAGCACCAGGTCGGCGCTGCTGCCGATCTTCTCGGCACGCTTCTCGCGCCAGGCCCAGACCGAGGGGCTGACGTAATGCACGGTGGGCACGCCACGCTGCTTCAGCCAGCGCTCGATGCCCAGGTTGAAGTCGGGCGCGTCGATGCCGATGAACACGTCCGGCTGCCATTCCAGCGCACGCTGGCGGAACGCCGAACGCAGCTTCAGCAGGCGCGGCAGGTGGCGCAGCACTTCGGTCAGGCCCATCACTGCCAGTTCGCTGGCGTCGTGCCAGGTCTGGCAGCCGGCGTTGCGCATGGCATCGCCGCCGATGCCGGCGAATTCGGCATGCGGGAAGCGTGCCTTCAGCTCGCGCACCAGACCGGCACCGAGCAGGTCGCCGGAGGCCTCACCGGCCACCAGCGCGATGCGCAACGGGCGCTCGCTGAGCACCCGCTGTGCAGGCACGCTGCCGGCCATCGAGGCCAGCGGGATCACGTCGGCGCCGGCCGGCGCCTGGCCGGTCGTGCTGCTCATCGCAGCAGGGGCCTCTCGGCATGCTCGATGAAGTCCAGCATGGCCTTCACGTCGTCGCTGCCCTGTGCCTGTTCGGCCAGCTGCTGCTTGGCCTCGGCCAGCGGCAGGCCTGCCACGTACAGCGTGCGGTAGGCACGCTTGATGGCGGTGATGCGGCCAGCATCGAAGCCGCGGCGCTTCAGGCCTTCGCTGTTGATGCCGCGCGGGCGGCCCAGCGAATCGGTGCCGACCATGGTGAACGGCGGTACATCGCCATTGGTCAGCGCACCCATGCCCAGGAAGGCATGCGCGCCGATACGGCAGAACTGGTGCGCACCGGCGAAGCCGCTGATGATCACGTAGTCGCCCACGGTCACGTGGCCGGCCAGGGTGGTGTTGTTGGAAAACACGCAGAAATTGCCGACGTGACAGTCATGCGCCACGTGCGTGTAGGCCAGCATCCAGTTGTCGTTGCCGATGGTGGTGATGCCACCGCCGCCGCCGGTGCCGCGGTTCAGGGTCACGAACTCGCGGAACACGTTGCGGTCGCCGATCACCAGTTCGGTGCGTTCGCCGCTGAACTTCTTGTCCTGCGGTTCGCCGCCCACGGCCACGTGGCCGATGAAACGGTTGTCGCGGCCGATCCGGGTCGGGCCATGCACGCTGCAGTGCGGACCGATCTCGGTGCCGGCGCCGATTTCGACATCGGCGCCGATGAGGGTGAACGCACCCACGCGCACATCGTCGGCCAGGCGCGCCGAGGGATCGATCACGGCGGTGGGATGGATCAGGGGGGCGTTGTCGCTCATCTAGCTCCTCCGGCCAGGGTTATTCGCGGGTGCCGGCGCACAGCACCTCGGCGCAGGCGACCACTTCGCCATCGACCTTGGCCACGCAGTCGTACACGGCCATGTTGCGGATCACGCGCTTGATCTCCACGTGCATTTCCAGCACGTCGCCCGGCACCACCTGCTTGGTGAAGCGGGCCTTGTCCACCTTCACCATGTAGAACAGCTTGGACTGCGAATCGCGGCCCAGGGTGAGCTGGGTCAGCACGCCACCGGCCTGGGCCATGGCTTCGATGATCAGCACGCCCGGCATGATCGGCTGGTTGGGGAAGTGGCCCTGGAAGAACGGCTCGTTGATGCTGACGTTCTTGGTCGCCACGATGGTGCGCTTTTCGTAGTCGATCGACAGCACCTTGTCCACCAGCAGGAACGGGTAGCGGTGCGGCAGCAGGGCCTGGATCTGCGTCATGTCCGGCAGGGTCTGGGTCTGGCTCATTCTTTCTCCTTGCTTACAGACAGGATGCGGCGGGCCAGTGCATCAAGCTGCTTGAAGCGCGCGGCGTTCTTGCGCCACGTGCGGTTGTCGGTGAGGGGGGTGCCGGACGAGTACTCGCCCGGTTCGGTAATGGAGTTGCGCACCACCGATTTGCCGGTGATCACGACCTTGTCGCAGATTTCCAGGTGGCCGACCACGCCGACGGCGCCGCCGAGCAGGCAGTAGCGGCCGATCTTGGCGCTGCCGGCAATGCCGGTGCAGCCGGCGATGGCCGAGTGCGCGCCGATCTGCACGTTGTGGGCGATCTGCACCAGGTTGTCCAGGCGCACGTCTTCGGCCAGCACGGTGTCTTCCAGCGCGCCGCGGTCGACACAGGTATTGGCGCCGATCTCGCAGTCATCGCCGATACGCACGCCGCCCAGTTGCGGCACCTTGATCCACTTGCCGGCATCCATGGCCAGGCCGAAGCCATCGGCGCCCAGCACGGCGCCGGGGTGGATGCGCACGCGCTTGCCCAGCTTCACCCGGGTGACCAGGGTGACCCGGGCGATCAGTTCACAGCCGCTGTCCAGGCTGCAGTCTTCGCCGATGATGCTGCCGGCGCCGACGATGCAGTTCTCGCCCACCACGCTGCGCGCGCCGATGGTGACGAACGGACCGATGTGGGCGCTGGCGGCCACCTGCGCCTGCGGGTCGATGACCGCGCTGGGGTGGATGCCGGGCTCGCGCAGCGGCGCGCTGTCGAACAGCGCGGCGATCTTGGCGAAGGTGGTGTAGGGATCCTTGGCGATCAGTGCCGCGCCGGGGGCGGCCTCGGCATCGTCGGCGCGCAGCACGACCAGCGAGGCGTGGCTGTCGGCCAGCTGGGCGCGGTAGCGCGGGTTGGCAAGGAAGGTCAGCTGGCCGGCACCGGCATGGGCGAGGGTGGCCACGCCATGGATGGCAGTGGCGGGGTCGCCATGGACCTGCAGGCCGAACTGATCGGCGAGTTGCTGGGCGGTGTAGGTAGGAGTATTCACGGCGGGAGTTTACCGTGTGACGCCAATCCGGTCATGCGGGGCTGGCCTTGGCCGCACGCCGTGGGCTACGGTGGCCGCACCCTGTGGATGCCCACGCCGCCTGCGCGGGCCGCGAAAAAGGACCTTTCATGCGAAATCTGCTGTACCCGGCGGCCGTGATGGCTGCACTCGCCCTTTCCAGCCCGGCCGGGGCCGCCGACGCGCCTGCCGACGGCGCCGCCGATTTCGGCCGGCTGTTCACCAACACCTGCCTTGCTGCCTTTGGCGATGCGCGCAAGGTCGAGCAGTTCATGGAAACGAACGGGCTGGCCCCGCTGCCTGCGGGTAGCGCCCAGAGCTTCCTGCTGGGCAAGGCCGGCAAGGCCTGGGCGATCAGCCTGGGCAGCGGCAACTACGCGGTGGCGCAGACCGACGACGGGGTCTGCGCGGTCTTTGCCCGCCAGGCCCAGCCCGATGCACTCGTTGCCGAGTTCCAGCGCCTGTTGAACAGCGTGCCGGCGCCGCTGCAGGTCACCGAGGTGAAAACCTCAGGGCCGAACCGCGAAGGTACCCACACCCGCTCGTGGGGCGTGAACGCGCCGGATGCCCCGAGTGGTGTGCTGTTCACCCTCACCACGTCCAATGACCCCAGCATGCCGCTGCAGGCCATGGCATCCATGGCCAGCGTGTCCACCAGTGAGTTCATTCCTGTGGCGACGCCGAAGCAGCGTTGAACAGCCGTCGAGCAGGCTCGACGCTACGACAAAAAACGCCGGGCAGAGCCCGGCGCTTCGTAACCCGTCTGGTGGAGAGCCCCCCTTTGCTAAGGGGGGCGCGCCCACGGCGCGGGGGATAGGTGGAATGCGGGGGCAGTTCTGGCGAACCGCCCAGCGGTTCGTCAGAACTGCCCGCCGAAGGTGAACTGCAGACGCTCGATCTCGTCGCCGTCTTCCTTCTTCAGCGGGAACGCGTAGCTGATCGAGATCGGGCCGACCGGGGCGCGCCACAGCAGGGCCACACCGGTGGACACGCGCAGCTCGTTGGCCTTGAAGTTGTCCACGCCGTTGTAGACGTTGCCGAAGTCGACGAAGGCCGACACGCGTGCCGACGGGCTGTCGAACAGGCGCGGGAAATAGGCTTCGACCGAACCGACGGTCTTCAGCGAACCACCCAGCGGCTGGCCGTTGGGGTAGCTCAAGGTCGCTTCACGCGGGCCCAGAGTGTTGTCTTCGAAGCCGCGCACCGAGTTGGTACCGCCGGCGTAGAAGTTCTCGTAGAACGGCAGGCCCGAGGCGGTCACTTCGCGCAGGTTGCCTTCGGCATCCGGCACGATGGCGGTCTTGTCCTTGCCATAGCTGTCGCCATAACCGATTTCGGCGCGGGTGTTGATGACCAGCGACGGAATGATCGGCCAGTACTTGCTGATCTGGTAGTTCAGCTTGAAGTACTCGACGGTCGAGCCGGGCAGGGTGGTTTCCAGGCCCACGCGCTGGTAGGTACCGCGGGTCGGCATGAAATAGTCGTTGCGCGAGTCGCGCGCCCAGCCCAGTTCCGTGCGCCAGGCATGGAAGGTCTTGCTGCCCATCACGTTGATGTAGTCAACGATCGACTGCGGAGTGGTGCCGGTGTAGGTGGTGATCTGGTTGCTGTCGATGCCGAACATCAGCGAGACGGTGTCGGTCTCGGTGAGCGGCACGCCGAACACCACCTGCGCGGCACCGTTGGTGCTGTTGTACTGCGCGGTGTTGAAGTCGGAGTAGTCCAGTTCGCGCCAGGACAGGTTGTAGCCCAGCGACACGCCGTCATCGGTGAAGTACGGGTTGGTGTAGCTGAAGCCGTAACGCTGCAGGTAGCTGCTGCGCGAGGCTTCCACCGACACGCGGTTGCCGCCGCCCAGGAAGTTGTTCTGCGACAGCTGCACCGAGGTGGTCATGCCGTAGGACTGCGAATAGCCCAGGCCGAACACGAAGCTGCCCGACGTGGTTTCCTTCACGTTGTAGACCACATCCACCTGGTCGTTGCTGCCGCTGACCGCCGGGGTTTCCACGTCCACCGATTCAAAGTAGCCCAGGCGCTGCAGGCGGATCTTGGAACGGTCGATGGCGGCCTGCGAATACCAGGTGTTCTCGAACTGGCGCATTTCGCGACGCATCACTTCGTCGGACGTGCGGGTGTTGCCCTTGAAGATGATGCGGCGCACCGACACGCGCGGGCCCGGCACGACCTGCATGTTCACCGCCACGGTCTGCTCGGCGCGGTTGGTGGTCGGGATCGGGTTCACCTTGGCGAACGCGTAGCCGATGTTGGACAGCGAGTTGGTGATCGAGTCGGAGCTGAACTCCAGCAGGGCGCGCGAGAACGTATCGCCGGCCTTCTGCACGACCATGCGCTCGACATCTTCCTGCGGCAGGATGGTGTCGCCGCTGACCTTGATGTCGGAGATCTTGTACTGGTTGCCTTCGGTCACGCCGGCAGTCACGAACATGTCGCGCTTGTCCGGGCTGATCGAGACCTGGGTGGAGTCGATGCTGAAATCGACGTAGCCACGGTCCAGGTACCAGGAATTGAGCTTTTCCAGGTCGCCGGACAGCTTTTCCTTGGAGTACTGGTCATCGCGGCGGTACCACGAAGCCCAGTTGTGCTCCTTCGACTCCCAGATTTCCAGGATGTCGCGGGCATCGTACTTTTCGGTGCCGACCAGGTTGACGTGGCGGATCTTGGCCGCCTTGCCTTCCTTGATGGCGATGGCGATGTCCACGCGGTTGCGGTCCAGCGGGCTCACGGTCGGGGTGATTTCCACGTTGTACTTGCCGCGGTCGTTGTACTGGCGACGAAGTTCCTGGGTCACGCGGTCCAGGCTCAGGCGGTCAAAGGTGCCGCCTTCGGTCAGGCCGATGTCGGACAGGCCCTTCAACAGCTGGTCGCTCTTGATGTCCTTGTTGCCGGTGACGGTCAGCTTGTTGATCGCCGGGCGTTCCTTCACGGTCACCACCAGGATGCTGCCCTGGCGGTCCAGCTGCACGTCTTCGAAGAAGCCGGTCTTGTACAGGGCGCGGATGGTGTCGCCGATCTTGCTGTCGGTCACGGTCTCGCCGCGTTCCACCGGCAGGTAGGTGAACACCGTGCCCGAGCTGATGCGCTGCAGGCCGTCGACGCGGATGTCGCTGACAGTGAAGGGCTCGGCAGCCTGGGCCAGCACGGGGGCGCCGGTGACGGCGGCGAGGGCGAGGGCCAGCAGGCGGCGATTGGGGAGTCGCGTCATGTCACGTCCGGTAGGAAGGTCGATTTCATTGGTGCGGGATGCCGACGCTGTAGACGGCAACAACGTGGAAAAGTTCATCGCGGGACCAGGCCGAGGATGTCGTTGTAGAACGCCAACCCCATCAGCCCGGCCAGCAGCGCCAGACCGATGTACTGTCCGGCGGCGATGGCACGCTCGCTCAGCGGGCTGCCCTTGACCAACTCAATAAGGTAATACAGCAGGTGCCCGCCGTCCAAGATGGGAATGGGCAGCAGGTTGATGATGCACAGGCTGAGCGACAGCAGCGCCAGGAACTGCAGGAACCAGTCGAAGCCACGCTTGGCCGAGATGTTGGCCACGCGGGCGATGGTGACCGGCCCGGAAACGTTCTGCAGCGAGGCCTTGCCGGTGACGATGCGGGCCATCATGGCCAGCGAATCGGCGCCCAGGCGGCCGGTCTCGCGCACCGCGGCGGTCACCGCATCCAGCGGGCCGTAGCGCATCAGGGTGTCGTAGGGCGGGCTGTAGGTGCTGGCGAAGCCCACGCCGATCTGCCACTGCGGCTGGCCCTTGCCGTCCTTGCCCTGGCGCGGGGTGACTTCCAGCGCCAGGCGCTCGCCGCCGCGCAGGACTTCAATCATGCCCGGCCCGCCATGGCGGCCCAGTGCCTGGATTTCGGGACTGACCTGTTCGGCGCTGTCGATGCGCTGGCCGTCGATGGCCACGATCAGGTCGCCAGCCTGCAGCTGCCCGGCCACGGCCGAATCGGCGGTCAGGCTGTCCACCAGCGCCGGCTGCATCCACGCCTGCCAGTGCAGGCCGGCCAGCAGCGGCACGCGGCGTTCGTCGAAGCCGGCCGGCAACTGCGACAGCGGCAGGGTGCGGGTCTGTACCTGGTCGGCCAGGTCGACCACCTCCAGCGTCACGTCGCGGCGGTCCATCGCGGCGGCGGTCAGCGCCATGCTGGCCTCGCCCAGGGTGACCACGCTGCGGTCATCCACGCGCAGCAGGCGGTCGCCGCTGACCAGGCCGGCGGTGGCGGCCATGCCGGTGGCGCGGCCCAGGGTGGCCGAATAGTCCTGCTTGCCGATCACGAACATCGCCCACAGCAGCAGGATGCACAGCAGCAGGTTGGCGGCGGGGCCGGCGGCGACGATGGCGATGCGCTGCCACACGGTCTTGTGGTTGAAGGCCTGGCCGCGCTCGTGCGGGTGTACTTCCACCTCGCGCTCGTCCAGGAACTTCACATAACCGCCCAGCGGTAGGGCGGCGATGGCGAACTCGGTGCCGTGCTTGTCGCGGCGCGACCACAGCGGCCGCCCGAAGCCGACCGAGAAGCGCAGCACCTTCACCCCGCACATGCGGCCCACCCAGTAGTGGCCGAACTCGTGGAAGGTGACCAGCAGCCCCAGGCTGACAATCATCCACCAGACCGATCCGATGAAGTCAGTCATGCAGGCTCACAGTGGCGGACAGGTTCGGAAGCGTCATTCGGTTCGTCGAGGCGTTCAGGCGGCGGCGATGGCGTTCAGGGTCAGGTGGCGTGCCCGCTGGTCGGCGGACAACAGGCCCTCCAGTGTATCGGCTGGCTCGCTGGGCAGTGTTGAAAGAGCGTTAGCAACCAGCGCGGGAATGGTCAGGAAACCGATCCGGCCCTGAAGAAACGCTGAAACCGCCTCTTCGTTGGCGGCGTTCAGCACTGCCGGGGCGGTGCCGCCGGCCTGCATGGCCTGCCAGGCCAGGGCCAGGCAGGGGAAGGCCTCGGTATCGGGGGCCTCGAAATCCAGCCGGCCCTGGGCCAGCAGATCCAGCCCGCCCACGCCCGATTCGATGCGCTGCGGCCAGCCCAGGCCCACGGCCAGGGTGGTGCGCATGTCCGGCAGGCCCAGCTGGGCCAGGGTGGAGCCATCGACGAATTCGACCAGTGAATGCACCAGGCTCTGCGGGTGCACCAGCACCTCGATGCGCTCGCCCGGCACGGCGAACAGGTGGTGGGCCTCGATCACTTCCAGGCCCTTGTTCATCAAGGTGGCCGAATCGACCGAGATCTTCGGTCCCATCGACCACTTCGGGTGCGCCACGGCCTGGGCCGGGGTGACCTGGGCCAGCTCGGCGCGGCTGCGGCCGCGGAACGGGCCGCCCGAGGCGGTCAGCAGGATGCGGCGCACACCGGCGCCGTCCAGGCTGGCATCGCGCGAGCGCAGGCACTGGAAGATGGCGCTGTGTTCGCTGTCGATGGGGATGATTTCGGCGCCGGCCTGGTCGGCGGTGCGGGTCAGCAGTTCGCCGGCCAGCACCAGCGATTCCTTGTTGGCCAGCAGGATGCGCTTGCCCGCCGCGGCGGCGGCCAGGGTCGAGGACAGCCCGGCGGCGCCGACGATGGCGGCCACCACGGTGTCGCAGGCGTCGCTGGCGGCCAGCTGGTCCAGGGCGGCGGCACCGGCGTGCGCTTCGGTGGCCAGGCCGGCCTCGCGCAGGCCGTCGCGCAGCGGCGCGAACAGGGTCTCATCGGCAATGACCGCGTGCGCCGGGCGGTGCACCCGGCACAGCGCCAGCAGCGCCTCTACCTGGCGGCCGGCGGCCAGCACGGTGGCCTGGTACTGCTGCGGATGGCGGGCGATCACGTCCAGCGTGGAGGCGCCGATGGAACCGGTGGCGCCGAACACGGCGACCCGGCGGGGGTGTGCAGCAACGTCCATGGTCAGAACCCGAAGATTTCCTTGCCCAGCGCGAACACCGGCAGGGCGGCCAGCACACCGTCGATGCGGTCCAGCACGCCGCCGTGGCCCGGAATGAGGTGGCCCGAATCCTTGGCACCGGCGTGGCGCTTGATCAGGCTTTCGTACAGATCGCCCAGCACCGAGGCGAACACGGCCACCACGGCGGTGACCAGCAGGCCCGGCAGGTGGGCGGTGTCGACCCCGGCCAGCAGGCCCAGGCCGACGGCCACGGCCACGCCGGCCACCAGCCCGCCCAGCAGGCCTTCCCAGGTCTTGTTGGGGCTGATGCGCGGGGCCAGCTTGTGCTTGCCGAAGCGGCGGCCGGCGAAGTAAGCGCCGGAATCGGCGGCCCAGACCAGGGCCAGCGCGGCAAACAGCCACAGGTGGCCGTTGCCGCTGCGCGTGGCATCGACATCGCCGCCGGCGTGGATGAGCACCAGCGCCGCCCACGACGGCACGATGGCCAGGGTGCCGGCCAGCAGCTTCAGGATGCGGGCCGGGCTGCCCGGCTGCGCGCCGAACTGGTAGAAGCGCAGCCACAGCAGGGCGCACAGCCACCAGCCCACGCCCACCAGGGTGGCGATCTGGTACAGCACCAGGCTGCCTGCATCGGCCCAGACCAGCAGCACCATCAGCAGCAGGTTCAGCACCAGCAGCACGGTACGGGCCAGGGTGTCTTCCACGTCGGCCAGCTTCAGCCATTCCCACAGGCCAACAAGGAACACGGCGGCCGCGGCGGCGGCCAGCCACTGCGTGGGCAGCAGCAGGATCGCGGCGATGGCGACCGGCGCCATGATCAGCGCGGCGAGGACTCGGGTCTTGGTCATGGGTTGGACGTCTCGGTGGCCATGGCGGCGATCTGGGCGCTGGTCAGGCCGAAGCGGCGCTCACGGCTGGCATAGGCGTCCAGCGCCTGTTGCAGCAGGGCGGCGTCGAAATCCGGCCACAGCGCTTCGGTGAACCACAGCTCGGTATACGCCAGCTGCCACAGCAGGAAATTGCTGATCCGGGTATCGCCACCGGTACGGATGAACAGATCCGGCGGCGGCAGGTCGGCCAGGGCGACCTGGCGGCCCAGCAGCGATTCGTCGATCTGCTCGGGCAACAGGCGGCCGGCGGCCACTTCCACCGCCAGTGCGCGGGCGGCACGGGCGATGTCCTGGCGCCCGCCATAGCTGGCGGCGATGGACAGGGTCAGGGTGGTGTTGTCGGCGGTGCGTTGTTCGGCCAGCTGCATGCGGCTGACCAGGCCGGCGCCGAAGCGCTCGCGTTCGCCGATGAAGCGCACGCGCACGCCGCGCCGATGCAGCTCGTCCACTTCGCGATCGAGCGCGCCAAGGAAGAGCTTCATCAGGGCATCGACTTCGTCCTGCGGCCGGCCCCAGTTCTCGCTGGAAAACGCGAACAGGGTCAGCGCCGGAATGCCCAGTTCAAGGCAGCGCTCGATGGTGCGGTTGACCGCGCGGGCGCCGGCGCGGTGGCCGATGACGCGCGGACGACGGCGCTGCTGTGCCCAGCGCCCGTTGCCATCCATGATGATGGCAACGTGGCGGGGCAGGGCGGCCGGCAGAGGTGGCGGGACTGAAGGCATCGACTTCAGACCGACAGCAGTTCCTTTTCCTTGTCGGCCACGACTTTGTCGACATCCTTGATGTTGCTGTCGGTCAGCTTCTGGATGTCGTCTTCGCCGCGCTTCTTTTCGTCTTCGCTGATCGCCTTGTCCTTGACCAGCTTGGCGATTTCCTTGTTCGCATCCTGGCGGATGTTGCGGATGGCGATCTTGGCGCCTTCGCCTTCCTTCTGCACCTGCTTGGCCAGTTCCTTGCGACGCTCTTCGGTCGGCGGCGGCATGTTGATGCGGATCGCGGTGCCCAGGGTGTTCGGGGTGAACTCGGCGTTGTACAGGCCCTTCTCGATCTCCTTGATCATGCTCTTGTCGAAGGGCGTGACCAGCAGGGAGTGGGCGTCGGCATTGGAAATGGACGCGACCTGGTTCAGCGGGGTGCTGGCATTGCCGTAGGCATTGACCGTCACGCGGTCCAGCAGGGCCGGCGTGGCGCGGCCGGTGCGGATGGAGGTGAGGGTGTGCTTCAGAGCGTCGATGCTCTTGGCCATGCGCGTCTGCGCGTTGTTCTTGATGTCGTTGAGCATCGCCCGGGTCCTGGATGTAACTGGAATCGGGCGATTATAGGCGAATACGGGACGCTGCCGGGCCTGGATCGGCCCGGGGCCCGGTTGCCGCTCAGGCTCAGGCCGGGTCGCGGCCCTGCACCAGGGTGCCGATGTTGGCGCCGTTGAGGATCTTCAGCAGTTCGCCCGGCTGGCCCATGTCGAACACGCGCATCGGCAGGTCGCTGTCGCGGGCCAGGGCGAAGGCGGCGGTATCCATCACTTCCAGGCCGCGACGGATCACTTCGTCGTAGCTCAGGCTGTCAAAGCGCACCGCGTCGCTGTACTTGTTCGGGTCCTTGTCGTAAACGCCATCGACCTTGGTTGCCTTCAGCAGCAGGTCGGCGCCGATCTCGATGGCGCGCAGGGCGGCGCCCGAATCGGTGGTGAAGAACGGGCTGCCGACGCCGGCGGCGAAGATCACCAGGCGGCCCTTTTCCAGGTGGCGGATGGCGCGGCGGCGGATGTAGTCCTCGCACACGTCGTTGATCTTGATGGCGCTCATCACGCGGGCCTTGGCGCCCAGCTTTTCCAGCGCGTCCTGCATGGCCAGGGCGTTGATGACCGTGGCCAGCATGCCCATCTGGTCACCGGTGACCCGGTCCATGCCGCCTGCGGCCAGGCCGGCGCCACGGAAGATGTTGCCGCCGCCGATCACCAGGGCCACTTCGGCACCGGCCTGCTGGGCCTCGATCACTTCACGGGCCAGGCGGTTGATGATCTTCGGGTCGATGCCGTAGTCCTCATCTCCCATCAGCGCCTCCCCGGACAGTTTCAGAAGGATGCGGCGATAGGCGAGCTTGGACATGAGGACCTCGGGTGCGTGGAAATCGCGGGCGATTCTACGCGCATGCAGCGCGCGGCCAAAGCGTTTTGTGCGCTGCGGCGCGATTTGGCGTGATCCCCCGGCCCGGGCCAGGGGATCCATTCAGCCAAGCTCGAGGCCTGCAGTCGCCGACAGCTCATCATGCCCCAGTTCGCCGGGCGAGCGGGCGATGACCCGGTTGCGGCCCAGGTTCTTGGAGCGGTACAGCACGTCATCGGCCGCGCGCAGCAGGTCCTGCACGGTGGCAAAGCGCTCGTAGCCGCCCTGGGTGGCCACGCCGGCGGAGAAGGTCACGAACAGGGGCCCGCTTTCGGCTTCGGTCATCGGGGTGGCCACGATGTTCGCCAGCACCCGGCGGATCACGTCCAGGGCCATCGCTTCGCTGGTGTTGGGCAGCAGCGCCACGAACTCCTCGCCGCCGAAGCGGGCGACCGTGTCGCTGTTGCGCAGCTGGCCCTGCAGCTTGGCGGCGAAGGCGCGCAGCACTTCGTCGCCGGTCAGGTGGCCGTGGGCGTCGTTGATCTTCTTGAAGTCATCCAGGTCGATGAAGGCCACCGACAGCGGCCAGCCGTGGCGGCCGGCGCGCAGGAATTCCTGCTCGAGCACGGCTTCCAGCTGGCGGCGGTTGAGCACGCCGGTCAGCGCATCGCGGTGGGCCTGGTCGGCCAGGCGCTTGGCCCGGGCCTCGAATTCGTCGGCGCGGCGGCGCGCCTGTTCGGCATCCTGCATTTCGCGCAGGTTGCGCAGGGTGGTCAGTTCCTGTGCGTGGTCGATCAATTCACGCACGCGCTGCGGCGAGCTCAGGCCGGTTTCAAACAGGCTGGCGATGTCGGGCAGGGCGTCGCTCATGCGCGCCAGCACCTGGTCGAAGCGGGCGCTGTCCAGCTGCAGCTGGTCATGCACCTGGTGCAGGGCGCGTTCGCGCGCGGCGTCGGCATCGCTGTCCAGCCAGATATCGGCCACCGCACCGGACAGCTGCACGCAGGCCTGGAACGGGGTGCTTGCCGCTTCGGCATCTTCGCTGTGGCGGATGCTGTCCACCAGGTAGCGCGGCAGGCCCCATTCCTCGGCCACCCACGCGCCCACGTCGGCATGGCTGCAGCCCAGTGCCTGGCGCTCGCGTGCGACCAGGTCGGGGTTGTCCTGCGCTTCGCGCAGCAGCGGCAGGTAGCGTTCGGATTCGGCCTGGGCCAGGCACAGCACGCCCATGTCCTGCAGCAGCCCAGCCAGCATCAGCTCTTCCAGCCGGCGCAGGCCGCGGGCCTGGCCCAGCTGGCTGGCGGCCAGGGCGCTGAGGATGCTGCGCTTCCACGCGCGCTGGCGCAGGTCGTGGTCGGCGCCGCCGCCGGCGGTCAGGCCCTGGGTGACGGTGAAGCCCAGCGCAAGGCTGATGGTGGCGTTCAGCCCCAGCATGGTCAGCGCCTGGCCGAGGTTCTCGATGCGGCGGCGGCTGGCGTACAGGGGCGAGTTGGCAATGCGCAGCATGCGAGCACTCAGCGCCATGTCGATGGCGATGATGTCGGCGGCGGTGGCGATGTCCGCTTCCGGGTCCTGCGCCAGTTCGATGATGCGCAGGGCAATACCGGGGGGCGAGGGCAGGTTGCGGCACAGCGCCAGGGCAGCAGTCAGCTCAGGAGGCATGTCGGATCGTCAAATTCCATTAGGACAAGAATACTTAGGAATGCATCACAGTTTGCGTTTTTCGTTCCTGCTATGTGACTGCGAATTCCCCTGTGCCGAGTATCGGCTTGAATCGCAAACAACGCAAAGGTATCTGGCACGTGAGTGCGCACCCGTGGTGTGCAGCCACGGCTTCACAGGTGCCGCAGGCACAAAAAAAGAGCCGCGGTTTCCCGCGGCTCCTTCTGGTCAGCTCGCAGCCGGTGGGCTGGAATCAGACCTGCATGGCCTTGGCAACTTCGGCGGCGTAGTCTTCCACCACCTTCTCGATGCCTTCGCCCACGATCAGCAGCTGGAAGCCCGCCACGTCGGCGCCGGCGGCCTTGACCACCTGCTCGACGGTGGTTTCGCCCAGCACGTAGGTCTGGCCGTACAGGGTCACTTCGCTGACGATCTTGTTGATCTTGCCGCTGATGATCTTTTCCAGGATGTCGGCCGGCTTGGACTTGTCCTTCTCGGACATCTTCGCCAGTTCGATTTCCTTTTCCTTCTCAACGAAGTCGGCCGGAACGTCGGCAGCCTTGTTGTGCGGCGGCTTCAGCGCAGCCACGTGCATGGCCAGACCACGGGCCAGCTCGACGTCGCCGCCGATCAGGTCGACCAGCACGCCGACCTTGCCGTTGGTGTGCACGTAGGCACCGATGTTGCCGGTGGTGTCGACCTTGACCAGGCGGCGGATCTGGATGTTTTCACCCAGGGTCTGCACGGCGGTAGCGCGGGCTTCTTCCACGGTGCGGCCGTCGGCCAGCTTGGCAGCCTTCACGGCTTCGACGTCGGTGGCGCCAGCGGCCAGGGCGGCAGCGGCGACGGAGTCGACGAAGTTCTTGAAGTTGATGTCGTTGGCGACGAAGTCGGTTTCCGAGTTGACTTCGACCAGCACGGCCTTGCCGCCGTCCTGGGCCAGGCCCAGACGACCTTCGGCAGCCACGCGGTCAGCCTTCTTGTCGGCCTTGGCAGCGCCGGACTTGCGCAGCGCTTCAGCAGCGGCGTCGATGTCGCCGCCGGCTTCGGTCAGCGCCTTCTTGCATTCCATCATGCCGGCGCCGGTGCGCTCGCGCAGTTCCTTGACCAGGGAAGCAGTGATTTCCACGGGATTTCCTCACGAAAGAAAGGGGTTGGGCCGGCATGGTGGCCGGCCCGTGTGACACGGTCCTGTCACGCGCCAAGGGCTGCGCGCAGGGAGGGTGGACGCCGGGCGTCCACCCCGGGGCCTGGATCAGGCCTGGGCGTCGTCGCCCTTCTTGGCAGCCTTCTTCGCCGGAGCGCGGCGGGCGGCCTTGTCTTCGCCTTCGGCAGCAGCGGCGTCGGCGAACTCTTCTTCACGCACCGAAGCAGCGTGCGGAGCAGCAGCCTTGCCTTCCAGCACGGCGTCGGCAGCGGCGCGGGCGTACAGCTGCACAGCGCGGATGGCGTCGTCGTTGCCCGGGATGGCGTAGTCCACCAGTTCCGGGTTGTAGTTGGTGTCGACCACGGCGATGACCGGGATGCCCAGCTTCTTGGCTTCCTTGATCGCGATGTCTTCGTGGCCGATGTCGATCACGAAGATGGCGTCCGGCAGACGGTTCATGTCCTTGATGCCGCCCAGCGAGGCTTCCAGCTTGTCGCGCTCGCGACGCAGGCCCAGCACTTCGTGCTTGACCAGCTTCTCGAAGGTGCCGTCGGTTTCACCGGCTTCCAGTTCCTTCAGGCGGGCAACCGACTGCTTGACGGTACGGAAGTTGGTCAGGGTGCCGCCCAGCCAACGCTGGTTCATGAACGGCATGCCGCAACGCTCGGCTTCTTCACGGATGGTTTCGCGGGCGCTGCGCTTGGTGCCCAGGAACAGGACGGTGCCGCGCTTCTGGGCCACCGACGAGATGAAGTTCATCGCGTCGTTGAACAGCGGGACGGTCTTTTCCAGGTTGATGATGTGGATCTTGCCGCGGGCGCCGAAGATGTACGGAGCCATCTTGGGGTTCCAGTAGCGGGTCTGGTGGCCGAAGTGGACGCCGGCTTCCAGCATCTGACGCATGGTGACCTGGGGCATTGCAATACTCCTGATGGGGAACCTGCATTTCCGCCCGCGGTAATAGTGTGCGGGACGCGTGGAAACGCGATCGGTTCCGGGGTTGGGCTTCCCTGTTGCCTCCGTGGCCGAACTCCTTGCGGAGCACCCCGGCACGGATGGGGGCAGCAGGTGTGGATTCACCGGTGACGTCCGGTGTGGACGGTGCCCCGCGCACGGGGCGGCAGGGCATCCGGAGGATTATAGCCAGATCCAGGGGGGCGGGGCAAATGGCCCGGCCGGGCAGGGATCGGGCGGGATCAGTAGGTGATGGTCACGTTGATCACATCGCTGTAGGTGCCGGCCGGCGGCTGGCCCGCCACCGGCGGCACCCGCCCGTAGATGGTCAGCTGCTGGGCCGCGCCGGTGCCGACGCCGCCCACGGTATCCACGGTGAGGGTGTTGCCCCAGCGCTGGCTGCGGCCGGCATCGCGGTACAGCTCGTAGCCCAGATAATAGTTGCTGCCGGCCACGGTGGTGCGCATGCGCCGGCTACTGGTGCCGGTAGGGTTGTTCTGGCCGTTGTCCAGGCTCACCTGGTAGGCGGTGTTCTTCAGGCAGGTCAGGGTCAGCCGCGCGGTCTGGTCGATATTGGCGGCGATGCTGCCGGTGACGTTGCCGAAATTCATGGCCGTGGTGACATAGCTGCCGCACTGCGGCAGCACCGTGGCGGTGGCGGTGAAGCTGAACGCAGCGCTGGCACTGTTGGTGCCGGTGGCGCCGCCGTTGCAGGTGGCCGGCACGGTGGCGGTGCCCAGCAGCACTTCGTTCCAGGCCCAGGTCAGCACCACGTTGGCGCCACTGAAGCTGCTGCTGTAGTTGCCCGATGCCAGGGTCTGGTTGGCCGGTATCTGCGCGAACAGCTGGGTGCTCTGCGCGCCGCTGCCGCCAGTCAGCAGGGGCACGTTGTAGGTCATGGTCAGTTCCTGTGCCGGCGGCGTGCCACGGGGCAGCAGGCCGGTGGCCTGGCTGTAGCTGGCGTTGTTGTAGATCTGGAAGTTCAGGCTGTCGCCGCTGCTGGTGGTCATGGTGCGCCCGCTGGCCGGGGTGCCGCCGCCACTGCCGGCGCCGATGCCCACGCAGACCCGCACCCCGGTGGTGGCCAGCAGGCTCAGTGCGGCGGTGGTGCAGTTCACGGTGATGTTGAGGGTGCCGGTACTGGGCGCGGCGGCGCCGCTGTTGACGTTGTTGAAGGGCAGGGTGGGGTTGGCCGTGGCGGTACAGGTGGCAGTGGCCCAGGCCGGTGCGGCCAGGCACAGGCTGGCGGCCATCAGCAGCAGCGCCAGCAGCCCCTTCATGGCGCCGCGCCCGGCAGGCAGCGCAACGGCGTGGGGCGCGGCGTGGCGCCGGCGGCCTGCACGTTGGGCGCATCGGGTATCCGCACGCTGCACGCGCCCTCGTTGGTGGTGACCTGCAGCACGCTGCCGGGGGCCACGTCTTCCAGGTACAGCAGGCCGTCGTAGCCCACCGTAGCCTGGCGCCCGTCCGGCAGCTGCACTTCGCTGCCGACGTCCAGCGGCTGCCCGGCCGCATCCTGCAGGGTCAGCCGCAGGGAGGGGCGCGCGCGCAGGTTGAAGGTGACCCCGGTGCCGGCACCCTGTGGCGGCGTCACCCAGTCCTCAATGCGATCGGCGCGCATGTCCTGCGGCAGATCCAGCGTATCGATCGACACCCGGTTGCGTTGCCACGACAGCAGCGGGCTGACCAGCAGCAGGCCACGGTCGTCGGTCACCCCGATCAGGCGGTTTTCCAGCCGCACCGGCACCCCGCCCACGCCATTGGTGCTGACCACCGCAAACGCGTCGGCCACCTCGCGGGTGGCGAAGCTGTGGCCATCCATCCAGACCACGCTGCCGCTGGCGCTGCCGTAGGCGAAATTCAGCCCGCTCTGGCGCGAGGCGCCCAGCGCATAGCGGCCGACGTTGGTGAGCACGCCCACCTCGGCCAGGCCGCCCAGGCCGTCATCGCCCTGCCGCAGCTGTGCGCGCCAGCCCATGCCGCCAGCGCTGCCGTCGCCCGGCACCGGTTGGGTGATGTCGGCCACCCAGGCCTGTGCGCCGCCGTTGCGCTGGGTGGACAGGCTGGCCTGGCGGTTGTTGCCCAGGGTGGCGGTCAGGGACAGATACACGCTGCGGTCGTTGCTGCGGTCCAGGTTCTGGTTCAGCGACAGGTAGGCCGACCAGCGCGGGCTCCAGCTGCGCGACCAGAACAGGCTGGCGTAGCGGTTGTCGTCGCCGTCGGGGTAGCGCAGCCGCAGGTAGCTGGCGCTCAGGGTGCCCAGCTGGGCCAGGTCGATGCCGGCGGTGGCCTGTTCGCTGATGCTGGGCGGCAGGCTGCCCTGCAGCGCGCCCAGGTCGCGGTAGTCGCCGTGGCTGCGCACGCTGCGCAGGTTCAGGTTGAAGCGCCGGTTGTTCCAGCTGTAGCCCACGGCCCATTGGCCGCCGCGCAGGCCCTGGTAGCGGCTGCGTGCATAGGCGGCATTGACCACGCCCACGCTGCCGATCTGCCACCAGCCGCCCAGGCCAGCCTGGGCCAGGCCGCCGCCGCCCTCGGCATGCGCCTCGCCGGTGAAACGGTCGCTCAGGCCGCCGCGCCAACTGGCACTGGCCACGGTGCGGTCGTCATAGGCGAAGGATGCCTCGCCGAAGCTCTCGCGCAGCCGGCCCACGCCCAGCGACCAGTCGGACAGGCCCTTGGCCAGCAGCTGCTGGGTGCCATAGAAGCTGAAATCCAGGGTCTGCATGCGGCCGAAGGCATCGGTCAGCACCACCTGGGCGTTGCCGTTGCCGCTGATGCCTGGCTGTGCCGCCAGCTGGAACGGCCCCACCGGCACCTGGCCGCTGTACTGGCGCAGGCCGTCCACATACAGCTCGACGGTTGAAGGCACCACGGCCTGGCCCAGGAACGATGGCGTGGGGGTAAGCACGCGGTAGGGCTGCAGGCCGTAGTTGCGGCCGATCTGCAGGCCGCCCAGGCGGACCTGGCGGGACCAGTCAACGAAGCCGCTGTAGAAGTCGCCCACTTCCAGGCTCAGCGCCTGGTCGGGGAAATCCAGGGTCCAGCGGGTGTCCAGGCGCACGCTTTCACTGTGCCAGCGGCGGTCCTCGCTGCGCTGGTAGCGGCGGGTCACCGCGGTGTTCTCGAACGTGCCGCGGCCGATGCCGAAGACCCGGGTTTCCGAGGTCAAGGTCAGGTTGCCGCGCCCATCCACGTGGCTGCCATACAGATCGTAGTTCAGCAGCACGCCCGGCGCGGCGGCGCTCACTTCGGGGCGCGCCTGCGGCCGGCTGAGCACGGTGGTGGGCAGGGTCAGCTGTTCCAGCGGCACGTCCAGGGCCAGGGTCTGCTGCTGGGCGTCATAGCGCACCACCACGCCGCTGATCTGGTCCAGGAAGACTGGTGCC
Organism: Stenotrophomonas sp. B1-1; assembly: GCF_010894375.1. NCBI lineage: Bacteria > Pseudomonadati > Pseudomonadota > Gammaproteobacteria > Lysobacterales > Lysobacteraceae > Stenotrophomonas > Stenotrophomonas sp. B1-1. The sequence continues at coordinate 230,616 of NZ_JAAIUZ010000006.1, read as the reverse complement.
TGCCCGGGCGCACTGAAGCCGAGCTGGCGCAGCACCTCGGGGCTGGCCTGCAGGCGCCCGCCGGTTTCGGTGAAGGGCAGCAGGCCGCGCGGCGTGCTGTTCAGCACCACCGCCAGGTACAGGGTCTGCTGCGCGGTAAGCGGCGTGGGCGGCGGCAGCAGGGCATCGGCAGCAACACCGGAGACGTCGGCCGCCGAGGCGGCCGTGGGAACCAGTGCCATGCCCAGCAGCGCGCTCACCAGCGCCTCAGCGAGCCGGTGTGGGGGGCAGGGGCGTCTGCTTGGGCGCGCCATTGAGCTTGGCCGAAATCTGGTCGTTGTCGCGGTCGATCGCCGTGCGTTCCAGCGGCCAGCGCATCACCTGCCCGGGCAGCACATAGCCCAGCAGGCCCGGGTGGACGATGCGCGGACGGTCGGCGCTGCCCAGCGCAAGATCGGCGATCTGCGCATGGGCCGTGCCGCTGTTGCGCACTTCCACCCCGTCGCGGCCGTCGTCCAGGCGTACCAGCCTTGCCTGCAGCTGCGGCTTCAGGCGGCCAGGCGAAGGCGGCTGGATGAACACCGGAATGGAGTAGCGCAGCACGAACTGCATGCCGCTGGCCCGACGGGCCAAGTCCGGCACTTCGTCCACGATCAGGCGGAAGTACTGCGGCGCGTCCGGCGGCAGGTTGTCCGGGCGCATCACCCGCACCAGCTGCTGTTGGCCGGCGGCCAGTTCCTGCATGGGCGGGGTGGCCAGCAGGTCCTCGGTGGGCAGCAGTTGTTCCTGGCCGTCCTGCTGCACCCAGCGGAACACGCGCACCTGCAGCTTCACCGGCGCGGTGCCACTGTTGGTCAGCCACAGTTCGCCGGCGCGTTGGCGTGCATCCAGCTGCAGGGTGGTCGGGGCGACCTGCAGGCTGGTGGCGGCGCGCGCCGGCGCCAGCAGCGCAAGGGCGAGCAGCAGCGCCGCGCCGGTGGCGTACCACGGGCGGATCGGGTTCATCGGCACCACCCCGTCAGTAGGTGATCGTGGCGGTGACGGTATCCAGGTAGTTACCGGCGGAGGCGTTGTTGGTGCTCAGGTTGCCGATCTGGCCGTAGACCGTATACGGCTGGGCCAGGCCCGTGCCGATGCCGGCCTGGGTGTTGGTGCCCGACGTGGCACCCCAGACCAGCGTGTGCGCTGCATCGCGGTAGAGCTGGTAGCCCACGTAGTTGTTGGCCGTCACCGTGGCGTCGGTGTTCTTCATGCGCCGGGTGGTGACGTCGTTGGCGGTACCGGCATTGGCGCCGGCGTTGAGCGAGATGGTGTACGGGGTCAGGGCCGAGCACTGGGCGGTGACCGTGCCCTGGCCGTTGGTCGGCGTGGCCGTGGTGGAGGCGGCGGTGCCGAAATCCACGTTGGTGGCGGCAGCGGCGGTGATGGTGCAGGCCTTGGTGACGATGAGGGTCACGTTGAAGGTTGTGGTATCGGCCGCGGCGGCGGGGCCGGCCAGCAGCAGGGCCAAGGCCCATGGCAGGGTGGAACGGGCTGCGGATCGCATGGACAACCTCCCTGACCCGAAGGTCTGTTGAACAGGGCGAGGGCGGTGCGGGGGCACCGCGCTGACGTCAGTGTCCCCAGAGGTAAAGCACTAAGTGTCTGTATTTCGTGAGAAAAATGCGTGACAAAAGGCCAAGCGCATCACGCTTTCACATTCCTTGCCGGAACCGTGCATTGGCCAGACCCTCAGTTGGGTGGCGTTCGTTCAGATTGCAGCTGGATCGGCGATAATGGGTGCCATGAGCGTGAATCTGAAAACCCCGCAGGAAATCGAGATGATGCGCATCGCCGGCCGCCTGGCCAGCGAAGTGCTCGACATCGTCACCCCCCACGTCAAGCCCGGTGTCACCACCGAGGAACTGGACCGCATCTGCCACGACCACATCGTGAACGTGCAGGGCGCCACTCCGGCCAACGTCGGCTACCGCGGCTTCCCCAAGACCGTGTGCACCTCGGTCAACAATGTCATCTGCCACGGCATTCCCAGCGAAGGGAAGGTGCTGAAGGACGGCGACATCATCAACATCGACGTGACCGTCATCAAGGATGGCTGGCACGGCGACACCAGCCGCATGTATTTCGTCGGCACGCCGTCGGTGATGGCCCGCCGCCTGGTGGAAGCCACCTACGAAGCCATGTGGCGCGGCATCCGCGCCGTGCGTCCGGGGGCCACCCTGGGCGATATCGGCCATGCCATCCAGAGCTATGCCGAAGGCGAGCGTTTCAGCGTGGTGCGCGAGTACTGCGGCCATGGCATCGGCAAGGTCTACCACGATGAACCGCAGGTGGTGCATTACGGCCGCCCGGGCCAGGGCCTGGTGCTGCAGCCGGGCATGACCTTCACCATCGAGCCGATGATCAACGAGGGCACCCGCTACAACAAGGTGCTGCCCGATGGCTGGACCGTGGTGACCAAGGACCGCAAGCTGTCGGCGCAGTGGGAGCACATGATCGCGGTCACCGAGACCGGCGTGGACGTGCTGACCCTGTCGCCCGGCGAATCGCAGGTCTCCTGACCATGCTGCCGGCGGGTTCACTGCTGGACGCGCCGGCCGATTCGCTTGACGATCCCGAATGGGCGTCTGCCGCACGGCAGGCGCTGCAGCAGGCCGATGCTCGGCTGTACCGGCGCTTCGACCAGGGCGACAACATCGAGCGCCTGATCGCGCTGCGCGCGCGCGCGGCCGATCACCTGATCCGCCTGGCCTGGCAGCGCTGCCTGCCGGCCGACAGCGGCCTGTCCCTCTTCGCAGTGGGCGGCTACGGGCGCGGCGAATTGTTCCCGCGCTCGGACATCGATCTGCTGGTGTTCGGTGAAACGTCGGCGCAGCTGGCGCACGAAGCGGCGCTGTCGCGGCTGTTCGCCCTGTTGTGGGACTGCGGCCTGGCGGTCAGCCACGCCGTGCGTTCGGCCGCCCAGTGCCGCGAAGCGGCCGCCGATCAGACCGTGCTGACCGCCTTGATCGAGGCCCGCCCGATTCTGGCCGACGACGGTGCGCGCCGCGCGCTGCGTGCAGCCGTGGACGATCGCGAACTGTGGCCGGCGCGCGCCTTCTTCCTGGCCAAGCTGGACGAACTGCGCGGCCGCCACGAGCGCTTCGGCGATACCGCCGACAACCTGGAGCCGGACCTGAAAGACGGCCCCGGCGGCCTGCGCGATCTGAACACGCTGGGCTGGATGGCGCTGCGCGCGTTCGGCGTGCGCGATCTGGAAGCGCTGGTGGGCCTGGGCCACCTGGGCGCCGATGAAGCCGCCGCGCTGAAGCGCGAACGTGCGGTGCTGGCGCGCCTGCGCTTTGGCCTGCACCTGGTGGCACGGCGCCCCGAAGAGCGCCTGCGCTTCGATTACCAGAAGACCCTGGCCGCGCGCCTGGGCTTCGAAGACGACGCCGAGAATCTGGGCGTCGAGAAGATGATGCAGGGCTTCTACCGCGCCGCATCGGTGGTGCGGCGTATCAGCGACCGCCTGCTGCAGCGCTTCGAGGAACAGTTCGATGGCGAAGCGCAGCCGGAACCGCTGACCGTTGGTTTTTCCCTGCGCCGCGGCTACCTGGCCGCCAACGACGCCGACTGGCCGTGCGGTGATGTCGGCCAGGTGTTCGCCCTGTTTGCCGGGTGGGCCAACAACCCGCAGGTGCGTGGCCTGCATTCGCTGACCGCGCGTGCGCTGGCCGAATCGCTGCCACTGCTGCCGGCCTACGACCAGGCCGACGCCGATGCGCGCGAACAGTTCATGGCCCTGCTGCGCGGCCAGCGGCCGGTCGAAACGCTTTCGCGCATGGCCCGGCTGGGCGTGCTGGGGCAGTGGATTCCGGCCTTCGCCCAGGTCAGCGGGCGCATGCAGTTCGACCTGTTCCATGTCTACACCGTCGACCAGCACACGCTGATGGTCCTGCGCAACATCGGACTGTTTGCCAGCAGCCGCGCCGACGAGCGTTTTTCCATCGCCCACGAAGTCTGGCCGCGCCTGCGCAAGCCGGAACTGCTGCTGCTGGCGGGCCTGTTCCACGACATTGCCAAGGGCCGTGGCGGCGACCATTCCGAACTGGGTGCGGTCGATGCGCGCGCGTTCTGCCATGCCCATGCGCTGAGCGGCAGCGATACCGAACTGGTGGCCTGGCTGGTGGAACAGCACCTGCGCATGTCGGTGACCGCGCAGAAGCAGGACATCGCCGATCCGGTGGTGATCCATCGCTTCGCCACCCTGGTGGGCAGCCGCGACCGTCTGGATTACCTGTACCTGCTGACCTGCGCCGACATTGCCGGCACCAGCCCCAAGCTGTGGAATGCGTGGAAGGACCGGCTGCTGGCCGATCTCTACTTCGCCACCCGGCGCGCGCTGCGTGATGGCCTGGAGCACCCGATGCCGGCCGCCGAACGCGTGGCCGAAGCACGCGACAGCGTGCGCGCGCTGGTGCGCGAGCGCGGTTACGACGATGCCACCATCGACCGCCAGTTCGCGGTGATGCCCGATGAAGGCTTCATGCGCCTGCGCCCGGAACAGCTGGCCTGGCAGGCGGCGGCACTGGTGCCGATCAAGCAGGGCCACACCCTGGTGAAGGTGCGCCGGATCAGCGTCGATGACCCCGCGCTGGAAGTGTTCGTGCACTCGCCCGACCGCGACGGTCTGTTCGCCGCCATCGTGATGACCCTGGACCGCAAGGGCTACGGCATCCACCGCGCGCGCGTGCTGGACGGCCCATCCGACACCATCTTCGATACCTTCGAAGTGAGCCCGGCCGACAGCTTTGCCGATGGCAGCAGCGCCAATCTGGAAGTGGCACTGCGCGAGGCGCTGGGTGGCGAACTGACCCGCCTGCGGCCCTCGCGCCGGGCCGTGCCGCGGCAGCTGCGCCACTTCCGTTTTGCTCCGCGCATCGAGTTCCGCGACGAACCCGGTGCCACCCGTTTCGCCCTGGTTGCCCCCGACCGCCCCGGCCTGCTGGCCGACGTGGCGTTCGTGCTGCGCAACCAGGGTCTGCGTGTGCATGACGCACGCATTGCCACGTTCGGCGAACGCGCCGAAGACACCTTCGTGATCAGTGACGAACACGACCTCCCCCTGACTGAACCTGCCCGGCAGCAGCTGCATGACGCGATGCTGGCCTGCCTGGACCCTGATCGAAACGCCGGAGACACCGCCTGATGGCCACCAAGCCCGCCAAGAAGACCGCCGCCACCGCCAAGGGCGCAGCGCCGAAGAAAACCGCTGCCGCCGCGACGGCCGCCAGGAAAACTGCTGCACCGGCGAAGAAGGCGGCGGTGAAAACGCCGGCTGCAAAGAAGCCGGCGGTGAAGAAGGCCCCGGCCAAGAGCGCCGAAGTTGCACGCGCCGAAACCATCGCCCGCAAGTCGCTGCGCAAGCCGCAGGTGCCGGGCGTGGAAGAGCTGAAGTTCGGCATCGAGAGCGCCTTCGAGCGCCGCGCCACGCTGACCCTGCACGAGCTGGAAGGCTCGACCCGGCCGCTGGTGAACCGGGTGATCGATGGCCTGGAAACGGGCGAATTCCGTGTGGCCGAGCCCGACGGGCAGGGCGGCTGGAAGGTCAACGAATGGCTGAAGAAGGCCGTGCTGCTGTACTTCCGCGTGAACGACATGGCCGTGGTCGACGCGCGCCCGGCGCCGTTCTGGGACAAGGTGGAATCGCGCTTTGCCGGCTATGACGAAGCGAAGTTCCGCCGCGCCGGCGTGCGCGTGGTGCCCGGTGCGATTGCCCGCCGCGGCACCTACTTCGGCAAGGACGTGGTGCTGATGCCGAGCTTCACCAACATCGGCGCCTACGTGGGCGAAGGCACCATGGTCGATACCTGGGCCACCGTCGGCTCCTGCGCGCAGATCGGCCAGCACTGCCACCTGTCCGGCGGCGCCGGCATCGGCGGCGTGCTGGAACCGCTGCAGGCCAGCCCGACCATCATCGAAGACCACTGCTTCATCGGTGCGCGTTCGGAAGTGGTGGAAGGCGTGGTGGTCGGCCACCACAGCGTGATCGGCATGGGCGTGTTCCTCAGCCAGAGCACCCGCATCTACAACCGCGCCACCGGCGAAATCACCTACGGTTACATTCCGCCGTACAGCGTGGTGGTGTCCGGTTCGCTGCCCAGCAAGGATGGCACCCACTCGCTGTACTGCGCGGTGATCGTCAAGCAGGTCGATGCCAAGACCCGCAGCAAGACCAGCGTGAACGATCTGCTGCGCGGCCTGGCCGACTGAGCGGGGCGCCTGCATGACCACCACCGTCTACGGCCTGAAGAACTGCGACACCTGCAAGAAGGCCACCAAGTGGCTGGACCGCTTCGGCGTGGCGTACACCTTCGTTGACTACCGCGACAACAAGCCCAGCCCGGAAACGCTGCTGGAATGGGCCGCGCAGCTGGGCGGCCTGGCCGCGATGGTCAACAAGTCGTCCACCACCTGGCGGCAGTTGCCGGACAACCGCAAGGCCGCCGATTCGGACGCGGAGTGGAAGCTGCTGCTGCGCGAGTACCCGCAGTTGATTAAACGTCCGCTGGTGGTCACCGCTGACGGCACGGTCAGCCAGGGCTTCAGTGACAACGGCTTCAAGGCGCGCTTCGGCGTGGGCGGCGCGTGAGCGCCGTCCTGGACCTGGCCTGCGAGCTGATCGCGCGGCCGTCGGTCACCCCCGACGATGCCGGTTGTCAGGCGCTGCTGGGCGATCGCCTGGCCGCCGCCGGTTTCCACTGCGAGCACCTGCGGCTGGGCGAGGTCGACAATCTGTGGGCCACCCACGGCAGCGGCGCGCCGGTGCTGGTGCTGCTGGGCCACACCGACGTGGTGCCGCCGGGCCCGCGCGAGGCCTGGCAGAGCGATCCGTTCGTGCCGCAGATCCGCGACGGTGTGCTGTACGGGCGCGGCGCGGCCGACATGAAGGGCAGCGTGGCCGCGTTCGTGGTGGCCGCCGAGCAGTTCGTTGCCGCCCACCCCGACCATCCCGGCACGCTGGCCGTGCTGCTGACCAGCGATGAGGAAGGCGATGCCATCGATGGCGTGCGCCACGTCGCGCGTCTGTTCGCCGAACGCGGGCAGCGCATCGACTGGTGCATCACCGGCGAACCGTCGTCCACCAAAACCCTGGGCGACCTGCTGCGTGTCGGCCGACGCGGCAGCCTGTCGGCGAAGCTGCAGGTGCAGGGCGTGCAGGGCCACGTGGCCTACCCGGACAAGGCGCGCAACCCGATCCACCAGGCCGCACCGGCGCTGGCCGAACTCAGTGCGCGGCGCTGGGACGAGGGCTATGAGAGCTTCCCGCCGACCAGCCTGCAGATCTCCAACATCCATGCCGGTACCGGTGCCAACAACGTGATTCCCGGCGTGCTGGAGGTGGATTTCAACATCCGCTACAACCCGCACTGGGACGCGCCGAAGCTGGAAGCAGAAATCAGCGCGCTGCTGGACCGCCACGGCCTGCAGTACAGCCTGAAGTGGCACCGCAGCGGCGAGCCGTTCTACACCCCCGAAGGTACCCTGCGCGCCACCGCGCGCGCGGTGCTGGCCGAGCACATCGGCCGGGCGCCGGAAGAAAGCACCGGTGGCGGTACCTCGGATGCACGCTTCATCGCGCCGCTGGGCGCACAGTGCATCGAAGTGGGGCCGGTGAATGCCAGCATCCACCAGGTGGACGAGAACGTGCGCGTGGACGAACTGGACGCGTTGCCCGGGCTGTACCAGCGCCTGCTGGAACGACTGCTGGCCTGATCCAGCGCCTGCACTGGCCGGTGCCCGTTGGCGGGCGCCGGCCCGGTGTCACACCCGGGGCAAGTCACCCCACGATCAAGCCGAACGCGGCCATCGCCGCAGCCGCCTGCGCATGCGAGATGCGCGCCTTGCGGAAGTGCTTGGCGTCCATCACGTTCAGCCCGCTGATATCGGTATCACGCAGGTCGGCACCATCGAAGCGCGCCAGTCGTGCCTGCACGTTGCGCAGGCTGCCGCCCTCGAACACCGCATCGCGGAAGTCGCAGCCGGAGACATCGGCTTCGGAAAAATCATTGCCGCACAACGGCGACTTGCGGAATGACAGCCCGCGCAGGTCGGCGCTGACCACCAGGCAATCGCGGAACGACAGCAGCCAGCCACCGGCTTCCTGCAGCTGCGCGCCGGTCAGCTTGCAGCCCAGGAACTGCACCGACGACAGCGTCGAGCGGCGCCAGTGACTGTTGTTCAGATCGCAGTGTTCAAAGCGCGAATCGCTCAGCTGGGCCGAAGTGAAATCGACACCGGCACCACGGCAGCGGCTCCACTGCGTTTCCTCCAGCGAGGCCGCCAGCCACTGCGACCCGGCCACTGCACAGTGGTCGAACTGGAACCCGTCCATGTCCAGGCGGGAAAAATCGCCGTGCTCGAACGAACATTCCTCGAAGCGCGCCGCGCGCGGATGGGCGGCGACAATCGCCTGCATGCGCGCGCGGTCGATGGTTTCGCCGTGGAAACGAGCCTGGGCCATGTGTACTGCCGTTGTTTCAAGCCAAGGTGCATTCTCGCCAACTCTGCGGCGCAGGGGCAGTCTTGTGATGCCGGCTTGGCCGTGCACAGCGCCGTCTCTATTCCGAAAAGTTGAACATCGGCGGCTCCACTGCGCGCTGCCAGTACGACGGTGCGGCCATGTAGAAGCGCTGTGCTTCGGCACGCGCGAACCAGGCCGCGGCGGCATCGCGGTCGCGCGGTACGCCCGGTGCGCCGCGGCCCAGCAGCAGGCCGGCGAAGTACTGGCCAAAGACATGGCCATGCTCGCCGGCCTGCTGGTACAGCTGCAGCGCCCGCGCGGGATCACGCGGCAGGCCGACGCCGCGCTCCAGCGCCGCGCCCAGGTCCACCTGGGCATCGGCATCGCCACGGGCAGCGCGCCGCTGCAGCCTCACCAGCTGCGGGTGCGGCGTGCCGTCCTGCGTTGCCAGTGCGGCCGGCAGTCCGGATGAGCGTGAGGGCAGGCGCTTGTAGACCATCTGCCGCAGGTCCCAGCGCAGCGCCTGCGCGGCGTCGCCACGCTGCCGGTAGGTCTGGGCCAGGTCGGCGAATGCATAGGGATTGCCATGCTGGGCGGCGGCCAGATACCAGCGCTCGCCACGTCGCCACGATGCCCGGATGGGCGGCGCGGTGACCACGTCGGGCGCCGTGCCGTGGCGCAGCGTGCCCTCGCTCCAGATCCGCCCCAGCGCTGCTTCGGCCCGGGTGTTGTGGAACGTCCACGGCTGCGCGGCGGCCGCCCGGGCATACAGATCCAGCGCACGCCGGTCATTGCGCACCTCGAAGTACTCGGCGGCGCTGAAGGCGCTCTCGAAGCGGCCATCGGCGGCCTCGCGTTCCCAGGTGGCGGCCAGCGCGGGCGGCGTGCGCGGCGCTGGACTGCTGCAGGCGCCCAGGGCCAGCGCACAGGCCAGGCCGAACAGGTGGGGCAGGGGGCGTCCAATGCGGTGTGGCATTCCAGTGGTCGATTCATGGCGGGGCCGCAGTATGCCGTTGCGGCGCTGTCTGCGGCCTGCTCTGGTTGCCGACGCAACTGTTGCACGGCCGCGGAAAGCGGGGTAGCTTCAATCCCATGTCGATCCGCCTGGCCACCGCCGTCAATACCAACCGCAATAATCTGCGCACGAATAATCGTGCGCGGCCGATGCGGGACTGCGCCCTGGGTAGATAGACAGCTTCATACGCCCGGACACCAGAAAACCCGCATCGGTCGATGCGGGTTTTTTTGTGCCCGGGTGCAGCCTGCCCGGGCCTGGTTGGCCGGTCGAACACCTTCCCCCCGTGTAATCCCCCACAACAGGAGCCCTCCCATGTGTTCGATCTTCGGCATCTTCGGCCTGCAGGCCGGTGACGATCTTCCCGCCCTGCGCCGCCACGCGCTGGAACTGTCGCAGCGGCAGCGCCACCGCGGCCCGGACTGGAGCGGGGTATACCTGGACGAAGGCGCACTGCTGGTGCACGAACGCCTGGCCATCGTCGATCCGGCCGGCGGTTCGCAGCCGCTGCTGTCGGCGGACGGGCAGCTGGCGCTGGCGGTGAACGGCGAAATCTACAACCACCAGGCGCTGAAGGCGGGCCTGACCCAGCCCTACGACTTCCAGACCGGTTCGGACTGCGAGGTGATCAACGCGCTGTACCGCCAGGGCGGTGCGCCGGCGCAGTGGCTGGAGCAGATCAACGGCATCTTTGCCTTTGCCCTGTGGGACCGCGATGCCGGTCGCGTGCTGGTTGCCCGCGATCCGATCGGCGTGGTGCCGCTGTACTGGGGCCACGATGCCCAGGGCCGCTTGCGCGTGGCCTCGGAAATGAAGGCGCTGGTGGACACCTGTGCTGACGTGGCGCAGTTCCCGCCGGGCCATTACTACGACAGCGCCAGCGGCGAACTGGTCCGCTATTACCAGCAACCGTGGCGCGACTACGCCGATGTGGAAGGGCGCCAGGCCGACCTGGCCGAGCTGCGCCAGGCCTTCGAACAGGCGGTGGAACGCCAGCTGATGAGCGATGTGCCCTACGGCGTACTGTTGTCCGGTGGCCTGGATTCGTCGCTGGTGGCGGCGGTGGCCGCACGCTTTGCCCGCCGCCGCATCGAAGATGGCGGCCAGAGTGAAGCCTGGTGGCCGCGCCTGCACTCCTTCGCTATCGGCCTGCAGGGTTCGCCGGACCTGGCCGCCGCCGCGGTGGCCGCCGAAGCGCTGGGCACCGTGCACCACGGTTTCGAATACACCTTCGAAGAAGGTCTGGACGTACTGCCGGAAGTGATCCGCCACATCGAAACCTACGATGTGACCACCATCCGCGCGTCCACCCCGATGTTCCTGCTGGCACGGCGGATCAAGGCGATGGGGGTGAAGATGGTGCTGTCCGGCGAAGGCAGCGACGAGATCTTCGGCGGCTACCTGTACTTCCACAAGGCGCCCGATGCGCGCGAATTCCACCAGGAACTGGTGCGCAAGCTCGATGCCCTGCACAACTACGACTGCCTGCGTGCCAACAAGTCGATGATGGCCTGGGGCGTGGAGCCGCGCGTGCCATTCCTGGACCGCCAGTTCCTGGACGTGGCGATGCGCTTCGATGCCGCCCACAAGATGGTCGGCGCCGGTTTCGGTGGCCGCCGCATCGAGAAGGCGGTACTGCGCGAGGCCTTCGATGGCTACCTGCCCGACAGCATCCTGTGGCGGCAGAAGGAGCAGTTCAGCGATGGCGTGGGTTACGGCTGGATCGACGGGCTGAAGGCACATGCCGAAGCGCAGGTGAGCGACCGCGTGCTGGCGGCCGCCGACAAGCGCTTCCCGCACAACCCGCCGCAGACCAAGGAGGCGTACTACTACCGCCACCTGTTCGAGCAGTTCTTCCCCAGCCATGCCGCCGCGGAAACCGTGCCAGGCGGCAAGTCGATTGCCTGTTCGTCGCCGGCGGCCATCGCCTGGGATGCCAGCTTCGCCGCGGCCGCCGATCCGTCCGGCCGCGCCATCGCCGGCGTGCACGAACAGGCCCTGGCCTGAGCGATGACCGGTAGCGCCGGGCCATGCCCGGCGCAAGCAAGTATCATCGGCCCCCTGCGCATTGGGGAATGTTCATGGACGTACAGAACGGAGGCCACGCGCCGCCGATGAAATGGGGGTGGCGCTACCTGGCCTGGGCCGCGCTTCCGCTGCTGGCCGGCCTGTTGCTGGCCCGCTATGCCGGCCCGGGCGTGCCGGTGGCGGCGGCCAAGGCCGAAGCCGTGGTCGGCGCCGATTGGGCCCATCACCTGACCTCGCCGCTGGGGCTGTTCCTGCTGCAGCTGCTGGTGCTGCTGCTGGTGGCCAAGGGTGCCGGCGCGCTGCTCAAGCGCCTGGGGCAACCGGCGGTGATCGGTGAAATGGCGGCCGGCCTGATGATGGGGCCGCTGCTGCTGGGCAGTCTGCTGCCGCAGGTCCATGGCCTGCTGTTCCCGGCCGCGTCGCTGGGGCCGCTGGGCATGCTCAGCCAGTTGGGCGTGTTGATGTTCCTGCTGGTGGCCGGTGCCGAACTGGACCTGGGCGCACTGCGCGGGCGCCGCCGGTTCGCGTTCACCGTCAGCCACGCCGGCATTGCCGTGCCATTCGTGCTGGGCGTGCTGCTGGCGGTGTGGCTGTACCCGCAGCATGGGCCGCAGGGCGTGGGCTTCACCGCGTTCGCGCTGTTCGTGGGCGTGTCGATGAGCATCACCGCTTTCCCGGTGCTGCTGCGCATCCTGGCCGACCGCGGCATCACCCACAGCCCGCTGGGGCAGACCGCCATTGCCTGCGCTGCACTGGGCGATGCCACGGCGTGGTGCCTGCTGGCATTGATCGTGGCTGCCGCGCAGGCCACCGGCTGGCTGACGGCCAGCCTGAACCTGGTGTGCGTGGTGCTGTTCGTGGCGATCATGCTGGGCGTGGTGAAGCCCTGGTTCGCGCGCCAGCAGATTGTTGCCGGGCGCGAGGGGCGCTGGTTGCTGGGCATCCTGCTGCTGGCCCTGGCCAGCGCGCTGGTGACCGAAATGCTGGGTATCCATGCCTTGTTCGGTGCGTTCGCCGCCGGCGTGGCGGTGTCGTCCAACGAGCAGCTGCGGCACCTGCTGATGGCGCGGGTGGAACCGTTCGCGGTGACCCTGCTGCTGCCGCTGTTCTTCGCCATGACCGGCCTGCGCATGCGCGCCGATGCGCTGCAGACCCAGGACATCCTGCTGTGCGTGGTGGTGATTGCGGTGGCCACGGCGGGCAAGCTGCTGGGCACCTTCAGTGCCGCGCGCAGCACCGGCATGCCCAGCCGCGAGGCCTGGCGCCTGGGCGCGCTGATGAACACCCGCGGCTTGATGGAGCTGATCGTGCTGAACCTGGGCTACGAACTGGGCCTGCTGGGCGATCGCTTGTTCGCGGTGCTGGTGATCATGGCGCTGGTGACCACCGCGATGACCGGGCCACTGCTGAACCTGATCGAGCGCCGCCGCACCGCGCGGTAGCTTTTGTAGAGTCGAGCCATGCTCGACTTCCGCTCTTGTAGAGTCGAGCTTGCTCGACTGAACCAGAACCAGCCGAGCACGGCTCGGCTCTACAACAAAAGCAGTCGAGCAAGCTCGACGCTACGGTTACCTGGCTGGCACCAGGGTCATGGTGTGCTGCGCGGGGCCTGGCAGGAACGGGGTCGGGCGGCCGTGTACCCAGTCTTCGTGGCCGGCGCCCCAGTACGGTGACAGCGGGTGCCCGCTCTGCCCGCCGGGCATGTGCACGATGCCGTCGGCTTCGTTGCCGGGCGACACCACCATGCGCTGCGATGCGCCGAAGTTCGGCCCCTGCACACGCGGCATGTCACGGTCGCCGGGCAGCGGATCGGCTGGCATGCACAGCCAGCGCTGGGCAAAGGCGGGCAGGGCGCGCGCCACCGGCTGGCAGATCGCCGCGGTGTTGCGTTCGCCCCAGGTGCGCTCCTGCAGCGGCCCTTGCTGCGACAGGTCGGCCTCCAGTTCGCGTGCGGCCGTGGCCAGCAGGTCATCCCAGCTGGCCACGCCCGGCGGCAGCAGATTCGCCGGGCGCTGTTCCAGCATCGGCCAGACCACGCCTTCCAGCTGCGCCAGCCGCGGCGGCAGGAAGTCATCGCCCAGCTGCGCCTTGGCCGGTGCCAGCAGGGCGCCCTCCACGGCATCGAGCACCTTGCCGCGGAAGCCACGGGTGATGCGGTAGCTGACCGAACCCACTGATGCGCGGCCGTCCCAGTGCGCGTTGGCCGCATGCAGCCGTTGCAGCGCAGGGTCGCTGCTGTTGGCGGTCACCTCCTGCAGCAGCGCCCACCAGCGCTGCAGGAATACCGCCCGATCATCCAGCTGGATGGCCAGCAGCGCGTGTTCGTCGAAGCGATCGCGCGCGACCAGCAGGTCGCGGATCTGCTGGCCCCGTGCGCCCAGGTCGTAACCGCCATTGCCGACGGTGGCCAGTCGTTGTTCGTCCACCACCCGGCTGTTGGCGGTCCACAGCCGATGCTCAAGCGGGTCGATCAGCGCCGGAGCGGCATCGCTGCGGATGCCCCAGGGCGCGCAGTCGGGCGTGTCCAGGTTGTCGTTGAATCCCTGTGGCAGGCAGCCCAAGCCGCGGTCGGGACGTGCGCCCACCAGGCGCCAGGCGATACGCCCGCTGCGATCGGCAATGACCAGGTTCTGCGCCGGAATGCCTGCATGGTCGGCCACCTGAAGCGCCTGCTGCAGCGTGCCAGCGCGGGCCATGTCGGCGAAATCCATGCGCACCGCACCCGGCAGCTGCGCGACCCAGCGCAGCGCGTCGCCGCTGCCGTCTGCATGGGTGTGCACGATCGGCCCCCAGGCGCTTTCGCGCACCGGGAAGCGGACCGGCGCCTGCCCAGCCACGTCGATGCGTTCTTCGTGCACGGTCACGGCCGCATCGGCCGGTTCGCGGCGGAAGTCGGCCGTGTCGATGTAGCTGTTGGTGAAGCCCCAGGCCACGTGGCCGTTGCTGCCCACGATCACCGCCGGCACGCCCGGCAGCGAGAAGCCGCTGATGTCGACCCGGCCGCCCGGTGCACCGGGATCGGGATAGCGCAGCCGCACGCGGAACCAGAGCGCCGGCGCGCGCAGGCCCAGATGCATGTCGTCGGCCACGATGGCGCGGCCGTCGCGGGTCAGCGTGCCATCCACTGCGAAGTTGTTGCTGCCCACGGCATCGGCGTCCGCCGCGCCGGTGGCGGGCACGGCGGCAAGCGTGCGCAGGTCCAGCTGGGTGGCATCGGGCAGGGCCGCGTTGCCGCGCGGTTCGCCCAGCAGCGGTGCATCCCACTGGCTGCCGTCGTGGGCCAGCAGCGTGTACAGCGCCGGCGGCACCGCCGCGCGGATGCGCGCCAGCGCCAGTTCGTTCTGGTTGGCCGGGTCCTGCAGGTCGGCATACATGGCCAGCCCGGCCAGCACACTGTCGCTGGCCTGCCAGGGCCGTGGCGCCTGGCGCAGCAGCAGGTAGGCCCACGGCCGCACCGGCAGCGCGGCCAGCCCTTCGTTCACGCCGGCCACGTAGGCCTGCACCACGGCCGGCTGGCTGCCCAGCGCCTGCGCAAGATGGGCGTCGGTGCGCGCGCGCAGGCGGTGCACGCGCATGCGCTTGTCGGCCTCGATGGCCGCCGGCCCGAACAGGGCGGACAGCTCGCCGGCGGCACTGCGCCGCATCAGGTCCATTTCGAAGTAACGCTCCTGCGCGTGCACGCGGCCCAGTGCGCGCATGGCGTCGGTCTGGTTGCCCGCGGTGATGGTGACCACGCCCCGCGCGTCGCGCTCCACGCTGACGGCCGCGGACAGGCCCGGCAGGGCACGTTCGCCGTCCAGCTCGGCCAGGCTGCCGCGCAGCAGCAGCCAGATCGCCAGGCTGGCCAGTACCACCAGGGCCAGCACACACCACAACAACCGCAGCAGCCAACGACGCATGGACAGGGCCCGTGAGCAGGTGAACCCCGATTCTAGCCACAGCCGGTGACCGGCCGCATCGCGAGCGCAACTGCGACTGATTCTGATTAGATCACCGTGATTTCAGATGGGGCACCATGGGCGCCATCGATTCACAGGAGCTCCCCCCATGAAAGGCAATCCGGACGTCATCGCCTGCCTGAAGGAACTGCTGCGCGGCGAACTTGCTGCCCGCGACCAGTACTTCATCCATTCCCGCCGCTACGAGGACCAGGGCCTGTTCGCGCTGTACGAACGCCTGAACCACGAGATGGAAGAGGAAACCCAGCACGCCGATGCCCTGCTGCGCCGCATCCTGTTCCTGGGCGGCGACCCGGACATGCGCCCGCACGCCAGCGAGCCGGGCAAGACCGTGGAAGAGATGCTGCAGAAGGACCTGGACACCGAGTACGCCGTGCGCAACAACCTGGCGGCCGGCATGAAGCTGTGCGAGGAGAACGGCGATTACGTCAGCCGCGACATCCTTCTGGCGCAGTTGAAGGACACCGAAGAAGACCACGCTTGGTGGCTGGAACAGCAGCTGGGCCTGATCAAGCGCATCGGCCTGGAGCTGTACCAGCTGAGCAAGATCGAAAGCGGCGGCGCCCCGGCGCATTGATCTGCAGGTGGCGCCGGGCCATGCCCGGCTGCTTCGCTTCATGTAGAGCCGAGCCATGCTCGGCTGCTGTTGGATCCGAGTCGAGCATGGCTCGACTCTACAACGTTCTGTCGCCCGCCAGCACTGGAGCATCGCGCGCCCGCTTTCGCCAGCCAGCCGCTCCGCCGCCCGCCAGCCGACAAACGAAAAAGCCGGGGAATGCCCCGGCTTTTTCGTGTCTGCTGGCCGCCGGGGCGTGTCAACCAAGGTTGACACCTACCGAAGCGGGGGGCCGGGGTCGCGGGGCCGGGGTCAGAGCCCTTTCCATGGGAAAGGGATCCGACCCCGCGCCGTCACTCCACCGACAGACCTTCGACCTTCTGCCAGCCGCGCGGCAGCAGGTGGCCGCGGGTGGCGCGGGCGCCCAGGTAGGCTTCCAGTTCGTTGAACTTCAGGCCCATGGTGCGCTGGCCACTGCGCACCTGCAGGGTCTGCCCCGGGCTGATGGCCACCACGGCCACCACGCGCTCGGTGGCGAGCTTGGCCTTGGGGATCTCGATGATCTTGTTGCCCTTGCCCTTGTCCAGTTCCGGCAGGTCGCTGGCGGTGATCGCCAGCAGGTTGCCCGAGCTGGTGACCGCCACAATGCGGTCGGTGGCCACGTTGGCCACCACCGCCGGGGTCAGTACCGACGAGCCGGCCGACAGGTTCAGCATGGCCTTGCCGGCCTTGTTGCGGCCGATCAGGTTCTCGAAGCGGGTGACGAAGCCGTAGCCGTGGGTGGACGCCAGCACGAAGCGGGTGTCCGGTTCGGCGCTGGCCAAGGTGACGAAGCTGGTGCCCGGCGCCGGCGAGAAGCGGCCGGTGAGCGGTTCACCATTGCCGCGCGCCGAGGGCAGGGTATGCACCGGCGTGGAATAGGCGCGGCCTTCGCTGTCCAGGAACGCGACCTGCTGGGTGCTGCGTGCGCGCACGGCGCCCTGCAGGGCGTCGCCATCGCGGTAGGACAGGGCGGACGCATCGACGTCGTGGCCCTTGGCGGCTCGGATCCAGCCCTTCTCCGACAGCACCACGGTCATCGGCTCGCTGGGCACCAGCTCGGTTTCGTCGATGGCCTGCGCGGCCTGGCGCTGCACCAGCGGCGAACGGCGCGCGTCGCCGAACTTCTTGGCATCGGCCTGCAGCTCGTCGCGGATCAGCTTCTTCAGCTTGGCCTTGCTGTCCAGGATGCTGAGGATCTTCTCGCGTTCCTTGGCCAGCTCGTCCTGCTCGCCGCGGATCTTCATTTCTTCCAGGCGGGCCAGCTGCTTCAGCTTGGTTTCCAGGATGTACTCGGCCTGGTCTTCGGACAGCCCGAAGCGCGCGATCAGCGCCGCCTTCGGTTCGTCCTCGGTACGGATGATGTGGATCACCTCGTCCAGGTTCAGGAACGCCACCAGCAGGCCTTCCAACAGGTGCAGGCGGCGCTCGACCTTCTGCAGGCGGTGCTGCAGGCGGCGGGTGACGGTGCTGCTGCGGAATGCCAGCCACTCGCTCAGCAGGGTCTTCAGGTTCTTCACCTGCGGACGCCCGTCCAGGCCGATCACGTTCAGGTTTACGCGGTAGCTGCGCTCCATGTCGGTGGTGGCGAACAGGTGGCCCATCAGCTGTTCGGCGTCCACGCGGTTGGAACGCGGCACCAGCACCACGCGCACCGGGTTGGCGTGGTCGGATTCATCGCGGATGTCTTCCAGCCACGGCAGCTTCTTGGCGCGCATCTGCGCGGCGATCTGTTCGATCACCTTCGACGGCGACACCTGGAACGGCAGCGCGGTCACCACGATGTTGTTGGCTTCCTTGGTGAAGGTCGCACGTGCACGCACGCTGCCGTTGCCGGTTTCGTACATGTTGCGCAGGTCGTTGGCCGCGGTGATGATCTCGGCGTTGGACGGATAGTCCGGGCCCTTCACGTGTTCGCACAGGTCGCGCACGCTGGCGTCGGGATCGTCCAGCAGGTGCAGCAGGGCGCTGACGATCTCGTTGAGGTTGTGCGGCGGCACGTCGGTGGCCATGCCCACGGCAATGCCGGTGGTGCCGTTCAACAGCAGGTGCGGCAGCCGCGCCGGCATCCAGGTCGGTTCCTGCAGCGTGCCGTCGAAGTTCGGCGCCCAGTCGGTGGTGCCCTGGCCCAGCTCGCCCAGCAGCACTTCGGCGATCGGGGTCAGCTTGGATTCGGTGTAGCGCATGGCCGCGAACGACTTCGGGTCGTCGCTGGAACCGAAGTTGCCCTGGCCTTCGATCAGCGGGTAGCGGTACGAGAACGGCTGGGCCATCAGCACCAGTGCTTCGTAGCAGGCGCTGTCGCCGTGCGGGTGGTACTTACCGATGACGTCACCGACGGTACGCGCGGACTTCTTCGGCTTGGACGCGGCGTTCAGGCCCAGCTCGCTCATCGAATAGATGATGCGGCGCTGCACCGGCTTCAGGCCGTCGCCGATGAACGGCAGGGCGCGGTCCAGGACCACGTACATGGAGTAGTCGAGGTAAGCGCGTTCGGCGTACTCGCGCAGCGGCAGTTGTTCGAAACCGTGGAACACGGGGCGGGCAAGTTCGGTCATGCGGCGTTGTTACCTATGTCGGGAGGCGAAGACGGCGGTCGGCGCTCTCAATACGCTGATTATCCGGATGCGGCGGGGGATGCCAAGCCGCGCGCGGGGTCCAGGGTCGATTCCAGGCCATTGCCGACCCGGGCCAGGTAGCGCCCGGGGGGCAGGCCGAAGTGGCGGCGGAACACGGTGACGAAGGCGCTGGCGCTGCTGAAGCCCAGTGCGTGGGCGATGTCGGCCACGCTGTGGCCCTCGCTCAGCCGGCGCAGGGCCTCGGCCAGCCGCGCCTGCTGCCGCCACTGGGCGAAGCTGAGGGTGGTCTCGTCGCGGAAGTGCCGGGTCAGGCTGCGCGGCGACAGCCCGGCCCAGTGTGCCCAGTCGGCCAGGCTGCGCTCGTCGGACGGTTCGGCCAGCAGCTGCGAGGCGATCTTCAGCAGGCGCCGGTCACGCGGCATGGGCAGGTGCATGCGCTGGCGGGGCGCGTTGCGGATCTCATCCAGCATGACCTGGATGATGTGGCGGCGGTCCTCGCTGCCTTCGTATTCCAGCGGCCACTCACAGATGCGCTCGGCCACCGCCTGGGCCAGCCGTGACAAGCCCAGCACGCAGGGGTCGGCGGGCAGGTCGCTGCATAGGGGCGCGGCCAGGGCCATGCCCCAGCCGCGCATCGGCCCGTCCAGGCTGACCGTGTGGGCTTCCAGCGGCGGCATCCAGCCGGCCGAACCCGGCGCCAGCGACCAGGTGCCGTGCGAGGTGCGGGTGGTCAGCAGGCCGCGTTCCACGCAGATCAGCTGCGCCCGCGCATGGTGGTGCCAGTCCACTTCACGGGCCAGGCCCTGTGGGCTGTCGAAGCGGAAGGCGATGATCGGCGGGCCATCGTTGCGCTCGAACCAGTCCAGCGCCACCTCGCGCAGCAGGGTGGGTGGGCCCGGTTCACCGGCGTTCACGCGCGCCGGGGGTGGCTGGAATGTGACATTCATTGGCTGGATTGTACTACCGGGCCAGCCTAGAGGCCCATTAAGGTGTGCGCCTTCATCGAATCCAGCCCATTGCTGCAACACAGCATTTGATGCCAGATCGAATATTTCCATTGAGAAATATTTTTTTTGGAAGAAAATGCTCTCCCATGATCTGTCCTCCCACGACCCCGGCCGGCTTCGGCCCCCCCAGCTTTGGCCTGCTGCTGCGCCAGGTGCGCGACGGCCTGGTCCGCCAGCTCGATGCGTCCATGGCCGAAGAAGACCTCGGCATCGGCTTCACCCATTACATCGGCCTGAAGCTGCTGGCGCGCATGGCCCCGTGCACGGCCAACGAACTGGCCCAGGCCATCGACCAGGTGCCCAGCGCGGTGACCCGCCTGCTGGACAAGCTGGAAGCGCTGGGCTGCGTGCGCCGCGAGCCGCATGCGCAGGACCGCCGGGCGCTGCAGATCGTGCTGACCGATGAAGGCCGCGCCCTGTGGGCACGGCTGCAGAAGCGCGGCAACGCGGTGATGGATTTCGCCCTGCGCGATCTGTCCGCTGACGAACGCGCGCTGTTGTTGTCCCTCCTGACCCGTATCCGCGATTCCCTGACGACCCCATGAACCCGATCCCGTCCCTTACTCTCCGCCGGTCCGGGCGTGCGCTGCTGGTATCTGCGCTGGCCCTGGCCCTGGCCGCCTGCGCCAGCAGCCGCGGCCTGACCCCGCAGGGCCACGTCCTGGACGTGGACAGCCTGCACAGCGAACGCACCCTGGCCGACAGCGACCTGAGCGCGGCCGGCTTCCCCGCCCAGGACTGGTGGAAGGCCTTCGGTGACGCGCAGCTGGATGCGCTGATTGCCGAAGGGCTGGCCAGCCACCCCAGTCTGGACGCGGCCGACGCGCGCCTGCGCCAGGCCCAGTCGCAGGTCGGCACCGCACGTGCTGATCGCCTGCCCAGCCTGTCGGTGTCCGGTGGCTACACCGGTGTGCGCCTGCCCGAATCGATGGTGGGCGATGAAGTGGGCGGCCATTACGGCGGCAGCGGCCAGGTCGCCTTCGATTTCAGCTACGGCATCGACCTGTGGGGCGGCAAGCGCGCCGCCTGGGAAGCGGCCGTGGATGGCGCACACGCGGCCACCGTCGACGCGCAGGCGGCACGCCTGAACCTGTCCACCGGCATTGCCCAGGCCTACGCCGAACTGGCCTATGCGTGGCAGCTCAACGATGTGGCCGAGGAAGAACTGGCGCGTTCGCAGAAGTCGCTGGAGCTGACCCGCCAGCGCCGCCGCGCCGGCATCGACAGCGACCTGCAGGTGCGCCAGGCCGAGGCCCGCGTGCCGGCCGCGCAGCAGCAGCTGCAGGCCGCCCAGCAGCGTATCGACGCCGGCCGCACCGCACTGGCCGCGCTGGTCGGCAAGGGCCCGGACCGTGGCCTGTCGATCGAACGCCCGCAGCCGCTGAACCCGCTCGCCCTGCAGTTGCCGGGCGTGCTGCCCAGCGAGCTGCTGGGCCGTCGCCCGGACATCGTCGCCGCGCGCTGGCGCGTGGAAGCGGCCGACAAGCAGATCAAGGTGGCCAAGACCAAGTTCTACCCGAGCTTCAACCTGACCGCGCTGGCCGGCGTGGTGGCGCCGAACGTGGGTGACCTGCTGCAGAGCAGTTCCACCTTCGCTTACATCGGCCCGGCGCTGAGCCTGCCGATCTTCGAAGGCGGCAAGCTGCGCGCGAACCTGGCCAACACCGATGCGCAGTACGACCTGGCCGTGGCCAACTACAACCAGGCCGTGCTGGATGCGCTGCGCGACGTGGCCGACCAGGTCAACGCGGTGCGCTCGCTGGGCCAGCAGGCGCAGTCGCAGCAGCAGGCGGTGGATACCGCCCGTGCCGCCTTCGATATCGCCCAGCAGCGCTACCGCGCCGGCATCGGCAGCTACCTGGACGTGCTGAGCGCGCAGTCCACCCTGCTGCAGTCGCAGCAGCAGCTGGCCGGCCTGCAGTCGCAGCAGGTGCAGACCTCGGTGCGCCTGAGCAAGGCGCTGGGTGGTGGTTTCCAGCCCAGCGACGCCGACCGCGCACCGGTCGCCTCCCATTCCGATTCCTCGCATTCCTGAAGATTCCTGCCATGAGCCAGACCCAGACTCCTGCGGCACCCGCCGCCCCCAACCGCCGCGGCAACCTGCTGCGCGGCCTGTTCGTGATCGTCGTGCTGCTGCTTGCGGCACTGGCGCTGTGGTACTTCATGTTCGGTCGCTGGTTCGAAGAAACCGACGACGCCTACGTGCAGGGCAACCTGGTGCAGATCACCCCGCTGGTGCCCGGCACCGTGGTCGCCATCAATGCCGATGACGGCATGCGCGTGGAGCGCGGCCAGCTGCTGGTGCAGCTGGATCCGGCCGACACCTCGGTGGCGCTGCAGCAGGCCGAAGCCAACCTGGCCAAGACCGTGCGCCAGACCCGTGGCCTGTACCGCAGCGTGGAAGGTGCCCAGGCGGACTTGAACGCCCGCCAGGTGACCCTGAAGCGCGTGCGCGAAGACTTCGCCCGCCGCAAGGACCTGGCCGCCACCGGCGCCATTTCCAACGAAGAACTGGCCCACGCCCGCGACGAGCTGGCCGCCGCCGAAGCGGCCGTGGCCGGTTCGCGCGAGACCGTCGAGCGCAACCGCGCGCTGGTCGATGACACCGTGATCGCCACCCAGCCGGACGTGCAGGCGGCCGCCGCGCAGCTGCGCCAGGCCTTCCTCAACAACGCCCGCGCCGGCATCGTTGCGCCGGTGACCGGCTACGTTGCCCGTCGTTCGGTGCAGGTGGGCCAGCGCGTGCAGCCGGGCAATGCCCTGATGGCCGTGGTGCCGACCGAGCAGATGTGGGTGGAAGCGAACTTCAAGGAAACCCAGCTGCGCCACATGCGCCTGGGCCAGGAAGTGGAGCTGAAGTCGGACCTGTATGCCGGTGATGTGAAGTACACCGGCCGCATCCAGAGCCTGGGCCTGGGCACCGGTTCGGCGTTCTCACTGCTGCCGGCGCAGAATGCCAGCGGCAACTGGATCAAGATCGTGCAGCGCGTGCCGGTGCGCATTGCCATCGATGCCAAGCAGCTGGCCGAACACCCGCTGCGCATTGGCCTGTCGATGAAGGCCGAAGTGAGCCTGCGCGACCAGAAGGGTGAAGTGCTGCCGACCGCTGCCGCCAAGGGCACCGTGTTCGACACCGATGTGTATGCCAAGCAGTTGCACGATGCCGACGAGGTGATCCATACGATCATCCAGGGCAACCTGCCGCAGCAGGCCAAGGCGAGCTGAGGTCGGCCATGTCCGCACAAGCTCCAGCCGCGCCCGGAACGCCGGGCGCACCGGCGGCGCCGGGTGCGGCCGCCGGATTCCTGCCGCCCAGCGTGGCCCTGTGCACCGTGGGCCTGGCGATGGCCTCGTTCATGCAGGTGCTCGACACCACCATCGCCAACGTTTCGCTGCCCACCATCGCCGGTAACCTGGGCGCCAGTTCGCAGCAGGCTACCTGGGTCATCACCTCGTTCGCGGTCAGCACGGCCATCGCGCTGCCGCTGACCGGTTGGCTCAGCCGTCGCTTCGGTGAGCGCAAGCTGTTCATCTGGGCCACGCTGGCCTTCGTCATCACCTCGCTGCTGTGCGGCCTGGCGCAGAGCATGGGCATGCTGGTGGTATCGCGTGCCCTGCAGGGCTTCGTGGCCGGCCCGATGTACCCGATCACCCAGTCGCTGCTGGTGTCGATCTATCCACGCGAGAAACGTGGGCAGGCGCTTGCCCTGCTGGCGATGATCACCGTGGTGGCGCCGATCTGCGGCCCGATCCTGGGCGGCTGGATCACCGACAACTACAGTTGGGAATGGATCTTCCTGATCAACGTGCCGCTGGGCATCTTCGCCGCGCTGGTGGTGGGCAACCAGTTGAAGGGCCGCCCGGAGCAGATTGAAAAGCCGAAGATGGACTACGTCGGCCTGGTCACCCTGGTGATCGGTGTGGGCGCGCTGCAGCTGGTGCTGGATCTGGGCAACGACGAAGACTGGTTCGCGTCGACCAAGATCGTAGTGCTGGCCTGCGTGGCGGTGGTGGCGTTGGCGGTGTTCCTGATCTGGGAACTGACCGACAAGGACCCGATCGTCGACCTGAAGCTGTTCCGTCACCGCAACTTCCGCGCCGGTACGCTGGCGATGGTGGTGGCCTACGCGGCGTTCTTCAGCGTGTCGCTGCTGATCCCGCAATGGCTGCAGCGTGACATGGGCTACACCGCCATCTGGGCGGGCCTGGCCACGGCGCCGATCGGCATCCTGCCGGTGATCATGACCCCGTTCGTTGGCAAGTACGCCTCGCGCTTCGACATGCGGATGATCGCGTCGTTTGCGTTCGTGTTCCTGTCCTTCACCAGCTTCATGCGCTCGGACTTCAACCTGCAGGTGGACTACGCACACGTGGCCGGCGTGCAGCTGATCATGGGTATTGGCGTGGCGCTGTTCTTCATGCCGGTGCTGCAGATCCTGCTGTCGGACCTGGACGGTCGCGAGATCGCGGCGGGCTCTGGCCTGGCCACCTTCCTGCGTACCTTGGGTGGCAGCTTCGCCGCATCGTTGACCACGTGGTTGTGGGCGCGGCGTACCCAGGTGCACCACGCCGACCTGACCGAACACATCTCGGCCTACCAGCCGGGCATGCAGGACCAGGTGACCGCGATGGGGCAGGGCGACCTGCAGCATGGCGCCGCGGTGCTCAACAACATGATCAACCACCAGGCCTCGCAGATGGCGTTCAACGACATCTTCTACCTGCTGGGTTGGACCTTCCTGGCGATCATCGCGTTCCTGTGGCTGGCCAAGCCGCCGTTTGGCGCCGGTGCCGGTGCCGCGTCTGCTGGCGGCCATTGATCGTGCGATTCGTAACATGAAAGAACCCGCCGCATGGCGGGTTTTTTCTTGGCGTTCTCTTGGGCGTGGCGTAGCGCACGGGCCGGGCACGTGCGTGCGGGACTCGCCGCACATCGGCCATCAGCCATGAGCGCTGTTCAGGTGCCCACATTCGACAGGCCGCACCGACGTTCCATCCAATGGACAGCTCGCAGCAGCTCCTGCTGAGGCAGCGATCGAAATGCATGCAGAACGCGCATCTCCAGTGGATCGTGGATCATCTCGACCTCGGCCGGAGGCGCTGCGTCCGGCTCCACCACTCCAGGGGCTCCACGCCCAGTGGCCAGCCATTCGAATGACACGCCGGTAACCACTGCAAGACGCAGTATGCGGTCCGTTGCAGGTCGCCCTCGTGCAGTGCCTTCCCAGTTCGCGATCGCGGTTCGTGTCACGCACAGTCGCTGCGCCAGCGCCTGCTGCGTCATTCCCGCGCTGAGGCGGGCTATCCGCACCCTCCTTGAAAAATGCATGACCTACCTTCCATCCATGAAAAGCGAGGTGAACAGAAATATCGCTCCGCTGCAGCTTAGTCAAGACGGCAGGCGGAAGAGTGCCTCAGCCAGCTCACCGAGACGAGAATCCGCGATCAGTTCAAACAATCCGCCCGCCCGCCTTGGCGTCCGCTGGGTGAGCAACTCTGACCATCTGTGTCTCGCACTACGCACATGCTGACGCAAGCTACTGATAGTCAATGGATTGAGCCTATTGAAGGGCAGCCAATGCCCATGCGCTCGATCTGAAATCGTATTGACACACGTTAAGCCGTGCTTCAAAAAGCAGCTGGGCACAGTCTGAATTCCATCACTGGCCAAAGGCTGTTTGTAGTGATGGTCGCGCCTTCAAGCGCGCATTGAGCGCAGGAGCAGACAATGCGTGGCCGCATGCAGGCTGGGGTGCGAAGAATTCGCTTGAATCAGCACATTGATTCAACGATTGGCTGCCGGAGCCGTTCCGGATTGAACCATGGACAGAGATACATTCAATGATGAATTTCCTGGAAGACAGTACTGCCATTTCCTTCACCGACGCAGAAGCAATGGAAGCCGACATCGCCGCGCCGAGCCAGGCCGTCATCGTAGGCGAGAACCTCATCTTCATCACCCGGGACCCGGAGTAAGAAGGCAAGGTCGCAAGACCTTCTTTCCGTCTCTTCATTCAAATCACAAGGAAGAACCATGATCAATTTCAACTACGAATCCGATGCGCTGGCCGCCGTGGAGATCGAGGACATCGATGACGCCACCCCGAGCGTCACCATCATCACCAACTCGAACTTCACGTTCATCGTGCACGACCCCGATTAATACCCCTGCCGAGTGGGGGCGCCGCCCCCGCTCGGCATCCGCAACACGCTGAACAGGGATGTGAAGTGAACTGCATCATCGTAGAGCAGGTAGAGCCGACCCGGCTGGCGCGTACACTTGACTGGCATCTGAAGCACATAGAGAACTATCAGCCGTACTTTCCCGCGCACCACTACCGCGAGGACAAGGACACGCTGGCGTGGCGTTCCAAGCCACTCTGTGAACTGATATACCTCGTTCTGATCCTGCACCGGCTGGGGCTCGCGTCACCTGAATTCATCGCGTTGGAGCAGCGTACGCTGCGGGCGGCGCGTGAGTTCGAGTGGGAGGCGCTGATGGCCGAAGACCCGTCCTCATCGGTCTGCGTTGCCATGGCCATGGATCTACTTGACCTGCACGCGGTGCCGATACCCGGTCTCCGCGCGCAGTTCCTGCGCGCGCGCGCCAGCGGATATTTCCATTCCGTTCTGCGCATTCCCTTTCGCGACATGGACTATCACTACATGATGTCCAAGGTCGTGTCGGATGGCGATCGTGGTGCGCTCGATGCAGGTTTTGCGCTGACCGCGTTCGGTCTGGGAAAGAACCCATGCAGCTATACGGTCAATGACATCTACTCGCTGACACATGCGCTTTTCTACCTTACCGACATGGGCGCGATCGAGCTGGACCCGCTCACGTCAGGCGTAGCCGATGGGCGTCTGCGGCGGACCTTGATGGTCCTGGTCGCCATGCTGCTGCGCGGTGACAACAATGATGTACTGGGTGAGCTTCTGATCTGTGTTCGAATCTGCCGCCTTTCACTCAACGGCTTCGAGCAGCGGCTGTGTACTGCGGCAATGGCGAAGATCCTGGCGGGGATGGCGCCGGACGGGTGTGTTCCGTCTTCCACCCGATCGATCGAGCGCGCCGCCTGTGGTAGCGCCAAGTTCCTTGAGGTCTATCACACCACTTTGGTGGCCTCCATTCTGCTTGGTTTGCGCGGGGAGTAAGGATGGGCATCCTGTCACTGGTCGACCTCTGCGAACTGCAGTCGCGTGAGCTGCTTGACGACCTGGGGGAGCATCACTGTGAATCCGTCTTGGCCAGCGTCGGCGTGGTTGCTCAGTATCTCATTCTGGCTGGGCGATCAGATGCGCTGGTACGGCTGCGCGAGTTGTTCGCCGCGCGCGTACTGATACTGTTGCGTAATGGGCGGCTGCATGACTACGCATCAGCCAAGCGCGATCATTCATCGTCACTCTCGGCGATGGTGCGGCTGGCTGCATCCCGGCCGGATTTCAGCCTGCTGGATCGTCGTGCCGTGGACGCCATCTTCCACGGCTGTCTTGCGCGTTGTGAAATGAGCCCACTGGCGCGGCTGTCATTGGACGCGAACCTGGCATCGCCACTGGGGCGGGACGAGCCACCTGATCCATGGAGCAAGCGCGCGGTGGCCAGCACTGTTCTGGACAGCCGTCTGTTGCACGGCTACTACGGTGAGGGCGACATCCTGACGCTGGTCAGGCTCGACGCGTTGGTTCAGGAGCGGGTGGTTGATGCCGGCTGCTTCCCGGTGCGGTGGGGATCTGTGATGTTGTACGAGGCCCTGCGGGAAGGGGCTGTCGCATGGGTGGCTACGTTGCGATCGCTGGCCGGAATGCTGGGCGCGCCGCCAGCACTGCGCGCGGCAGCGTACGCTGCCGTTGTGGCCTGCGTGAATCATTCGGCAAGGACCGGTGAGCTGGTCCCCCTTCAGCAGGCGCGCCCGCAGGATGAAGAGTTTGCCGCAATGGCACAGCTTGGTCTTCGTCTACAGGCAAGCATTGCCTGCATCAGGTGCATGGAATCGGAGCAACGGGTATGAATCAGGTTCAGGATTTCGCTCTTTCGGATGAAGAAGCCACTGTGCGCTATCTGCTCAAGCACGCGTCCGCAGTTTCGCGGGATACGCGGCTTATCGCATCGTCCTTCTCGGCTACGCTGGGGCTTCTCTATCTCGAACGAAGGGCGCTTGCGGCTGGGGGCGGAGCGGGCGCGCTCTCCAGTGCTGCGCTGGCAGCGCTCGATCACTATCTGTGCACGGACCAGGGCGCGATCCTGGATGCGCTGGACCCGGCGATGGTCCTGCGTGTAGCCGCTGCGCTTCCCGTGCGGTCACATTGGGCGGGCATTGCGCGCGCGCGCGGCGAAATCGCGGCGCAGTTCGCGCGAGTGCCCGGGCCGCACTCGGGGCGCGCGCGGTATATCGAGTCGCTGCTGTCAGCGCCTCGCGTCGAGGTGTCATCGCAGCTACCCCTGTCTCCGGATGCGGTTGAGGTTCTGCAATGGGCCCCTCCTCAGCTTGTTGCCTATGCGTACGAGCTGATGGCCCAACCGCATCGGCTTGATCCGGACCTTGCCGAGTGCCTGGCGTTGATTGCCCTGTCTGATCTGCGGAAGTATCGATTCGATACCGCCTGCACACTGCTGTGTGCGCTTCTTCACTGCGGTTGCCGCTCCGACTATTTGGATATTGGCATGGAGTTCATCCGGCTACAGCGGCGGTCCAATGGCAGCTACGGCCATGTGAACATGCTGAACAAGAAGAACGTCATCCCGGATGATCTGGATCTCCAGTTCCACCTCCCATTCACGGTGCACGCACTCGCCGTCCAGGACGCGGGCCTGCGACCGCTGCCCCTGCGGGGTGCTGCATGAACGCGCATCTCGCGCTGGTGCGACTGGCCAGCCAACAATGGCGGTTGTACGCCCTGTCGATCCTGCTGATTCTGTTGGCGAGCGCACTGATCCTGGTGGCACCAAAGCTTCTCGGCGACGTGGCAGCGCGCATCGACACTTCCAATGTGGGAGCTTCCATCGATGCGGTCTGGCCATCTATCGCCATGTTGGGTGTACTGTTGGTAGTACAAGGTGTAGTGGCATCCATCTTCACCTATACCTCGATGGTGGCTTCTGAACGGATCGCCTTTTCGCTACGCCGCCGCTTCTTCGAGGCTCTGATGCGGCGCCCGATTGATTCGCTGAGTTCGCACGAACGAAGCGTGTCGCGCCTGATTTCAGACGTGTCGGTGATCCAGGCAGGGCTATCCACCAACCTGACCGTGTCACTGCGGAACAGCCTGCTTTTTGCAGGTGCTCTATGTGCGATAGCGGTGATTGACATCACCATGGCGCTGGTCTGCGTGGCGTGCATGGGCATCAATGCCTGGATCATGTGGGCGCTTTATGGGCGGGTGACCGCAGGTGGGCTGCAGATTCAGGAGTTGCGTTCGCGCTACACCGCGGTTTTCACCGAGGCGTCCTCGGGGTTGTTTGCCATTCAGGCCTTTGCGGCGCAGGACTTCTTCCTTGGCCGTTTCACTGCATCGCTGGCGGTGGCCAATCGGGCGGTTGGTCGAAACCTGCGTCTGATGGCGTTGGCGACACCTGTGGCGCAGGTGGCGTTTACGCTGTCGTTGGGTGTGATTGTCTGGCTGGGCGCGCGCAAGGTCGTTGCAGGCTCAATCAGCAGTGCCAGTCTGATCTCACTTCTTGCCTTCATGTACATCGCCATCACGGCAGCCGGTCGTCTCAACGGGAATGCGGGAAAGCTGAGGCGGGCTGCAGCGGTCCTCAAAGCCAATCCGTTGCTGTCGGACACAAGCGTCGCCCCGGCAATTGGTGCAGACGCCCGAAATGATGTGGTGGAGGGTGCGATCAACGTGGTCGGGGTCGGTTTCCAGTTCCCTGGAAGTGCGATCCCGGTGTTGCGGAACCTCTCGTTTTCAGTTGCTCCGGGCTCTTTTACCGCCATCATCGGCAAGAGTGGAGTGGGCAAGAGCACGCTGGCTTCGTTGCTGGCCGGGGTTACCCAGCCGACGATGGGGGTCGTGTCTGTCGGTGCGCGCCCCGGTGCCGGCGGGATGGTGATCGTGCCGCAGCATCCTTGCGTCATTGCCGGAACCATCGCTGACAACATACGCTTCGGGCAGCTGGATCTCACAGATGACGAGGTGCGGGATGCAGCAGCGCGAGCGCACCTGAGTGAGTTCATCGCACCCGCAAACACCCTTGAGTACGAAATTTCGGAAGGCGCACGGAACCTGTCACGTGGCCAGCAGCAGCGGATCGCGCTTGCCAGGGCCTTGGCGCGCAACCCGTCGGTATTGTTGCTGGATGAGGCAACGGCTTCGCTTGATGCCGAGTCGGAGTCTGGTGTATTGGCATTGCTGGAAGCGATGAAGGGACGGGTCACCATCGTGGCGGTCACCCACTCCGAGGCGATGGCCAGATGTGCCGATCAAGTGGTGATCATCGAGTCGGGTGCTGCCCGCGTGGAACGATCCCGGGGCCTGTCGCCGACGTTCGGTGTCGAGGCAGTTGCGTGATGAAGGGCGAACTCATTTTCGAGGAGATGGCGTTTGACGCCGGTGGTCGCGTGGTCCGCACCGGTACCCTGGCCTTGGGTGCCGGACTCTATCTGCTGGAAGGGGCCAACGGTGCAGGCAAATCGACGCTGTTTGACTGCATGTTCGGTTTGCGCCGCTCTATGTCCGGGGCGGTGTCACTTGATGGCATCAACTCCATTTCCAAACGACGCCAGTTTCTATCGATGGCATCCTATATGCCCCAGAGTTTTCCCTGCTATGGGCACATGACGGGTTCCGAGCTGCTGGTGCATTTCCTGCGGTTGCGCGGCATCGGCCGACACGACGCGGAGCAGAGTGCGCAGTTCTGGCTGGCCCGGGTTGGACTGATGGGGGACGCCTACCGCCGCTGCGAGCAGTACAGTGTGGGTATGCTGCAACGGCTTGGGTTCGCGTATGCGTTGCAGGCGCCAACGCGTGCCTGCATCCTGGATGAGCCGACCGCGGGTGTGGATGCCGTCTCACGTCAGACCATGTACTCGATTCTCGTTGCAGAGGCCGCTGAGCGCATCATTGTCTTCACCGATCATGACTTCCCTTCCAGTTGCGCCGCCAGGCTCTCGGCACGGTTGCGTCTGGAAGGCGATCGGCTTGTGATTCAGGGGATATGAGCGCTATGGCGTTGCGATCTCAATGGGTCTCGCTTTGGGTATGGAGTTGCGGCACGTTCCGTGCGCGTTACAGGGACCATCGCAGTCTACTGAGTGCGGGCCTCGTTCTGGTGTTCTGTGCGGCACTGGTGCCCGGCCACGGGGCGGGATATTCGCTGCTGCTCGTCGGCAATCAAGCGGTAGTCATGACAGCCGACACCGCGATGGTGCTGGCCACCGTGCTGTGGGGCGTGTTCCTGTTTCCGTTCCTGATATTCATGATCGGCGGAGCCCCCGCGATCGAGCGTGCCCAAGGTGCGTACCGGGTTCTTTACTGTGCCCCCCTCAGGCCGGTACTGGGTGTGGCGGGCAATCTGCTTGGAGGCACTGGCATTGCGGTGTGCTTCTTGCTCCTGTCGTGCCTGTGCATGGGAGTGTTGGCGTACTTCAAGTACGACCAGTTTCCCGCTTGGCCGGTAGTGGGCATGTCGCTGCTGCTCGGCGCCGTGGTTGTGTCGGTGGCGCTGGTGGTGGTGATCGTGCTGGACGCGCTGGTGCCGATGAATTCGCTGGGGCGGGTGCTGGTTGTGATCTGCGCGTGGTTGCTTCTCCTGCAGCTTACGATGCTGCACATTTTCGACGCCTTCGGCATCGGATTGATCAACGGTGCCGTGTCCGCGACGGGGCCGATGACATTGGGGTTCACCACGCGGCTTGGCGTTGGCACGGTGCAATGGCATCAGCTCTCAGGCATCTCGGACTTGGCCTGTGCCCGGCTCAGCATGCTTGGCGCAATGCTGGGTCTTGCCGGAGCACTGTTCCTGTCGTGTTGGCGGTGGATGCGGGTGCAGGTGCAGGCAAGGGGGCGCCCGCGCCGGTATGTGCATGCACGCCATCAGACCGTCGCACCCGCACAGCCGGTGGCGCCGGTGCTGGCAGCTGGGAACGTTCGTCTGTGGCGGGTTGTCTGGCAGTTTGCCCATTGGTACCGGCGCCGGTCGTCCTGGGGTTGGCTGTTGGCGGCGGCTGCGCTGTTGAGCTGCGTGGACAGCGCAGGTACACCCATGGCCGTTCTGCTCGCCTTGGCATCGGTGCTGGCAGGCGCTGCCAAGGATGGAGGGCGTGAAATCCGTGCCTTGGATGCGCTGGATGCCTGTCAGCCCGCATTGTATGGCTTGCGCGGTCTGTTCGTTCCCGCGCTCGGACTGATGTTGCCCGCCGCGGTGGCGGTGCTTCCGGTCATTCAGGCAGGTGCTTTGCGCTTGCTTACCGTGGAGGCGGGTCTGCTCTGTGTTGCCTTGTGCCTGGTCCTGTGCGGGCGCCGGGCGCAAAGGCCAGCGCTGGGCTTCGCGAGTTGCCTGCTTGCGGTCTACGCCGTCGTCGCCGAGGCCATTTCTCCTGCGCTGGACTTCATCGGGTTCCGAGGCGCAGGGCTGCCTTCACTGGCGACCGCTCTCGGGCTGTCAGTGGGGCTCTGCGCGATAGAACTGATCCGACTGCGGATGCAGCGGCAAGGCGCTTGCCGGCGCTGACGGCAACGTCGGCATCCTCAAGCTGCTGAAACGAAAAAACCCGCTTTCGCGGGTTTGATCATCTTGAGTCATGGTGCCCAGGAGAGGACTCGAACCTCCACGGTTTTACCCGCTAGTACCTGAAACTAGTGCGTCTACCAATTCCGCCACCTGGGCGACTCAGGAGAGAAATTGTGCGGTAAGCACGCCGATGTGTCAACACAATTTCACACTTATTTTTCAGTGCGAACGCCCAGGTGCTGCAGCAGGCTGCGCATCGGTGCCGACAATGCCTGCGCATCGGCAATGCACACGCAGAGACGGCGCTGCGCCCAGCCATCTTCCAGTGGAACGGCAACGGTGCCGGTGCTGCGCCGGTGCTGCCGGGCCAGCGTGCGCGGCATGATGCCCACGCCGATGCCGTGGCCGACCATCGTGCACAGGCCCTCGAAGGTTTTCATGCGGATGCGCACATCCAGCACGCGACCGGCGGCAGCGGCCAGTTCTTCGATGTAGGTCTGCAGGGCATTGCCGTCGGCCAGCGCGACGAAGGTTTCACCCAGCACATCGGCGAAGGACACGCTGCGGCGCTGGGCGAAACGGTGGTGGCCCGGCAGCAGCATCACCAGCGGATCTTCGGCCACCACATGGCGCTGCAGTCCCTCGGCCGGCACGGCGTCGCTGATGATGCCGGCCTCGGCCTGTCCGGCGCGGAGTGCGCGCACGACTTCGTTGCTGGTGCGCTCGTGCAGTTCCACCCGCAGCCGCGGCCGTTGGGCCAGCCACGGTGCCAGGCGCGCGGGCAGGTAGTTGGTCAGCGCAGCGGTATTGGCATACAGGTGCAGGGTGCCGCGCGCGCCCTGTGCGAATGCCTGCAGCTCGCCGCGCAGCTGCGCCTGCTGCTGCACGATCAGTCGCGCATGGTGGGCGAGAGCGGCACCGGCTTCGGTCAGGCTTACCCCGCGTGGATGCCTGTCCAGCAGCGTGCTGCCGGCATCGGCTTCGATGGCGCGCAGGCGTTCACTGGCCGACGCCAGGGCCAGGTTGGCCTGTGCCGCACCGGCGGTGATGCTGCCCGCGTCGGCGACGGCCAGGAATAGGCGCAGATCGGCAATGTCCAGTCGCATGGGAATGACCTCGGCAGGGGAGGTGCCTTCGGCTGGTCCGAAGGGTGGGGCCGCAAAGCCGCATTGTGCGCCGTTGCCGCGGCCGCTCCAATGGCGGCATGAACGAGACGATGTACTTCTATGGGTTGCTGGTGGTGGTGTTCGTGCTGGCCGGCGTGGTCAAGGGCGTGACCGGCATGGGGCTGCCGACGGTGGCGATGGGCTTGTTGGGCGGCGCGCTGTCGCCGGTGGCGGCCGCATCGATGCTGTTCATTCCCACCTTCGTGACCAATGCCTGGCAGTTGTTGTCCGGCCCATCGCTGGGCCATACCGTGCGGCGGCTGTGGCCGATGATGCTGGCGGTGGTGGTGGTGACGCTGGGCTCGGCGGCGCTGCTGGTGCGGGTGGACCGCGATCTTTCGCGCATGGCGCTGGGCGTGGCATTGGTGGTCTATGCGCTGTACGCACTGGTTGCGCCGGTATTCCATGTACCGCAGCGGCGCGAGCGCTGGCTGGGGCCGCTGGTCGGGGCGATTTCCGGCGTGGTGACCGGTGCCACCGGTGTATTCGTGATGCCGGCGGTGCCTTACCTGCAGTCGCTGGGCCTGCAGCGCGACGAACTGGTGCAGGCGCTGGGCCTGGCGTTCACCGTATCGACAATTTCGCTGACCACGGGCCTGGTGCTGCATGGCGCCTTTGGCGTGCAGCAGCTGGGAATGAGCGCGTTGGCGGTGGTGCCGGCGCTGGCGGGCATGTGGCTGGGGCAGGTGATCCGGCAGCGCATCAGCGCACGGGTGTTCCGCGCGTGCTTCCTGGGGTTCCTGTTGCTGCTGGGGCTGGAACTGGTGCTGCGGCCGTTGTTCTGACGGTCCGTTTTTGTAGAGTCGAGCCATGCTCGACTGCCCTACATGGAATCAGTCGAGCATGGCTCGACTCTACAGGTCGGTGCAGTCGAGCAAGCTCGACTCTACGGGTCGGCGTGGCCCGGATCGCGGGCATGAAAAAACCCGCTTTCGCGGGTCTTTTTCATTCTCGACGTGGTGCCCAGGAGAGGACTCGAACCTCCACGGTTTTACCCGCTAGTACCTGAAACTAGTGCGTCTACCAATTCCGCCACCTGGGCGTCGAGGAGCGAGATTATGGGGTGTTGTTACGGGGGTGTCAACACCTTTTGCAGCCCCGGGGTTGGATCCCGTTTCGCTTGCGAAAGGGGCTCTGACCTTGGGGCCAGATCGCCGGATCGCAGGCAAAAAAAATCCCCGCCGAAGCGAGGAGTTTTTTCGTTGGTGCCCAGGAGAGGACTCGAACCTCCACGGTTTTACCCGCTAGTACCTGAAACTAGTGCGTCTACCAATTCCGCCACCTGGGCGTTCCAGAGGCGCAATTGTGAAGATGAATCGGCAGGCTGTCAACGCTTTCGCCCAAAAATTTCACGCCCGCCTGCAAACGTGGCCGCTGACCCGCTGTGCACGCCTGCAACGGCTACCATGTAGGGCGATGACTACCAAAAAACCAAGCAAGGGCGGGAGCAAGTCCCGCAGCCAGGCCCCGACCAAGGGTGCCAAGGCGGGCGCAGCCCGCACCGCCAAGCCGGGCAAGCCGTTGCCGGGCTGGTTCCCGGAATTGAATGAAGGCGGTGCACCGCCGCGCGGCCGCAAGGGCCGCAGCGCCGATGCCGCCGCCCCGGGCCCGGCCCCAGGCCGCAAGCTGCCGCCGGCCGGCAAGGTGATCGACGATCCCTATGCGGCCCGCGAAGCCGAAAAGTATGAACAACCCATTGCCAGCCGCGAGGCCATCCTGGCCCTGCTGGAGCGTTGCGAAGGGCCGCAGACCGCCGAAGAACTGGGCGCACGCCTGGGGCTGACCGCCGCCGATCGTGCCGAGGCGCTGTCGCGCCGGCTGGGCGCGATGGTGCGCGATGGCCAACTGGTGCAGAACCGCCGCGGTGGCTTCGCGCCGATCCAGACGCTGAACCTGGTCACCGGCGTGGTGATCGCCAACCCGGAAGGGTTCGGCTTCCTGCGCCCGGTCGAGGGTGGCGACGATCTGTTCCTGCCGCCCTATGAAATGCGCAAGGTCATGCACGGTGACAAGGTGCTGGCGCGGGTGACCGGCATCGACCACCGCGGCCGCCGCGAAGGCAGCATCGCCCGCGTGCTCGAGCGCGGCATGACCCGCCTGATCGGTCGCTTCAGCATTGAAATGGGCATCAACTACGTGGTGCCCGATGACAAGCGCATCCAGCGCAACGTGCAGGTACCGCCGGACCAGACCGGTGGCGCGCGCGATGGCCAGCTGGTGGTCTGCGAACTGACCCAGGCACCGGACAGCCGCCGCCCGCCGATCGGCCGCATCATCGCCGTGCTCGGCGACAAGCTGACCGCTTCGCTGGTGGTGGAAACGGCCATCCACGGCCACGAACTGCCGTTCGAGTTCCCGCAGGAAGTGCTGGACGAAGCCGCCTCGGTGCCGCTGGTGGTCGAGCCGGCGATGATCGGCAACCGCGTCGATCTGCGCAGCACGCCGCTGGTCACCATCGATGGCGAGGACGCCAAGGACTTCGACGACGCGGTGTACTGCGAACCGAATGCCGACGGATTCCGTCTGGTGGTGGCCATCGCCGATGTGTCCAACTACGTGCGCCCCGGCACGCCGCTGGACGAGGAAGCGCAGAAGCGCGCCACGTCGGTGTATTTCCCGGGCTTCGTGGTGCCGATGCTGCCGGAGACGTTGTCCAACGGCATCTGCTCGCTGATGCCCAAGGTCGACCGCATGTGCTTCGTCTGCGACATGCAGATCGACCGTGACGGCGTGGTCAGCCAGTCGCGCTTCTACGAAGCAGTGATGAACTCGCACGCGCGCCTGACCTACACCCAGGTGTGGAAGGCGGTGGGCGAGGACGATGCCGATACCAAGGCTTGGATGGGCGAACTGCTGCCGCAGGTGCAGCGCCTGCACCAGCTGTACAAGGTGCTGGCCAAGGCGCGTGCCAAGCGCGGTGCCATCGAGTTCGAAAGCAGCGAAGTGCGCTTCGTGCTGGACAACCGCGGCGAAGTGACCCAGGCCGGCATGCTGGTGCGCAACGATGCGCACAAGCTGATCGAGGAATGCATGATTGCCGCCAATGTGGAGGCGGCCAGGTACCTGTTGTCGCGCCACGTGCCGGCGCCGTACCGCATCCACGAAAAGCCGCCGGAAACCAAGTACGCCGACCTGCTGGAATTCCTCAAGGAGTTCAAGCTGAGCCTGCCGCTGTGGTCGAAGGTGCGCCCGGGCGACTACACCAAGCTGCTGAAGAAGATCCGCGACCGCCCCGATGCCACGCTGCTGGAATCGGTGCTGCTGC
Source organism: Stenotrophomonas sp. B1-1 (assembly GCF_010894375.1). Classification (NCBI taxonomy): domain Bacteria; kingdom Pseudomonadati; phylum Pseudomonadota; class Gammaproteobacteria; order Lysobacterales; family Lysobacteraceae; genus Stenotrophomonas; species Stenotrophomonas sp. B1-1. The sequence goes on along the minus strand of NZ_JAAIUZ010000006.1, from coordinate 193,844 downwards.
GCAGCCAGAGCCTGGCCATCTACAGCCCGGACAACCACGGTCACTTCGGCCTGGCGCTGGAGGCGTACGCGCACTTCACCTCGCCGATCCGCCGCTACCCTGATCTGCTGGTACACCGTGCGATCAAGCACGCGCTGTCCGGCAAGCCGCTGGACACCTTCACCTACAACGCCCGCGAGATGGCTGCGCTGGCCCTGCAGTGCTCCGAACGCGAGCGCCGTGCCGACGAAGCCGAGCGCGAAGTGGACGAGCGTTACCGCGCGGCGTGGATGGAAAAGCACGTGGGCGGCCAGTTCGACGGCGTGATCAGCGGCGTGACCAGCTTCGGCCTGTTCGTGGAACTGGACGATTCCAAGGTGCAGGGCCTGGTCCACGTGACCCAGCTGCCGCAGGACTACTACAAGTTCGACGCGACCCGGAAAACGCTGAGCGGCGAGCGCCGTGGCGCCAGCTACCGGCTGGGTGACCGCGTTCGCATCCTGGTGCTGAAGGCCAGCATGGAAGAGCGCAAGATCGACTTCCGCCTGGTCGAGCACAAGGGCGAGGACGAAGGTGACGGCCTGCCGCCGTTGCCCGAGCGTGGCAAGCCGGCCAAGCGCAAGAAAGAGAAATATTGAAGGGTGTGCCGACCAACGGTCGGCACCCACCCCGCCCGGTAGGTGCCAACCTTGGTTGGCACACCCCTCACCCGGTAGGTGCCAACCTTGGTTGGCACGACGTTTCCGAGGAACCCACCATGCAGGGCCATCCCGAATACAGCGGCGGCTGCCAATGCGGCGCGATCCGCTTCCAGGTGCGCGGCCAACTGACCGACAGCTCGATCTGCCATTGCCGCATGTGCCAGAAAGCCTTCGGTGCCTACTACGCGCCGCTGGTTTCGGTACGCGGCGCACAGTTCGCCTGGACCCGCGGACAGCCGCGCCATTTCCAGTCCTCCAACGTGGTGCAGCGTGGGTTCTGCGCCGACTGCGGCACGCCGCTCACCTACGAGGCGCCCGATGGCATGGCGGTGGCGGCCGGGGCGTTCGACCAGCCCGAGCGGTTGCCACCGACCATCCAGTACGGGGCCGAGCGCAAGCTGCCCTTCGTGGATGATCTGGCCCGGTTGCCGGCGCGGCGCACCGAGGAGGACGTGGCCGCGCTGGAGTTCCTGGCCACGATCGTGTCCCACCAGCACCCCGACCACGACACCCCGCACTGGCCCGCGCGCAGCCGTTCAGCCGAAGGATGAACGGCGGGTAGCGCCGGGCCATGCCCGGCGGGCACGCAGCGCGGCCGCCGCCGATGCTCTACCATAGCCACCCCCTTTCCGGTCCCCGCCCGCATGAGCAAGAACAGCCAGTGGATTGTCGGCGTCAACGCCGTCGCCTCCTCCATCGAGAACGACGCCGACAACGTCCGCGAAGTGCTGGTCGAGGCCGGTGCGAAGAACCCGCGCCTGACCGAAATCGAAGAGAACGCCCGCCGCAAGGGCATCGACGTGCGCAAGGTCAACAGCCAGGCGCTGGATGGCGTGGGCGGTTCGGTGCGCCACCAGGGCGTGGCCGCGCGCTACGCCGCTGCCCGCACCTACAGTGAGAACGAGCTGGAAGGCCTGGTGACCGCTGCCGAGGGCAAGGCCCTGCTGCTGGTGCTGGACGAGGTGCAGGACCCGCACAACCTGGGCGCCTGCCTGCGCTCGGCTGCAGCGTCCGGTGCCACGGCGGTCATCATTCCCAAGGACAAGTCGGCCACGGTGAACGCCACCGTGCGCAAGACCTCGGCCGGCGCCGCCGACCGCATTCCGGTGGTGGCGGTGACCAACCTGTCGCGCTGCCTGAAGGACCTGCAGAAGCAGGGCGTGTGGATCTACGGCCTGGCCGGCGAAGCCACCGCTTCGCTGTACGACCTGGACCTGAAGGGCAACATCGCGCTGGTGCTGGGCGGTGAGGCCGACGGCCTGCGCCGCCTGACCCGCGAGAACTGCGATGGCCTGGTGAAGATTCCGATGCCGGGCGAGATCGAGAGCCTGAACGTGTCGGTGGCCGCCGGCGTCAGCCTGTTCGAGGCCGTGCGCCAGCGCGGTTGAGCGCGGGATTGGATCCCTTTTCTCTGGAAAAGGGCTCTGACCCCTTCCCATGTGCCGTGTCGACCAAGGTCGACACCTACCTGGTAGGCGCCAACCTTGGTTGGCGCTCCTGCCGCCTCACCCCGCGCTGCCGCCCAGTGCCTTGAACAGGGTGACGTCGTTGTTCAACTGGCTCTGCCGCACGCGCGCCAGCGACAGTTCGGCATCGCGCCGGGTCTGCTGCGCTTCCAGCCAGGTGCGCAGATCGGTGGCACCCACCCGGTAGCGCACTTCCTGCGCGCGTTCCACTTCCACCGCCTGGTCGTACGAGGCCTGCGAGGCTTCGACCTGGCGTGCCAGCTGTTCGCGTGCCGACAGCGCGTTGTCCACTTCAGACAGTGCCGTGTACAGCGTCTTGCGGAAGTTGGTGGCGTCGATCTGGTAGGCGGTGCCGGCAATGTCGGTATCCAGCTGCGCCCGCTGCAGGTTCAGGAACGGCAGCGACAGGCCCGCGCCCAGCGTGGCCACCGGGTTGCGCAGCACATCACCCAGTGACGTGGCGCTGGAACCCACGCTGCCGGTCAGGCTGAGCGCGGGGTAGTACTGGGTGGCCGTGACCTTGATGGTCTTCAGGCTGTTGCGCAGGCGCAGCTCGGCCGCGCGCAGGTCGGGGCGGCGGCCCAGCAGATCGGCCGGCAGGCCTTCGGCAATGGCCGGGCTGCGTGCATCGTCCAGGTTCTGCGGCTCGTCCTGCTGCGGCCACGGCGTGCCGTCCAGCAGCACGGTCAGCGCATTGCGTACTTCCACCCGCTGCTGTTCCAGCGCGCTCTGCGCCGAGCGCTGCGACTGCAGGTTCTGCTCTGCCTGGCGCACTTCCAGCCGCGATACCGCACCGGCGTCGAAGCGCGCCTGCACCAGGTCGCGGGTGCGCTGCAGGCGCTCCAGGTTGGCCTGGCCGCTGCCGATGGACTGGTTCAGATAGGCCAGGGTCCAGTACTGGGTGATGGTGTCGCCGATCACCAGCAGTGCGGTGTTCTGCCGGTCTTCCTCGCTGGCCTGGGCTTCCCAGCGGGCGATGTCGCGCTGGGTGCGAAGGCGTCCCCACAGGTCGATTTCCCAGCCCAGCGACACGCCGGTGGAATAGCTGCGGCTCCAGTCGTCGGCCTGGTCGGTGGCACGGCTGCCGCTGCCACTCACGCCCGACGAGGACGGCTGCGGCCACAGCGCATTGCTGGCCAGCCCGGCCTGCAGGCGCGCGCGCTGCACGGCCAACCCGGCAGCGCCCAGGTCACTGTTGGCCTGCAGTGCGCGTGCCACCAGCCGGTCCAGGCGTTCATCGCCGAACCCCTGCCACCAGGTGTCCTGGCGGATATCGCGGCTGGGCGTATCCAGGCTGCTGCGCGGGTCGTCGGCGGGCGCGTTGAGGGTGGCATCGCCGCGGCCCCAGGTGGCGGCCACTTCGGGATCCTGGGTGGGGTAGCGGCCCACCGATGCGCAGCCGGACAGGGCCAGCAGCACGGCGCCGGCCAGCAGCAGGCGGGTGGGGGCAGGGAAGGGCAGTCGGGTCATCATCATCTTCATTCGCGGGCCAGTGCCTCCACCGGGTCGAGCTGGGCGGCACTGCGTGCCGGCAGGAATCCAAAGGCCACGCCGATCAGGGTGGAGCAGGCGAACGCGGCCACGATCGAGGCGGTGGAGAACAGCACCTGGAAATCACTGGAGAAGCGTCCGATCAGCGCGCCCAGCAACAGTGCCAGGCCCACGCCGAGCAGGCCGCCGAGCAGGCAGACCAGTACCGCTTCGATCAGGAACTGCTGGCGGATGTCGCTCTGCCGCGCGCCCACGGCCATGCGCACGCCGATCTCGCGGGTGCGCTCGGTCACCGACACCAGCATGATGTTCATCACCCCGATGCCGCCCACCAGCAGCGCGATGGCGGCGATGGCGCCGATCAGCAGGGTCATGGTGCGGGTGGTCTGCTCGATGGTCTCGCGGATTTCCGCGCTGTTGCTCAGGAAGAAATCCTCGGTGCCATGGCGCAGCGTCAGCAGGCGGGTGATGGCCTCCTGCGCGGCATCCATCGGCGTTTCGTCATTCACCCGCACGGTGATGCTGGACACGTGGCTCTGCCCCAGCATGCGCGACATCACCGTGGTGTAGGGCACGAACACGCCCAGGCTGGTGCTGCCGCCAAAGCCGAAACTCTGCTTCTTGGCCACGCCCACCACGCGAACCGGCACGTTGCCGAGCAGGATCACCTGGCCGACCGGGTCGCTGTCGGGGAAGAACTGGGTCTTGGTGTTCTCGTCGATCACCGCTTCCTGCGCCAGGCCCTTCACCGCATCGGTGTCGAAGAAGCTGCCGCTGAGCAGGGTGATGCCCTTCACCCGGAAGTACTGGTCGCCCACGCCACTGATCTGCGCGGTGGCCGACTGGTTGCGGTAGCGCGCGGTAACCGAGGTCGACACGCTGGGCGTGGCGCTGTCCACGTAGCTCTGGGTGGCCAGTGCGTCGGCGTCGGTGGCCTTCAGGGTCTGCACCCGCGCCGAGCGCATGTCACCAAACCCGCGACCGGGGTAGACGTCGATGGTGTTGGTGCCCAGCGCGCTGATGTTCTGCAGGATCTGCTGCTGCGAACCGTTGCCCAGGGCCACCACCGAGACCACCGAGGCGATGCCGATGATGATGCCGAGCATGGTCAGGAAGGTGCGCAGGCGGTGCGCGTTCATGGCCAGCAGGGCCATGCGGAAGGCTTCGGTGAAGCGGTCGCGTGCGGCGCGCCAGTTGCTGCCGTGGGCCACGTCGATGCTCGCTTCGCGCTGCGCCCGATGGCTGGGCGCCTTCGGGTTGGCGCGGTCGGCGATGATTTCACCGTCGCGGATCTCGATGATGCGCTGGGCGTGCTCGGCCACGCTCATGTCGTGGGTGACGATGATGATGGTGTGGCCTTCGGCGTGCAGCTCGCCGAGGATGGCCATCACTTCTTCGCCGGATTTCGTGTCCAGCGCGCCGGTCGGTTCGTCGGCCAGGATCACCTCGCCACCGTTCATCAGGGCGCGGGCGATCGATACGCGCTGCTGCTGGCCACCGGAAAGCTGGCCGGGCTTGTGGTGCATGCGGTCGCCCAGGCCCAGGCGCTGCAGCAGTTGTTCTGCACGGGCGTTGCGCACCGGGCCGGGGCTGCCGGCGTAGACGGCCGGCACTTCCACGTTGCCGCGCGCGTCCAGGTCGCCCAGCAGGTGGTAGCGCTGGAAGATGAAGCCGAAATGTTCGCGGCGCAGTTCGGCCAGCGCGTCCGGTTCCATGTTGCCGGTCTCGCGGCCGGCCACCTGGTAGCTGCCACGGGTGGGACGGTCCAGGCAGCCCAGGATGTTCATCAGGGTGGACTTGCCCGAGCCGGACTGGCCAACGATGGCCACCATTTCACCGGCATGGATATCCACGTTGACATCGCGCAGCACGGCGATGGTTTCGTCGCCGGCGGGAAACTCGCGGCGCAGATCCCGCAGGCGCAGCAGGGGGGCGCCGTGGCTCATCGGCGCGGCCCCATGCCACCGGGCGGGCCCATGCGCATGCCGCCGCTGCGGTTGCTGTTGCCGCTGCTGGCCGCCGCGGCGCTGGCTTCACCCACCACCACACGTTCGCCTTCTTCCAGCCCGGACAGGATCTGCGCGCTGGCGCCATTGCTGATGCCCACCTTCACCTTGCGCGGTTGCGGCTGGCCGTTTTCGCCCACCACGCGCACCATGCGCTGGCCATCGCGGGTCTTCGGGCCCAGCGCCACGGCCGGAACCAGCAGCGCGCCCTTGGCCTGGTTCAGCAGCACCGAGACCTGCGCGGTCATGTCGATGCGCAGGGTGCCGTCGGGGTTTTCCACGTCGAACAGGGCGTTGTAGTACACCGCGCTGCTGGAGCTGGAACTGGACGAACTGCTGGAGCTGGACGAGCTTTCATTGGCGATGGATGACGGCGCCGGATTGATCTGCCGCAGCGTGGCGTGGTACTTGCGGTCCGGATCGCCCAGGGTGGTGAAGTACACCGGCATGCCGGCCTTGATCTTCACCACATCGGCCTCGGACACTTCGGCGTTCACGGTCACTACGTCCAGCCGCGCCAGCATCACGATGGTCGGCGCGGTCTGGTTGGCGTTCACGGTGCGGCCTTCTTCGGCCACCACGGCCACCACGGTGCCATCCATCGGCGCGGTGATGCGGGTGTAGGCCAGGTTGGCGCGGGCGGTGCCCAGTTCGGTTTCGCGGCCCTTGATCTGCGCCTCGTAGGATTGCAGCTGCGCGCGGGCCGTCTTAAGCGTGGCTTCGGCGGCATCGTATTCCTGGCGCGAGGTGGCTTCGGCGGCCAGCATCTGCTTCTGCCGGGCGAAATCCAGCTCGGCCTGGCGCAGGGTGGCCTGCTGCACGGCGCGCTGGGCGATCACCTGGTCCAGCGATGCCTGGGCATTGAGCACCTGGTTCTGCTGGGTGGTGGCATCGATCTCGGCAATCAGGTCACCTTCCTTCACCGTGTCGCCCAGCTGCACCTTCAGCGATTTGATCTGGCCCGAGGCCTGGGCACCCACGCTGACCAGCTTGTAGGCATCGATCACCCCGGTGGCTTCCACGGTCTGTTCGATATCGCCACGGCTGACCGCGGTGGTGGCCAGGGCCGGTGCGGCCGGCTTGCGCAGCAGCCACCAGGCGGCGACGGCAGCGACCAGGACAAGCACGGCGATCAGCATCAGGCGACCTTTCCGGGTCGCGGGCAACAGGCGGGAGATCACGTCGGGGGCTTCACTCTGGGGGCCGCGGGGCGGCGTTGGCAGGCATTGTGAAGAGCCGACGAGGCCGCGCTCAATCCTCGGGGTGTGTCTGTATGTAACACTGTCGGGCAGAGTGCGTAACCACAGGTATCCGGCCCCGCCGTGGATACAGTGCTACGCAATGGCCAGGATGCGGTTCAGCTCCCGACACGGGAAAATCGCCACATGGAGACCGAAACCCCGATGCATCGACTGCTGATCGTCGACGACGACAACGACATCCGCACCCTGCTGGCCGAACAGCTGGGCAAGGCCGGCTATCTGGTCAGCACCGCCGCCGACGGCACCAGCATGCGCCAGCTGCTGGACCGCGAGCACGTGGACCTGATCGTGCTGGACCTGAACCTGCCGCGCGAAGACGGCCTGACCCTGTGCCGCGACCTGCGCGCACGGTCCAACACACCGGTGATCATGCTGACCGCGCGTGCCGAGCCGATCGACCGCGTGCTGGGCCTGGAAATGGGCGCCGACGATTACCTGGCCAAGCCGTTCGAACCGCGCGAGCTGCTGGCGCGCATCCGCAACGTGCTGCGCCGGACCGAAGCATTGCCGGCCAACCTGGAGCCGCTGGCCGTGCGCCGCGCGCGTTTCTCGCGCTGGGTGTTCGACCTGGAGCACCGCCACCTGGTGGACCCCGATGGCCGCGTGGTGGTGCTGTCCGGCGCCGAATTCCGTCTGCTGCGTGTGTTCATCGCCCATGCCAACAAGGTGCTGTCGCGCGAGCAGCTGGTGGCGCTGAGCAGTGGCCGCAACTATGAAGCGCAGGACCGTGCGATCGACCTGCAGGTCAGCCGCCTGCGCAACAAGCTGGCCGACGATGGCGGTCCGGATGGCCTGATCAAGACCGTGCGCAACGAAGGTTACGTGCTGGCCTCGTCGGTGCAGATGGAATAACCACGATGCAGCGCCTGCGCCACTTCCTGTCCTCGATGGTGGGACGGCTGTTCGTGATCCTGCTGCTGGGCATGGCGGTGGCCGCGATCGGTGCGACCATGCTGGCCTCTTCGAAGCGCCAGCAGGAATTCGAGCGGCAGAACCTGAACCGCGTGGCCGATCGCCTGCAGGGCTACGTGAACATGCTCGACGGCAACCCGGAGCTGCGCGAGCGCCTGCTGGAGACCGGCGGGCCGAGCGTGCGTTCGTTGCCGCCGGATGCGCGCCTGGGCCGGCAGGACACCGCGTTGATGCAGGTGCTGGATGACCGCGCCGGACCGGTGGCGCGCGCGCATGTGCACTTCACCTCGTTCCGTTCCTGCATTCCCCGCCTGCAGGAATTCCTGCCGCCACCGCCGCCGCCGAATGGTCATCGACGTCCGCCGCGCGAGCGCGATCCGTCCTTCATTCCGCCCAAGTGCCGGGCGGTGGATGTGACGCTGAGCGACGGCACCCTGCTGAAGCTGGCACTGGATTCGCCGGCCGTGGCGCACAACGGCATCCTGGCGGTCGATCCGCTGTTCCTGACCCTGCTGGTGCTGGCCATCGGCGTGCTGGCCTATATCGTGGCGCGCATGTCCAGCAAACCGCTGCAGGAACTGGCGTCGGCTGCCGAAGAACTGGGCGACGATCTGCAGCGTGCACCGCTGCCGCTGCGCGGCCCGCGCGAGGTGCAGCGCGCCGCCGAGGCCTTCAACGCCATGCAGCAGCGCCTGCAGCGGCACCTGGCCGAGCGCACGCAGATGCTGGCGGCGATCACCCACGACCTGCAGACGCCGCTGACCCGGCTGCGCCTGCGCCTGGAAAACGTGGGCGACGAAGCCCTGCGCGAACGCCTGATCGGCGACCTGGCCGCCATGCAGGCGCTGGTGCGCGAAGGCCTGGAACTGGCGCGCAGCGCCGAGAGTTCCGAGCAGCGCGCCGCCCTGGACCTGGATTCGCTGCTGGAAAGCATTGTCGAGGACACCGCCGAGGGCGGTGCCGACGTGGCCTTCCAGGGCCGCAGCGGGGCGGTGCTGATGCTGCGCCCGCTGGCCATGCACCGGTTGTTCTCCAACCTGGTGGACAACGCGGTGATGTACGCGCAGCGGGTGCGGGTAAGGGTGGAACGCGATAATGAGGGCATCACCGTGGTGGTGGCCGACGATGGCCCCGGCCTGGCCGACGACCAGCTGGAAGCGGTGTTCGACCCGTTCGTGCGGGTGGAGACGTCGCGCTCGCGCGAAACCGGCGGCGCCGGGCTGGGTCTGACCATCGCCCGTGCCCTGGCCGAAAAGGATGGCGGCCGCCTGTGGCTGCGCAACCGGCCGGCCGGCGGCCTGGAGGCCGTGGTGCACTGGCCGGCCAGCACCCAGGCGCGCCAGTAGATCCACGCCATGCGTGGATGACATTACGGCCGGGCGCCAGGGCTGCGGTGACGCCGAAGGGGGTGTTTGCCCTATCATTCGCGTCAACTTCCCAGCGCTTGACCGATGACCCAGCCCGTTCGTGCCGGCGTGCGGCCCCGTGCCGCCCAGCTGACCCCGTTGCTGCCTGTTGCCTGCCCGGGCAACCGCACCTGGCCGTTGCCCCTGCGGTAATGGGCGGAAAGGGGGCTGGCAGGCGCCTGGCGGGGCGCCACCCGGGAACCTGGATCGCACCGCTGCTGCGGTGGGCGTTGCTGTGCCTGCTGCTGGCCCTGGCGCCGCCACTGGCCGCGGCCCAGGACGGCGCGCCGCCGCTGCGCGATTACGCCATTGATGTGTGGACCTCGCGCAACGGGCTTCCGCACAACTCGCTGCGCGACATCGCGCAGACCCCGGAAGGGCACCTGTGGTTCGCCACCTGGGAAGGGCTGGTGCGCTACAACGGGCTGGATTTCACCGTCTTCGACCGCAGCACCCGACCGGGGCTGCCGGACAATGGCATCGGCGCGCTCTACGTCGATCGGCAGGGCGGCCTGTGGATCAGCGATTCGCGCGGCAACGTCAGCTACCGCTCCGGCGATGGCCGCTGGCGGGTCTGGGAGCACGGGCCGAACAGCCCGCAGGTGCTGATCCAGGCCATGCAGATGGACAGCCAGGGCCGCCTGTGGCTGCTGTACGAAGGCAAGGGCCTGGGCTACCTGACCCCCGACGGCGGCATGGTGTTCGAGACCCCGCCGCCGGGCCTGCCGGTGGCGATGAGCTTCACCAAGCTGGTGGTGGACGCCCAGGACCGGGTGTGGATCGGCACGCTGGACGGCCTGCTGCTGCGCGACACAGACGGCGACATGAAGCGCGCGCCGCCGGGCTGGGGCGTGGGCAGTGGCCTGTCCTGGCCGTACCGGGCGCCCGATGGTGCGCTGTGGATCGTGGCCGGTGAGCGCCTGTACCGGGTGGAAGATGACCGCCTGGTGCTGGTACACCGCCTGCCCGGCCAGCTGCACATGACGGCCATGCTGCAGGACCGCCATGGCGATATCTGGCTGGGCACCGAGAACCAGGGCCTGCTGCGCATTTCCGCGCACGGCATGGAGCGCCTGCCGGCCGGCCTGAACCTGCCGGGCGGGCGCGTGGTCAGCCTGCGCGAGGATGCCGAAGGCAGCATCTGGGTGGGCGCCAATGGCGGCCTGTACCGGCTGCGCGAAACCTTGTTCAGCAGTTACACCGAACGCGACGGCCTGAGCGGCGATTACGTGCGCACGGTGTTCGAGGACCGCGACCGCCGCCTGTGGGTGGGCAGTGCCAGTGGCCTGGACGTGCAGACCGATGATGGGCACTTCCGTGCCATGCCGCTGCACAACCGCGGCGGCAAGGCGCCGTCGGTGCTGAGTCTGGCGCAGGGGCCCGACGGCGACCTGTGGGTGGGGACCTTCGGCGACGGCGTGTACCGGCTGGATGCGCAGGGCCAGCTGCGGCACAACTACGATGCGGCCGATGGCATGCCCGGCGGCAACATCCGCGCGATCAGCGTAGGCGCCGACGGCGTGGTGTGGGCCGGCACGCAGAAGGGCGTGGTCTCCATCGAGGGCAGCCGTGTGCAGGTGTCACGCGTGCCGGGCATGCCCAGCGGCCTGATCACGGCGCTGGAGCACGACCACCAGGGCAATCTGTGGATCGGCACGATCGACGGCATCCATGTACTGCGCGGCGGCAAGGTGCAGCGCATCGACCTGACCGCGCTGGGCGGCGGCCGCAGTGTGTTCGGCTTCCGCCAGATCGGCGAAGCCATGTGGATCAGCAGCGACCGCGGCCTGTACCGCTGGCAGGGCGGGCGCCTGTCGCGCGTGGGGCTGGAACAGGGCATGCCGGTGGATACGGTGTTCCAGCTGGTGCCCGACCGCCTGGGCAATGTCTGGGTAAGCAGCAACCGCGGCGTGCTGCGGACCGACATGGCCACGCTCAACGCGGTGGCCGATGGTCGCGCGCCGCGGGTGTCGGTGGAGCGTTACAACGAGATCGATGGCATGGCCAACGCGCAGGCCAACGGCAGTTCCGGTCCGTCGGCGATCCTGCGCCAGGACGGCACCTTCTGGGTGGTGACTGCCGGCGGCCTGAGCACGGTCGACCCGCAGCGCCTGCAGCGCTTCCGCGAGCGCCCGGCGCCGCCTGCCGCCATCGAGAGCGTGCAGGTGGATGGCGTGCCGGTGCACTGGGAAGGCACCGACCACAATTCCATTCCGGGCGGGCGCCGGCTGGCGGTCAGCTTCGTTGGCCTGAGTTACCTGATGTCCGACCGCATCCGCTACCGCACGCGGCTGGAAGGGCTGGACCATGGCTGGGTGGAACGCGGCGCCCAGCGCAGCGTCGAATTCATCGGCCTGCCGCCGGGGGATTACACCCTGCATGTGTCGGCCGCGCATCCCGGCGGCGCCTGGGGCCAGCAGGAAGCGGTCTGGAGTTTCAGCGTGCAGCCGTTCTGGTGGCAGCGGCACAGCGTGCAGGCATTGATCGCGCTGCTGTTGATTGCCGGGCTGGTGGCCCTGTACCGGTTCCTGCTGCAGCGCTACCGCTCCAGCAACCTGCGCCTGGCCCAGCGCGTGGATGAGGCCACCTTCGATCTGCAGGCGCAGACCGTGCACCTGCAGGCGCTGAACCAGGAAAAGACCGAGCTGGCCGAGCGCCTGGCGCGGCAGGCCGAAGCATTCGAACGGCAGGCGCGCGAGGATGCGCTGACCGGCCTGGCCAACCGCCGTGGTTTCGATGAAACGCTCGCGCGTGACTTCGCCCGTGCGCAGCGCAGCGGCCACCCGATGTGCCTGGTGGTGCTGGACATCGACCACTTCAAGGACGTGAATGACACCTACAGCCACAGCATCGGCGATGCCGTGCTGGTGGAAGTGGCGCAGTTGATTGCCGCCGCCAGCCGCGATTCCGACCTGCCGGCGCGTACCGGTGGTGAAGAGTTTGCGCTGCTGCTCAACGACACCCGCCTGGAAGAAGCCGCGCAGCTGTGCGCGCGCCTGCGCGGCCTGTTCCACGACCATGCCGACTGGGCAGGCGTGCCCGCGCTGCGGGTGACCTTCAGTGCCGGCCTGGTGGAACTGGCGGCGGACGACCGCACGCCGGCACTGCTGTACCAGCGCGCCGACCGCGCGCTCTACCGCGCCAAGAGCGACGGCCGCGACCGCACCAGCATCGGTTGATGCCCATCCACAGCCCGGTGGGCGATGGGTGCGGACCGTTGGTCCGCACGACCGATGCATTCATCCACGCATGGCGTGGATCTACTGCACTTCGTTTTTCTGATGTTTCCGTGGCGGGACAGGAAACTGTCCGTGGCCGGGCGGGTGGGCTGCGCAGGGGCGTGAGCCGCATGGATGCGGCGACCGAGCTTACAGGGACGTACTTGCAGCGTCCCCTGCGCAGCCCACCCGCCCGGCCCAGCCCAAGCGCTGCCGGGCGCGCCGCGAGGGGCGCCGCCGTTGGCTGTTTATCGCGGCCAGGCGTTGGCGATGGTGCAGAACAGCCGGGCGGTCTGTTCGGTGTCATACACCGCGCTGTGCGCTTCGTTGGCATCCCAGCCCAGCCCGGCGGCATTGGCCGCGCGTGCCAGCACGGTCTGCCCGTAGGCGATGCCGGCCAGGGTGACGGTGTCGAACACGCTGAAGGGATGGAACGGATTGCGCTTGTGGCCGGTGCGGGCCACCGCGGCGTTGACGAAGCCGAGGTCGAAATGCGCGTTGTGGCCCACCAGGATCGCGCGCTGGCAGCCGTACTTCTTCATGGCTGCGCGCACCGGGGTGAAGATGTGGTCCAGCGCGGCCTTTTCTTCCTTGGCCAGGCGGAACGGGTGGTCCAGGATGATGCCGGTCACTTCCAGCGACTTCGGATCGATCTCCAGGCCTTCGGCCGGAACCACGTGCGCGCTGGCGGTCTGGCCGGGGTAGAGCAGGCCGTTCTCGTCCATCTCGATCGGCACGGCGGCGATTTCCAGCAGCGCATTGCGCTGGCTGTCGAAGCCGCCGGTTTCCACGTCCACCACCACCGGCAGGAAGCCGCGGAAGCGTTGCGACATCGCGCGCTGCGCCGGCGGTGCTAAGGAAACGGGGGCGGCGTCAGGTGCGGGGGTGGGGTCATTCATGCGCGGATTCTAGCAGAGCGACCCTGAGCGCCCGGCCACGCAGTGCGTGACCGGGACGCTGCGGACAGGTCAGCGACGTGCCAGCACCACGTCGGCGATGACGCCGGTGGCCACGGCAATCAGCACGTAGCGGCCGTCCACCTTGCGCCATTCTTGGCCGCGGGCCGGGGCATGCAGGCCATGGTGGCGGTAATCGCGCACGTACTCGCCGCGATGGTCGTGGGCGAGCTTGTGGCCGCGACGCGGCGGATCGCGACGGTCGTCGTGGTGATCCTTGTGGCCATGGTGGTCGTCGCGGCCACCGGCGCCGTAGGGTGCGGCCATGGCGGGCGAGATGGCGGTGGCCAGCAGGGGCAGCGAAAGGGTGGCGGCAATCAGGCGCTTCATGGGGCAACTCCGGGGGAAGGACGTGGTCGTCGAGGCCACGGATCCAGCATCGGATTTTTTTCATGAATAGGCGATTAAATCCGCCGTTTCTGCGGTTTCGGTGCGTATCGGCGTGTAACGTGTGCGACCTGGCCGACCCGGATTCCGGTAGGTGCCAACCAAGGTTGGCACACCGCGTACCAACCAAGGTTGGCACCTACCGATCCGTGGCGCCCCAGCGTGCCATCCACGCATCCAGGCTCAACCGTCCCGCACCGCTGAACAGCAGCGGCAGCAGCATGGCCATGAACAGCACCGGCAGTTTGAAGTTGCCAAAGCCCTGGTCGCTGATCGCATAGCCCATGGCCAGGTCTGCCAGGGAATTCCAGTGCATTGGCCAGTGCACGGCGTAGGTGGCAACCGCGGTCAGCACCAGCAGGCTGGCCGCGGCGAAGCGGGTGCCAAGGCCGAACAGCAGGCAGGCCGCGCCGACCAGTTCAAACCAGGTCGCCAGCTGCCAGTTCACGCTGGCCGGCAGCTGGTCGAACGGAAACGGGAAGGCCTGCTGCAGCTCGGCGAACCAGTTCTGGCCCTGCAGCTTCTCGCGGCCGGATTCGAAATACTCCCAGGCCAGCAGCAGGCGCAGGCCCAGCGGGGCCAACCACGGGCCGCAGCGGTCCAGCTGGCCGCGCAGGGCAGCCAGGGGCGAGGTTTTCATCGGGGAATCTCCTTGGGTGGATCAGGCCACGGTGGGCAGGGGGCCGATCACCCCGGCCTGCAGGAACTGCTGCAGCAGATGTGTGCCAGGTTCGATCAATGCACCGGCGTCGAGCTGGTGCAGGCGGGCCAGTTGCTGCAGGTGCTGCTGGCCGGTAGCGCCTGGCGCCTCGGCGATCAGCATCAGCAGATGTGCGGCCAACGGGCTGAGCTGGGCGAAGCGCACCGCACCGTCGGCATCGCGGCGGACCAGCAGCCCGGTGGGTTCGGCGGGCACTTCGGCAGGGGCATCATCGCTACCCAGCCGGTGTACCGGCCAGGCGTACAGCAGCGGCCAGGCCAGCGCGGAGCAGCGCAGCGGCACCTGCATCGGGTCAATGCCGCTGGCCGGTGGCAGCGGCTCGGCCGTGCGCTGGTAAAGCTCGGTTTCCACCCATTCGTAGTGCGCCAGCTCGGCCAGCGCGGGGTGGGGCAGCTGCGGCTGCGCCTGCAGCCATTGCACGAACTCGGCCGCCACCGCGGTGAACAGCGGTGTGCGCGCGTGATGGTGGGCGAAGTAGTGCCGCACCAGATCGGCCCAGGCCGGTTCGCCGAGCAGGCGCACGCAGACCGGGAAGCCATTGCCGAGCAGGCCCAGCAGGTTGTTGAACAGCAACCGCTGGTACACCGCCACCCGTCGCGGATCCAGATCGGCGGGCGCGGGCACGTGCTGCGGGTCGCGCAGGTGTGCGGTAAACGCGTGCTGCTGCGCGCGCAGAGTGGTTGGAGCGTCAGCCATGTGCAGCTCCCGCATGGCGGGCCTGCAGGCGGCGGATGGTGTGCAGTTCGCCCAGCAGTTCGGCATAGGGCGGGAAGTTGAAGTCGCGCTCCAGCAGGGTGGGGCGCGGGCCGAAGCGGGCGTAGCTGCGTTCCAGCAGCGCCCACACCGGGTCGATCACCGCGCTGCCGTGGGTATCGATCTTCAGGTCCGGAGCCTCGTCCAGATGACCGGCCACGTGCAGGCAGACGATGCGCTGCGCCGGCAGGCCTGCAATGAACGCGTCGGCATCGTAGCCATGGTTGCAGGCATTGACGTACACGTTGTTGACGTCCAGCAGCAGGTCGCAGTCGGCCTCGGCCAGCACGGCGTTGGTGAAGGCCAGCTCATCCATCGCCGGCTGCGGAGCCAGGTAATAGGACACGTTTTCCACCGCGATGCGGCGGCCCAGGATGTCCTGCACGTGGGCAATGCGGGCGGCGGTATGGCGTACCGCTTCATCGGTGAAGGGGATCGGCAGCAGGTCGTACAACTGGCCCTCGTCGCTGCAGTAGCTCAAGTGCTCGCTGTACAGCGGCACGCGGTGGCGCTCGAGGAAACGGCCGACCTGCTGCAGCAGCTGGGTGTCCAGCGCAGCACTGCCACCCAGCGACAAGGACAGGCCGTGGCAGCTCAGTGGATGGCGCCGGGCCAGTTCATCCAACGCCTCGCCGGCAGGGCCGCCCACGTTGATCCAGTTTTCCGGCGCGCACTCCAGGAAATCGAAATCGCCGGCCGGGGCATCGCGCAGGTCCTGTAGCAGCGCCCGCCGCAGGCCCAACCCGACGGCTGCCGCGGGCAGCGGCAACCGTGGGTGGACGACGCTGGCCGCAGCGTCAGTGCTTGCCACCGCACTTGCCTTCGCCGCACTTGCCTTCGGCCGCCTTCTTGCCGGCCTCGGTCTTGGCCTTGCTGTCGGTAGCGCTACCGGCAGCGGCCTTGCCCTTGTCACCGCCGCACTTGCCTTCGGCGCTCTTGCCGTCCGCGCCGCACTTGCCCTCGGCGTGCTTGGCGGCATCGGCGGCCTTGGCGTCGGTGGCCTTGGCATCGCCGGATTTGGCAGCCTGGCCGGCCACCAGATAGCCCTGGGCAAGGTCGGTCATGCTCAGGGCCGAAGCACTGGCAGTCACGCCCAGGCCTGCGGCCAGGGCAGTGGCGGTCAGCAGGGACAGGGTCTTGTTGGAACTGCTCATCGGTCGTACTCCTTGGGTGGTGGGCGGCTGCCCGGGGTGAAACGATGGTGCAGCGATCCTACTCAAGGAATCTTCGCCGAAAGCTAAAATTTTCGTGAGGAGTGGCGTCGGTCCACCCGTGCGGGAGGCCGGGGTCGGATCCCCTTCCGCAGGAAAGGGCGCTGCCCCCCATCCACGCATGGCGTGGATCTACCGGGCGGTGGGGCACGGGGCATCCACGCATGGCGTGGGCGGCAGTAGATCCACGCCATGCGTGGATGGGCCGCCGGGAAACCCGCCAAAAAAAAGCCGCTGTCACATGGACAGCGGCCCCTTGGACCCCACTTCAGTGTTGCAGTGCGGGATCAGATTGCGTCGGTGCTGGAGGTCTCGTCGCGCTTTTCACGCGGCGGCAGCGGCTGTTCGCCATGCACCAGGAACCACACGTTCTCGGCGATGTTGGTGGCGTGGTCGCCTACGCGTTCCAGGTTCTTGGCCATGAACAGCAGGTGCGTGCACGGGGTGATGTTGCGCGGGTCTTCCATCATGTAGGTCAGCAGCTCGCGGAACAGCGCGGTGTATTGCGCGTCCAGGCGGGCGTCGTCCTGGCGCAGTTCCAGCGCGGCGTCGGCATCGTTGTCGCGGTAGGCGGCGATGGCGCGGCGCACCTGCTGCGCGGCCAAGCGACCGAGGGCACGCAGGCCCTGGATCTGCGGCAGCGGCGGCACCTTGCCCAGCGCGATGGAACGCTTGGCCACGTTGGCGGCGTAGTCGCCAATGCGCTCGATGTCGGCCGGAATGCGCAGGCCGGCCAGGATCTCGCGCAGGTCGCGGGCCATCGGGCCACGCAGGGCCAGGCGCATCACGTCGTGGCTGATCTGCTGTTCCAGTGCATCGATGGCTTCATCGTTGGCGATGATGCGATGGGCGGCGTTCTCATCGCGCTTCTCGATCACGTCCATCGACGCTTCGAGCTGGGCGACGGCCATCTCGCCCATGCGCACGATTTCGGCCACCAGGCGCTGCTGCTCTTCGTCGTAGCTCTTGACGATATGGTCGTTGGGAAGATTCATGGTTGTTCCGCTCGGTAGAGTCGAGCCATGCTCGACTGACGTTGTCTGTGATTCGATCGACGATTCAGCCAAAACGACCGGTGATGTAGTCCTCGGTCTGCCGTTGCGACGGCTGCGAGAAGATCACTTCGGTGCGGTCGTGTTCGATCAGGTCGCCCAGGTACATGAAGGCGGTGTAGTCAGACACGCGCGCGGCCTGCTGCATGTTGTGGGTGACGATGACGATGGTGTACTCGTGCTTGAGTTCTTCCACCAGCTGTTCGATGCGGCTGGTGGAAATCGGGTCCAGCGCCGAGGTCGGTTCGTCCAGCAGCAGCACCGACGGGCGCAGGGCCACGGCACGGGCGATGCACAGACGCTGCTGCTGGCCGCCGGACAGGCCCAGCGCGCTCTGGTTGAGCTTGTCTTTCACTTCGTCCCACAGCGCGCCCTGGCGCAGGGCCTGTTCCACGCGGTCGGCCATGTCGGCCTTGCTCAGCTTCTCGTGGTGGCGGATGCCGTAGGCCACGTTCTCGAAGATGGTCATCGGGAACGGCACCGGCTTCTGGAACACCATGCCGACCTTGCTGCGCAGGCGGTTCATCGGGTACTTCGGCGACAGGATGTTCTCGCCGTCCAGCAGCACTTCACCGCGCGCTTCCAGCTTCGGGTACAGCGCGTAGATGCGGTTGAAGATGCGCAGCAGGGTCGACTTGCCGCAGCCGGAAGGACCGATCAGCGCGGTCACGCGCTTTTCCGGAATTTCCAGGTTGATGCCCTTCAGGGCATGGAACTTGTCGTAGTAGAAGTCCAGTCCGCGCGCGGCAAGCTTGACCGGAGCCGGCGTGTGCAGGCTCTCGTGCGAGGACGGCACGGCGATGCGCTGCATCGGCACGGCGTTGGAAAGGTCGTTCATGGCGGTATCCACGGAAAGGTCAGTCATGGGAGATACGGTTGCGCAGCAGGATGCCGCGGGCGGCAAGGCTGACCAGCAACACGAAGACAGTCAGCACCAGGGCGCCGGCCCAGGCCAGCACCTGCCAGGATTCATACGGGCTGCCGGCGAACTGGTTCATCACCACAGGCACCGAGGCCATCGGCTGGAACACGTTGCTGTTCCAGTACTGGTTGCCGAAGGCGGTGAACAGCAGCGGCGCGGTTTCACCGGAAATGCGGGCCAGGGCCAGCAGGATGCCGGTGATGATGCCGGCCGATGCACTGCGGTACAGCACCTGCACGATCACCTTCCACTGCGGGATGCCCAGCGACAGGGCCGCTTCACGCATCTGCGAAGGCACCAGGCGCAGCATTTCGTCGGTGGTGCGCACCACCACCGGCAGCACGATGAAGGCCAGCGACAGCGCACCGGCGAAGGCGGAGAAGCTGCCGCCGGTCTGCATCACGTACAGGGTGTAGACGAACAGGCCCAGCACGATGGACGGTGCCGACAGCAGGATGTCGTTGACGAAGCGGACCACGGTGCCGGCCTTGCGGGCGTTGCCGTACTCGGCCAGCCAGGTGCCGGCCAGCACGCCCAGCGGGGTGCCGATGCCGATCGCCAGCGCACACATCACCGCGCTGCCGAAGAAGGCATTGGCCAGGCCGCCTTCCTGCATGGGCGGCGGGGTCATCTTGGTGAACAGATCCCAGTTGATGCCGGCCAGGCCCTTGGCGGCCAGGGTGAACAGGATCCAGCCCAGGAAGAACAGGCCGAACAGCGCAGTGGCGCAGGACAGCGCGATGGCAACGACGTTGCCGACGCGGCGGCGCAGGTACAGCGAATCAGCGGTGGTGGACATCAGTTGCCCTCCTTGCGGGACAGGCGCATCAGCATCAGGCGGGCGATGGCCAGCACCACGAAGGTGACGATGAACAGGACGAAGCCGAGCAGCAGCAGCGCCGAGCGGTAGGTTTCAGTGGCTTCGCCGAAGTCATTGGCGATCAGCGCGGCGATGGTGGTGCCCGGTTCCAGCAGCGACGGCGACAGGCGCACGCTGTTGCCGATCACGAAGGCCACGGCCATGGTTTCGCCCAGCGCACGGCCCAGGCCCAGGAAGATGCCGCCGATCACCGCCGAGCGGGTGTAGGGCAGCACGATGTCCCAGCTCACTTCCCACTTGGTGGAACCCAGCGCATAGGCCGATTCCTTCAGTCGGGTGGGCACGGTCAGGAACACTTCGCGCATCACCGACGAGATGAACGGAATGACCATGATCGCCAGCACGAAACCGGCGGTGAGCATGCCGATGCCCAGCGGCGGGCCCTGGAACACCGGGCCGATGATCGGCCACTCGCCCAGGGTTTCATTGAGGAACGGGGTCACGTACTCGGTCATCACCGGCACCAGCACGAACAGGCCCCACATGCCGTAGATGATCGAGGGAATGCCCGCCAGCAGTTCGATGGCGGTGCCGACCGGGCCGCGCAGCCAGCGCGGGGCGACCTCGGTCAGGAAGAAGGCGATGCCGAAGCTGACCGGTACGGCGATGACCATCGCGATGAGCGCGGTGACCAGGGTGCCGTAGATCGGGGCCAGCGCACCGAACTTGTTTTCGACCGGATTCCAGTCGGAAGAGAAGAAGAAGCTCAGGCCCTGCATCTGCAGGGCGTGGCGACCACCCCACAGCATCGACAGCGCGGCGCAGGCCAGGGCGATCAGGACGAAGATGACGGTGCCGACCAGCACCCATCGGAACAGTTTGTCGTTGCGGGCATCACGCGTGTCACGCGTGGACGGGGCGGCTACAGGCTGGGCGATGGCATTCATGGGGACGGCAGGGCCAGGAAAGGGCGGGGCGGCACGGCGTGGTAGAGACGGTGCCCGCACGCGGCGGGCACCGTCGGGTCCATCACTTCAGCTCGGTGCCCCAGTAGGCCTCGATCTGCTTGACCAGTTCGGCCGGCAGCGGCACGTAGTGCAGCTCGTTGGCCTGGGCCTGGCCGTTTTCGAAGGCCCACTTGAAGAACGCCAGGGCGTCCTGGTTGCGCTTGGCATCCTTGGGCTGCTTCTGCATCAGCATGAAGTTGGTGGCGGTGATCGGCCACGCCTGCTCACCCGGCGCGTTGGTGATGACCAGGTTGAAGTCCTTGGCGCTGGCCCAGTCGGCGCTGGCGGCAGCCGCGGCGAAGGTTTCAGCGTTCGGCTGCACCCAGGTGCCGGCCGCGTTCTGCAGGGCGGTGTAGGGCATGGCGTTCTGCAGCGCATAGGCCAGTTCGACGTAGCCGATCGAACCCTTGATCTGCTTCACGTACGAGGCCACGCCTTCGTTGCCCTTGCCACCCACGCCGTCCGGCCACTGCACCGAGGTGCCTTCGCCGACCTTGGTCTTCCACTCCGGGCTGACCTTGGACAGGTAGTTGGAGAAGTTGAAGGTGGTGCCCGAACCATCCGAACGGTGGACCAGGGTGATCTTGCCGTCCGGCAGGGTCACGCCCGGGTTGGCGGCGGCGATGGCCGGGTCGTTCCAGGTCTTCACCTTGCCCAGGAAGATGTCGGCCAGCAGGGCGCCGGTCAGGCGCAGCTTGCCCGCTTCCAGGCCTTCGATGTTCACCACCGGCACCACGCCGCCGATGGCCGAGGGGAACTGGGCCAGGCCGGCCTGGGCCAGTTCGTCGCTGGCCAGCGGCTTGTCCGACGAACCGAAGTCGACGGTACCGGCCTTGATCTGGGCGATGCCGCCACCCGAACCGATGGACTGGTAGTTGATCTTGGCGCCGGTGGCGGTGTTGTAGTCAGCCGACCACTTGGACACCAGCGGGAAGATGAACGAGGCGCCGGCGCCGGACACTTCAGCGGTCACCTTGTCGCCGGCAGCGGCCGGGGCGGCGGCGCTGTCGGCGGCCGGCTGCTGCGCGGCCTGCTTGTCGCCACCGCAGGCCGACAGGCCCAGGGCGATGGCCAGGGAAAGGGCGGCGAGGCCGGCCGAGTGCAGTTTCATGGTCACTCCATAGCGGGGTAGAGCCGACACCGTCGGCGGATGCGGCTATGAAATGATGTTTTTGTTACAACCGTATGACGTCCATGACAGAGGTGTCGGACATCACGTTCTGACGGGGGTTTCACGGGTTGCGCGGCCGCCGTGGGAGGGCCAGCGGCCCGCATATTGCGCGGCCGGGCCTTGGTAGAGTCGAGCCATGCTCGACTGCCGTGAGCCTTCAGTCGAGCAAGCTCGACTCTACCCACAGCGGGCCCACAAACAGAAAGGCGCCGGACCCGAAGGTCCAGCGCCCGTTGGGGCCGGCGGGGGAGAGAGGACCCGCCGGCCCCCGTTCCTGCGGGGGAACGCCTTGCTACGCCACTCAGTACTTCAGGTTCTGGGTCCAGTAGGTTTCGATCTGCTTGACCAGGGTGTCCGGCAGCGGCACGTAGTCCAGCTGCTTGGCCTGTGCATCACCGTTCTTGTAGACCCAGCGGAAGAATTCCTGGGTGGCCTTGGCGCCGGCCACGTTCTTGGGCTGCTTGCGCACCAGGATGAAGTTGGTGGCGGTGATCGGCCACGCTTCGGCGCCCGGGGCGTTGGTCATGACCAGGTAGAAGTCCTTGGCGCTGGCCCAGTCGGCGCTGGCGGCAGCGGCCGAGAACGAGGCGTCGGACGGCTGCACGATCTTGCCGGCGGCGTTCTTCATCGCTGCGTAGGACATCTTGTTCTGCAGCGCGTAGGACAGTTCGACGTAGCCGATGCCGCCCTTGATCTGCTTCACGTAGGCGGCCACGCCTTCGTTGCCCTTGCCGCCGATGCCGGCCGGCCACTGTACCGAGGTGCCTTCACCGACCTTGCTCTTCCACTCCGGGCTGACCTTGGACAGGTAGTTGACGAAGTTGAAGGTGGTGCCCGAGCCGTCCGAACGGTGGACGATGGTGATCTTGGCGTTGGGCAGGGTCAGGCCGCTGTTCAGGGCAGCGATGGCCGGGTCGTTCCAGGTCTTGATCTTCCCCAGGAAGATGTTGGCCAGGGTCGGGCCGTCCAGCTTCAGCGCGCCCGGGGCAACACCGGCCACGTTGATCACCGGCACCACGCCGCCGATCACCGACGGGAACTGGGCCAGGCCAGCGGCCGCCAGTTCTTCCGGCTTCAGCGGGGCATCGGACGAGCCGAAGTCCACGGTGGCCGCCTTGATCTGGGCAATGCCGCCGCCCGAACCGATCGACTGGTAGTTCACCTTCTTGCCGGTGGCGCCGCTGTAGTCGGCCGACCACTTGGACATGACCGGGTAGATGAACGATGCGCCCGCGCCGGTCACATCGGCGGCATTGGCGGCAAACACGGACGATGCGGCCAGGATGGCGACAGCGGCGCGCGACTTGAAGGCGTGGATCACGGGAGAGACTCCTGGGGTGGTCGAAGGGCGGCTGCCCGACGTTTCGGTGCACATTCCATAACGGTTGCGTGACACCCCGGCGTCTGTCACATGACGCATCCATGACAGCGTGGGTGGCGGTGGCCGCAACAAGAAAAGGCACGGCCGAAGCCGTGCCTTGGGTACGCGCAGCGCGGGCGCCGCAGCGCTCGCCGCTTACCAGAAGAACTGGGCGCGGGCTTCCAGGATGTTCGGATCGTCATTGACGAAGCCGCGGGCGCTGGAGCTGTACTTCTTGCTGTCCACCATCACGTAGTTCAGCATCAGCTTGAAGTTCGAACGCCAGTACCAGTTGGCGCCGACGGTCCAGATGTCCATCTTGCCGCCCAGCACGCCATCGACGATCGGCGGACGGCCGGCCACCGGGTTGGCACGCAGGTTGCCGTCGTTCAGATCCATGTGGTCGTAGCGCACGCCCAGCTGCCACTGGCCGCTGGCCGGGTTGTCCGGCAGGCCGGTGCCCGGGGTGCCGCCCTTGTAGCTCCAGGTTTCGCCGGTCACGTTCCACACGCCGCTGACGTAGTAGCCGTCGCTGGTGTAGTTGTCGTGGTCATAGCGCTTGGCCTTGCTGCTGTAGTACTCGGCCTGGGCCTTGAACGGGCCCTGGAAGTACATGGCTTCGGCGCCGACGGTGCTGACGCGGTCGGTGTCGGTCATGTTGCCGCTGTCGACCAGGCGCGCGGTGGCCAGATCGGCGTTGGGACGGGCACGCACGCGCAGGGTGTCAGCATCGGCGTCGTAGTCCACATAGCTCAGGCCGAAGTGCAGCACCTGGCCCTTGTCGTTGATCGGCGCCCAGGTACCGCGTGCGCCGTAGCCGCTGCCGTGGGCCAGGTTGCGGGTCAGCTCGCGACCGAAGGCGCTGGCGGTGACCGACCAGTTGTCCTGGCCGTAGCTGTACGCACCACCCAGACGGCGGGCGACGGCGTAGGTGTTGGTCACTGCGGCCTTGGAAATGAAGTCGTTGTTCTTGGTGCTGGACAGTTCTTCCAGGCTGTTGGGCTGCTTGAACTGGCCCAGCTGCAGGAAGTGGCTGCTGTTGCCGGCCAGCTTGTACTTCACGTTGGTGTCCAGGAACTTGTCGGCCTTGGCGTCGTAGCCGACCACCCATTCCACATTGCCCGGGCCCTTGCCCTTCAGCACCAGCTCGGCGCGGCGCAGTTCGAATTCGCTGTCCTTGCCGTTGCCGGCGTCACCGCCGTTGAGGTCCACGACGTCATTGTCGAACCAGTTGCCGTCGGCCTGGACCAGGCCTTCGAAGGTGATTTCCGAACCGCCGATCACATCGATGGCGACTTCAGCGTGGGCAGCCGGCACATACAGCGCAGCAGCCACGGCCACCGTCAGGAGTTGGTGATGCAGTTTCATGGGAAGGAGCCTTGCAGGCAGGTGGGAAGATGCGCGCAGGCTAGAAGGTGAAGATTGCGTAAATGTGACAGTTCACGCACAAGTACACGCCCCGCCACGGCAGGGCCTGCCGATGTAAACGCTTGCGTGTGACGCTGCGGTTGCGCCCCGATTGCAGTAGATCCGCGCCACGCGTGGATGCTTTTCGGTGGCGGGTCAGAGCCCTTTCTGCGAAAGGGATCCGACCCTGGCCCTCCCGCCTACGCCGCGGTTTTTTCCTTGAACCGGCACAGATCGGCAATCACGCAGCCCGGGCAATCCGGTTTGCGTGCCTTGCACACATAGCGCCCGTGCAGGATCAGCCAGTGGTGCGCATCGAGCAGGAACTCGGCCGGAATGGCCTTCACCAGACGGTCCTCGACTTCGCGCACGTTCTTGCCCGGGGCCAGCCCGGTGCGGTTGGCCACGCGGAAGATGTGCGTGTCCACCGCCATCACCGGCTCGCCGAACGCGGTGTTGAGCACTACGTTGGCGGTCTTGCGGCCCACGCCGGGCAGGGCTTCCAGTGCGTCGCGATCGCGCGGCACTTCGCCGCCATGCTTGTCCAGCAGGATCGCGCAGGTGGCGATCACGTTCTTCGCCTTGGCGTTGAACAGACCAATCGTGGCGATGTACTTCTTCAGGCCTTCCTCGCCCAGTGCCAGGATCGCTGCCGGTGTATTGGCCACCGGAAACAGGCGGCGGGTGGCCTTGTTCACGCCCACGTCGGTGGCCTGCGCGGACAGCGCCACCGCCACCAGCAGCTCGAAGGGCGTGCTGTATTCCAGCTCGGTCTTCGGGTGCGGATTGAGTTCGCGCAGGCGGGTGAACATTTCCACCACGTCGGCGCGCGGCATCACGCTGCCGCGGCGCGCCGGTGCGCGCGGGGTCTTCTTCGCGGTGGCCATTACTGTTCCTTGCCTGCCGCGCGTGCCTTGGCCCGGGCCAGGATGGCGGCCGCGGCGGAGGGCAGGGCGGGTTTCACGTCCGGCGCCGGTGCCGGCATGCGCCGGGCATCGCGCTCGGCTTCGCGGCGGGCCAGGCGCACGGCACGGTCGCGATAGCGCTCGCGTGCGGCCCAGGCACGCTGCAGCTGTTGCTGGGCGTGCAGCAGGCGCTGCGCAAGTTCGGGGTGGTCGGGCAACAGGCGCGCATCGTCTGTGCTGGCCACGTAGTCCATCAGGCCTGCCTGCAGCGCGCCATCGAGATCGTCTGCCTGGACCCGGGCAAACAGCTGCACGGGGTTGGGTCGGGATGTCATGACGTCAGCGGTTCTGGAAGGCCGGCGGGCGGCGCTGCAGGAACGCGCTGGTGCCTTCGCGCATGTCCTCGGTGGAGAACAGCAGGCCGAACTGCGCGCTCTCGTATTCCAGACCGGATTCCAGGCTGCATTCGCCCCCCACGTGTACCGCGTCCAGCAGGCCACGCAGGGCCAGTGGCGCCGACTGCGCCAGTTGCCGCGCCACGGCCTGCACGCGGGCGTCCAGCGCATCGGTGGGCACCACTTCGTTAACGATGCCCAGCGCCAGCGCACGGGCGGCGTCGATGGGGGTGCCCAGCAGGCACAGTTCCAGGGTGGCGGCGCGGCCGCACAGGCGCAGCAGGCGCTGGCTGCCGCCGAAACCGGGAATCAGCCCCAGGTTGATCTCCGGCTGGCCGACCTTGGCCGTATCGGCCGCGATGCGCAGGTGGCAGGCCATGGCCAGTTCCAGCCCGCCGCCCAGTGCGAACCCGTTCACCCGGGCGATCACCGGCTTGGGCATGCGCTCGATCTGCCGCATCAGCTGCTGGCCCAACAGCGAGAAGTCACGTCCCTGAACCGCACTGAGCGTGTTCATTTCCGCGATATCCGCCCCGGCCACGAAGGCCTTGGGGCCGGCCCCGGTCAGCACCACCACCCGCACCGAAGGCTCGGCCGCCGCGGCGCTGAACGCCTGCGCCAAAGCCTGCAGGGTGGCCGCGTTCAGTGCATTGAGCTTCTCCGGGCGCTGCACGGTGAGGGTGCGGACGGCACCGTCGTCGGCCACGGTCACGGGGTGCTCGGCGGGGGCTGGGGCCACGGAAGACTCCTGAAACGTTAAAAAAAAGTGAGATTGAACTCTTGAAACGCAGACAGGTCATAGCCTGCGTGGTCAGTGGCGGTTCCACCTTATGGCCGCTATCCTAACCCGTCGCCTCAGGGCGGCGCAGAACGTCCCTGAGTTACCACCCCTGGAGAACTGTTTGATGAAGTTGCGTTCTATCGCGGTCGCCGTCGCGGCCCTGGCCCTGACGGGCAATGCCTTCGCCCAGGACGTTTCGTCCGAAAAGGGCAAGCTGAGCTACTACTTCGGTTACGACTACGGCAACAACCTGGCAGAGCTGACCGCCCGCGGTGAGCAGCTGGACATCAACTCGGTGGTGAAGGGTCTGCAGGACGCCTACGCCAAGAAGCAGCCGGCGATCACCGCCGACCAGCTGAAGCCGGCCGTTGAAGCGTTCCAGAAGCGCGAGCAGGGCCGTGCCCAGGCTGCCAAGGCCGAGTACGAAAAGGCTGCTGCCGAAAACAAGACCAAGAGCGACCAGTTCGTTGCGGCCAACAAGGCCAAGGCGGGCGTGCAGTCGCTGCCGAGCGGTGTGCAGTACCGCGTGATCGAAGCCGGCAAGGGCGCCAAGCCGACCCAGGCCAGCACCGTGCAGCTGGAAGTGGCCGGCCCGTATCCGTTCGGCCAGCGTCCGACCGAAGCGCGTCCGGCCCAGCAGATTCCGTCGATCAAGGTCAGCGAAGTCGAAATGAAGGCCATGCGCGAGACCCTGCTGCAGATGCCGGCAGGCTCGAAGTGGGAAATCACCCTGCCGCCGGACCAGGCGTACGGCGCCGACCCGCGTACCGGCTTCCCGCCGAACGTGGCGGTGCAGTTCGAAGTGAAGCTGGTCAGCGTCAAGTAAATCGAAGTAGTGAACCGAACGCGCCGGTGGCTTCCACCGGCGCGTTTTCATTTGTGCGCCACACGGTGGCCGACGCCGCCCCAAACATGGCCATTCGCGCTACTGTTGCAGGGGTGCAAACTATGGAAGAAACGTCGCGTGTTGTCGCAAGCCCCTGCATCGGCGTGTGCAAGCTGGACCTGGCCCGGCACTGTACCGGTTGCGGGCGGACCCTCGATGAAATCGCGCGGTGGTCGTCGATGAGCGACGCCGAACGCGACCACGTGCTGCATCGGCTGCTGCCGCTGCGCGAACAACTGCAGCACTCCCTGCGAGGCTCGCTGGCCGACCACGAACGCCTGCTGCGCGCGCTGCACCCGCTGGCCGAGCCGCCGCAGGGCGATGGCTGGAACCGCAGCGAACTGATCGACCTGCTGCCGCCGGGCCCGGCGGTGGAGGCGGCCGTGCTGGCCGGCATCGTGCCGCGTGCCAATGGCGCGCAGGTGATCCTGACCCGCCGCACCGAAACCCTGCGCCAGCATGGCGGCCAGGTTGGTTTTCCCGGTGGGCGCACCGAACCGGATGACCGCGACGCACTGGCGGCTGCGCTGCGCGAAAGTCAGGAAGAGATCGCGCTGGCGCCCACCCAAGTACAGGCGCTCGGCTACCTGGACCCGTTCGTCACCATTACCGGTTACCGGGTCACCCCGGTGGTGGCGGTGATCGATCCGGACTTCGTGCCGGTGGCACAGCCCAGTGAAGTGGCCGAAGTATTCGAAGTGCCGCTGGATTACCTGATGGCGCCGGACAACCTGCACCAGGTCGAAATCAACCATCGTGGGCGCGTGCGCCACGTGCTGGAATACGGCTGGCCCGGGCATCGGATCTGGGGCGCCACGGCCGC
Organism: Stenotrophomonas sp. B1-1; assembly: GCF_010894375.1. Classification (NCBI taxonomy): domain Bacteria; kingdom Pseudomonadati; phylum Pseudomonadota; class Gammaproteobacteria; order Lysobacterales; family Lysobacteraceae; genus Stenotrophomonas; species Stenotrophomonas sp. B1-1. The sequence continues at coordinate 165,846 of NZ_JAAIUZ010000006.1, read as the reverse complement.
CATTCTCTACAACCTGCGCCGCCGCCTGGAGCAAGTGACATGACGCCGAACGACACGACGTGGACCACCCTGGTCGATGTGCCCCGCCTGGCCGCTGCACTGGGCGAATCCATCCGCGTGGTCGATGCCCGCGCCACTGCCAGCACCGCCGTGCGCGTGGTCGATGCACGTGCATCGTTGGCCGACCCGCAGGCCGGGGCAGGGCAGTACGCCGCCGGCCATATTCCCGGTGCGGTGTACGCCGATCTGAACCACGATCTGTCCGACCTGGGCCGCAGCGGCCACGGCCGCCACCCCCTGCCGGACAGCGATGCCTTCGCCGCAACGCTGGGGCAGTGGGGCATCACCCCCGAAACCCAGGTGGTGGTGTACGACGGCAGCGATGGCAGCATGGCTGCCGCGCGCCTGTGGTGGCTGCTTCGCTTGATCGGGCACAGCCGCGTGGCCGTGCTCGACGGCGGCATGGCGGCCTGGCTGGCGGCCGGCCAGCCGGTGGTGACCGGGCGCAGCGAAGTCGCCGCCCAGCCGCCCTATCCGGGACGCTTCGACAGCACCCAGGTGGCCAGCGCTGATGAGATCGCCGCGCGCCTGAAGCACGCCCCTGGCTGGCTGGTGGACGCCCGTGCCGGCGAGCGCTTCCGCGGTGAAGTGGAGCCCTTGGATCCGGTGGCCGGGCATGTGCCCGGTGCGGTCAACCGCCCCTTCGCCCTGAACGTGGCCGACGGTCGCCTGCGCGATGCGCAGGAACTGCGCGCCGAACTGCAGAGCGTGATTGGCAACCAGGACCCGCAGCGGGTGGTGCTGATGTGCGGCTCGGGCGTGACCGCCTGCCACCTGCTGCTGGCGATGGAAAGCGCCGGCCTGAGCGGCGCGCGCCTTTACTCCGACTCCTGGAGCGGCTGGGTAAGCGACAGCAGCCGCCCGGTCGCCACCGGCGCGTGACAGCACGGGGTCGGATCCGTTTCCCGACGGGAAACGGCTCGGACCCCATTGGTTGGAATCCGTGTGAAGCGCAGTCGAGCAACGCTCGACTCTACAACCGCATTCTTCAATCGATTCGACCCCCAATCAGGGGTCAGAGCCCGTTGCGTAGCAACGGGCTCTGACCCCGTGCCGTTCCGACAGCACGCGGGAAACTGTCGAAGGCGAGGTGGACCCACCTCGCCATTCCACGGAAAGCAGGCTTTTGACGTTGCTCCAGTCGAGCATGGCTCGACTCTACAGGGGGTAGGGCGCAGCCCTGCCAGCTACTCCCCCAGCCCCTGCAGCGGCACCTTCGCCAGCACCCGTGCCCAGGGGAACAACGGGCCGGGATCGCGCTTGCGCGCCACCGTCAGCCTTGGATCATCGCTGGCCGGTACCTGTTCCAGATCCAGCTGGTCATGCCCGGCAATCTGCCGCAGCGACGGATAGCGTTCCACCAGTGCCTGCAGCAGGGCCTCCAGCGCCTGCAGCTGCGCCTCGGCATACGGCTCGTCCATCGCCTGGTGACGGCTGTCGAACCAGTCCGGGTAACGCCCGGTATTGACCAGTTCAATGCCCACCGTGTCCGCGTTCATGCCGCGCACGTGGTGGGCGATGCGTTCGGGCGCCACGTACTGCACCACGCTGCCGTCGCGATCGATGTAGAAATGGCCGCTGTTGCCGGCGCCACTGTCATACAGCACGCGCTCACCGTACTCACGGGCCATGGCCAGGTCCGGCAGTTCGGTGCAGTGGATGACCACCATGCGCAGGCTGGCCGGGTCACGCAGGGGCAGGCGGTCGTGGTAGGGCAGCGGCTGCAGCTGCAGGCCGGGCAGGAGCGGGTTGGGCATGCGGCGATGCTAGCATTGCACGATGAACCTGCCTTCCCGATCGACCTCGAACCGCTTCGCGGGCGTGTGCGCATGAGCCGCGGCCACTGCATCCTGTCCCACGGCTTCGAGAGCGGCCCGGAGGCGACCAAGGTCACCGCGCTGGCCGAAGTCGCCCAGCGCCTGGGCTGGTCCCACGAGCGCCCCGACTACACCGACCTGGACGCCATGAGCGAGGTCAGCCGCGTGGGCGACGTGCGTACCCGCCTGCAGCGCCTGGTGGAACGGGCCGCCGCGGCCGCCGCGCAGGGGCCGGTGGTACTGGCCGGCTCCAGCCTGGGCGCCTACATCTCCGCCATCGCCTCGCTGCAGGTGCCGGTGGCCGGCCTGTTCCTGATGGTGCCGCCCACCACCATGGGTCCGATGCCGGCACTGGACGCCGCCGCCGTGCCGACCAGCGTGGTCCAGGCCTGGCACGATGACGTGGTGCCGGCCACCGGGGTGATCGCCTGGGCGCAGGCGCGCTCGGCGCAGCTGCTGCTGGTGGACGATGGCCACCGCCTGGAACATCACGTGGAGGCCTCCGCACAGGCCTTCGAGCGCCTGCTGCGGCAGCTGTGAAGCCCGGGCGCACGGCGCGCGCGCCCGCATTGACTACAATGGCAGCCCCGCCGCCGCCGGCGCGGGCCTGCTGGCCGTTTCCGCGGCCCTCCCTTCCGAAAGGCCTGGCGCTCGCGCCGCGCCCGTCCACCTGCGAACCGATCCCGTGAAATTCTTCGTCTCCTGCGCCAAGGGCCTGGAATACCTGCTTGCCGACGAACTGTCGGCCCTGGGCCTTGGCAAGGCCACCGCCACCATCGCCGGCGTCAACGCCGAAGGCGAGCTGGCGCAGGCCCTGCGCATCGTGATGTGGTCGCGCCTGGCCAGCCGCGTGCTGTGGCCGATCGACGAGTTCGACTGCCCGGACGAGCAGGCCCTGTATGACGGCGTGCGCGCCCTGCCGTGGCACGAGCACATCAAGCCGGAGATGACCCTGGCGGTGGACGCGCACGTGTCCGGCGACAAGATCACCCACGCGCGCTTTGCCGCGCAGCGCATCAAGGACGCCATCGTCGACCGCATGCGCGATGAAGGCCTGGAACGGCCGTCGGTGAACACCGATCTGCCCGATGTGCGCGTGAACCTGTCGCTGCGCAAGGGCCGTGCGTCGCTGTCGATCGATCTGGGCGGTGGCCCGCTGCACCGCCGTGGCTGGCGTGGTGCCGCCCACGAGGCACCGCTGAAGGAAAACCTGGCTGCCGCGCTGCTGCTGCGCGCGCAGTGGCCGCGCCTGCACGCCGCCGGCGGTGGCTTGCTGGATCCGATGTGCGGCAGTGGCACCCTGCTGATCGAAGGCGCGCTGATGGCCGCCGACGTCGCCCCCGGCCTGATGCGCCACGGCAGCCTGCCGCCCAGCCGTTGGCTGGGCTTTGACAAGGCCGCCTGGAAGGCGATCCAGACCGAAGCACGCGACCGCGAAGCGGCCGGCCTGGCTGCCTTGAAGCCGGTCATCCACGGCAGTGACATCGACCCGGTAGCGATCCAGGCCGCGCGCGAGAACGCCGAAGTGGCCGGCGTGGCCCACGCCATCCGCTTCACCCGTGCCGACGTGGCCGACCTGGCCGCGCCGGAACAGGAGATCGGCGCGGTGGTCTGCAACCCGCCGTACGACGAGCGCCTGGCCGCCGACCCGGCCCTGTACCGCGCGCTGGGCAACGCCCTGCAGAAGGCGGTGCCGCAGTGGCGCGCCAGCCTGCTGTGTGGCAACGACGAACTGGCCTTCGCCACCGGCCTGCGTGCGTCCAAGAAGTACCAGATGTTCAATGGCGCGCTGGAATGCGCGCTGATCGTCTGCGACCCGATCGCCGTACCGGGCCGTGACCCGGCGCAGCCGCGCGAGCTGAGCGAAGGCGCGCAGATGGTGGCCAACCGCCTGCGCAAGAACCTGAAGAAGTTCAAGAGCTGGCGCGCGCGCGAGGACATCACCTGCTTCCGCGCCTACGATGCCGACCTGCCCGAGTACGCGGCCGCCATCGACGTCTACGAAGAAGACGGTGGCCAGCGCCGCACCTTCCTGCATGTGCAGGAATACGCGGCACCGGCGGCCATTCCGGAAAACGACGTGCGCCGCCGCCGCAACGAACTGCTGGCCGCCGCGCGCGAGGTGTTCGGCGTGCCGCCGGAACAGGTATCGATGAAGTCGCGCGAGCGCGGCAAGGGCGGCAGCAAGTACGGTCGCTTCGAGCAGCGCGATGAGTTCATCGTGGTGCGCGAGAACAACGCGCTGCTGCAGGTGAACCTGTTCGATTACCTCGATACCGGCCTGTTCCTGGACCACCGCCCGCTGCGCCGCATGATGGCCGAGCAGGTGTGTGGCAAGCGCTTCCTCAACCTGTTCTGCTACACCGGCGTGGCCAGCGTGCAGGCCGCCGTGGCCGGTGCGGCCAGCACCACCAGCGTGGACCTGTCGGCCACCTACCTGCAGTGGTGCTACGACAACCTGGCGCTGAACGGGCAGGGCGGCAACCAGCACCTGCTGGTGCAGGCCGATGCCATGGCCTGGCTGGAAGGCGATCGTGGCCAGTACGACGTGATCTTCTGTGACCCGCCGACGTTCTCCAACTCGGCCCGCGCCGATGACTTCGACGTGCAGCGCGAGCAGTTGAAGCTGCTGCGTGCGGCCGTGGCGCGGCTGGCGCCGGGCGGCGTGCTGTATTTCTCCAACAACTTCCGCCGCTTCAAGCTGGAAGAGAACGCCATTGCCGAATTCGCCCAGTGCCGCGAGATCACTGCGCGCACGATTGGTCCGGACTTCGAGCGCAATGCACGCATCCACCGTGCGTGGGAACTGAAGCGGGTGGGGTGAGCCCCCGCTTGGGGTCGGAGCCCCTGCGCTGCGCGCACGGGATCCGACCCCAGGATGATCGCGGAGCCCATCGGAACCGGCTTCTGTAGAGTCGAGCCTTGCTCGACTGCGCCTTGCAGGGACCCTTGTGGCCAGTAGATCCACGCCATGCGTGGATGGCGCCGTCTATGGGGTCAGAGCCCCTGCGCTGTGCTCAGGGGATCCGACCCCACGTGCGGTTACAGCAGCGCCACCAGCAGGCCCAGCAGCGGCAGGGCGATGGCCAGCGGTGCGATCCACTGCGGGCGGTACGGGTACAGGCCGAAGGCCAGCGGCACGCCGGCCAGGGTCAGCGCACCCAGCCACAGCACCGGGCCCATGGCCCAGCCGTGGTCGACCACGCACAGGGCGAAGGCCACCACCAGCAGCGCCCAGCCCAGCACGCGCCATTGCGTGCGCCGTGCCGGTGCCGCCGCGGCCTTCCCATGCAGGTCCTGCTGGTGTTTTTCCATTGCCAGCGACAGCGCGGTGAACGCAGCGAACGACAGGGTCAGGGCCAGCAGCATCATGCGCCAGCCTCCACTTCGGTCGCCGCAACCGGCGCCTTGGTTGCCGCTGCCGCCGCCGCGCGTTTCTTCTTCTCGGCCGCGCTCAACGGCGGCGTCCAGCGCTGCATGCGCCAGCCACACAGGGCCAGCATCGCGCCGAAGGCAAGCATCGACAGATCGAACCCGGCCAGCACCCAGTCACCGTTGCGCAGGGTCACGCCCAGGTGCGCGTGGGTGGTCAGTGCATTGACCACCGGCACCAGTGCGAACAACGCTGCACCCAGATACAGCTGCCAGGCCCACATCATCCGCTTGGGCCAGATGAAGGCGGCCAGCAGCGCCGCGCCCCAGGCGTAGAAGAACACGTTGGCTTCGGCGCTGGAGCGTTCGGCCAGGTCCAGCGGCAGCAAGCGGTTGCCCCAGAAGTAGGCCGCGAAGGCGATCGGCAGGCCAGCCACCGCGCCGATGTTCAGCGCATCGACCAGGCGCAGGCCGAAACCGATGCGGCCACTCTTGGCATGCTTGGGCCGTTCCTTCACCGCCCACAGCACCACGCCGCTGGCCACCATCAGGCAGCCGGTCAGGCCGGAGAGGAAGAACAGGGCGCGCAGGCCCCAATCGGCAAAGCGCGCCAGGTGCAGGCCGTACAGCACACCGCGGGTGGCGGTGGCACCGCCGGAAGGCGGGCTTTCCTGCAGCAGCGTGCCGTTGACCATGTCGTAGCGCAGCGACGGGGTGTCGATGGACAGGCGCTTGCCATCACGCTGGCGGATGTCGATCACCGCATTGCCCGCACCGGGGTTGGAAATGGTGAAGCCAGCCACTTCGACGCCGTGCCAGTGCGCGCGGGCGCTGTCGAGCAGGCGCGCGATGGCCACCGGTGCGGCCTTGCCCTGGGCCGGCTCGCTGACCTCGGCCATGCCACCGAACGCTTCGGCGAAGAACTTGTCCTCATCCTGCGGGTAGGCCACCTTCACCCCCCACGGCAGGTACATGATCATCAGCGTGACGATGCCGGTGTAGGTGATCATGGCGTGGTACGGCAGCGCCATCACCGCGCTCACGTTGTGGAAATCCAGCCACGAGCGCAGGCCCTTGTCCTTGCGGAAGGTGAAGAAGTCCTTGAAGATTTTCTTGTGGGTGATCACCCCGGTGATGATCGCCACCAGCATGAACATCGCGCAGAAGCCGACCAGGTAGCGCGCCCAGTACACCGGAATGTAGTGCAGGTCGAAATGCAGGCGGTAGAAGAAATCACCGCCGCGGGTTTCGCGCGCCTTCAGTTCGTTGCCGGTGTTGGGGTCCAGGGTGGCATCGCCGAACGCGCCGCGACGGCCCTTGGCCGGGTCGGCCTGGTCGGCGGGCACGCGCCAGAAGGTGCTCATGGCCGGGTTGCGCGGCTGCGGCAGCGTTACGTACCACATCTCGGCATTGCCGGCGTTGGCCTGCAGGTAGTCGACGGCGCGCTGCGCGGCCACGTCGGTGCTGACCCGCGCGCTGGGCAGTTCCGGGCGCATCCAGCGGCTTATTTCTTCGCGGTAGTAGCTGGCGGTGCCGGCCATGAAGATCAGCAGCAGCAGCCAGCCCACCAGCAGGCCGGTCCAGGTGTGCAGCCAGGCCATCGATTGGCGGAATCCGTTCTTCATGCCCAGGCCCCCAGCAGGCGCGCGATCGCGGCCATCAGCAGGGTGGGCAGCAGAATGCCCACCCAGGCGCGCAGCGCGCTGCGCGTGGCAAATGCCCACAGCGCGGCGCAGGCGGCCATCAGGATGCCCAGCATCATGCCGGTCAGCACGGTCTGCCCTCGCGCGCCGGGCAGGGCGACCACGCAGAACACACTGGTGACCGACGCCAGCGCGTAGCCGCCGAAGATGGCGGCCAGCGAACGGGACAGCACACCCCAGCGTGGGCTGGCGAAGAAGGTGCTGAGGCGGGAGCTGGCAATAGCGGGCGAGCGATCCACGGCAATCCTGCAGGTTGGTTGAAAGAAGGCCGGCGCACCGAAGTGCGCCGGGGGGCCATCCCTGGCCGGGTGCCGGTCGCAGAACCGGCACCATCCATCAGGTCATCAGAGCTTCCAGCGCAGGGTCATGGTGACGTTGCGCGGTTCGCCCCAGTACACGCCGTTGTAGAAACCGACGTTGTTGTAATACTTCTTGTCCAGCAGGTTGTTGACGTTCACCTGCGCACTGAAGTTCTCGTTGAAGCGGTAGCCACCGCCCAGGTTCAGCAGATAGAACGCGTCCTGGGTGATGCGTGCGCTCTGCGTGCCACCGGTGGCGACCGGCTTGGTGCTGTTGTTCCAGATGCTGCTCTGCCAGGTCACGCCGCCGCCCAGCCAGAAGCGGCTGTCGGCACCGCCGGGGCGCCAGCTGGCGTTGAGGCGGAAGGTGTCCTGCGGGGTGGTGGTCCGCTGCAGCACGCCGGCGGCGTTGCGGATCTTGGTATGGGCGAAGCCCGCCGACACGTTCCACTGCTCACCGATGCTGCCCTGGGTTTCGATTTCCCAGCCCTTCACCTTGTTGCCCTGGCCGGTGGAGCGGTAGGCCTGGCCACCGTCGGGCAGCGAGTTCAGCGGCACCGAATCATCGATCTCGGCCACGTTGTCCTGCTTGCCTTCAAACACCGCGGCCGAGGCATTGAGCAGGCCGCCGAAGAACTCGGCCTTCACGCCGGCTTCGTACATGTCGCCGACCACCGGCTCCAGGTAGTTGCCGTTGCGGTCGCGGTAGTTCTGCGGCTTGAAGATGTCGGTGTAGCTGACGTAGCCGCTGAAGATGTCGTTGAAGTCGTAGACCAGGCCGGCGTACGGGGTCAGGGTGTCATCGGGCTTGTAGCCGGTGCGGGTGGTGCGGTTGCGGTTGCCATTGGCATCGTAGCCGTAGGCCCACTGGCGCGTTTCCCAGCTGCCGTAGCGGGCGCCGACCACGGCCAGCAGCGGGTCGGCCAGGCGCAGGCGCGCGGCCACGTACGCGGCGCGCTGGCGCAGCTCGTTTTCCGAGGCCAGGCGGCCGTAGCGGGTGACCGGCAGCACCGGCACGTCACCGGTCCAGAGGCGCCAGTCGGCAACCTGCATGTAGCCCGGTGCGCTGGTATCGAACGAGGTCGCCTCCGATTCGCCCTTGCGCACCGCCTGGCCCAGGCCGAACACCAGTTCATGCTCGCGCCCGAACAGCTGGAACGGGCCGCCGACATTCACGTCGAACACGTCCATGGTGCTGTGTTCGTTGAAGTGCGAGACATAGGCGGTCACGCCGGTGCCGTCCGGGCGCGGATTGCCGGCCGCGCCGTACCAGACGCTGCCGTCGGTATCGCGCACGGCATGGGTCACGTTGCCCTTCAGCGACCAGCCATTGCCCAGCTGCTGTTCCAGGCGGGCGAAGGTGGTCTTTTCCACCATCGGCCAGCTGCTCCACGACGCCGACAGGTTGGTCGAGCGCGGCAGGTTGGCCGGGTTGCCATCGGCGCCCCAGTACGGCACCACGCCCCAGGTCACGCCGGTGGTGCGCGGCGACTGGTATTCGTAACCCAGTTCGAACAGGGTGCTGTCGCTCAGGTCGGCCTGCACGATGCCGTAGAACACGTCCTTGTCGAGCTTGTAGACATCGCGGAACGAATCGCTCTGCTGCTTGGCGGCGACCACGCGCGCACGGATGCGGCCGTCCCAGGCGATCGGGCCGCCCAGGTCGACTTCCATGCGCTGGTTGCCCCAGCGGCCCAGGATCAGGTTGGCGCCCATCTGCACGGTGTCGGTCGGGCGCTTGCGCACCATGCTGATGGTGCCCGACGGATCGCCGGCACCGGTGGTCAGGCCGGTGGCGCCTCGGATCACTTCGATGCGCTCGTAGATCACGTTGTCGGTGTTGGTCTTGATCGAGCCACCGAAGGTGTTGAGCATGCCATCGATCTGGAAGTTCTCGATGGTGTAGCCGCGCGAGACATAGTTGATGCGCTCGCTGTCGGTGACCGACACGGTGACGCCGGTCACCTGGCCCATCACATCGGACAGCGAGAACAGCCCCATGTCGTCCAGGCGCTGGCGGGTGATGACCGTGACCGACTGCGGCGTCTCGCGCAACGACAGGTCCAGCTTGGTTGCACTGCGGGTGTTCTTCACCGTGTAGCTGTTCTGGATCTCGCCATCGGCGGTCACCTTCACCGTGTCCAGCGTGCGCGCATCGGCATCGGCCGGCGCATCGGCGTGGGCCAGCGGCGCGCAGAACAGCATGGCCAGCGCCAGCGCCAATGGGGAAACAACGGGAACGTTCGGTCGGGACATGCAGTGCGATTCCATGCAGGAGAAAAACATCAGCGATGGAATCCATGCGTGCGGGCGCCCGCGCGGAATCGCGCGACCCGAGGCATCTCCCATCGCCACGCGCTGACGGCCAGGGCCGTCGGCGCACGAGGAGCCGGGGATGTACACGGGCGGAAGCGCGGTGGGGGCGCCGGGTGGCTGAGCGTACAACCGATCAGTAAATGATAGGCATTCGCATTTCGTTAATCAAGTGTGTACGCGCGCGCCGCGGCGTGGCCGCGCTTCAGCGTGAAGCGCAGCTGCGGGTGACGTCGTCGTTGAGCTGGCGCGCGGGCGTGCGCGAACCGAACCACTCGGCCAGCTCGCGGCGCGTGCGGGCCTTGTCGCAGGCTTCGGCATTGCTGGCCGCCTCGATCACCGTGCCGGTCACCGGCGCGGCACCACGGCCGGCATTGGCCTGCAGTTCGCGCCGCGCAACGCGCAGCTCGCGGTCCACGCGCTCGGCCTCCTGCCAGCTCAGTTTCGGGTCACGCACGATCGGTCGGGTCACCCCGGTATCCTGCCCGGCCGGGCAGGGCGTGCTCTGGTAGATCGTGCGGCCACCGTCGTTGCACTTGTACACGCGCTGCGCGCACGCCTCACCGGCCGCCAGCAGCAGCGGCAGCAGAACCAACATCCTTTGCATGGATCCCCCCGTGGGCCACCCTGGCCCACATGGCGCGGGAGCATACGGAGTGTGACCCCCGTCGCGCAATACGCCTGCGCCATCCACCACAGCTGGGGTCAGAGCCCGTTGCTGCGCAACGGGATCCGACCCCGTGCCGTTCCGACAGATCGCGGGAAACTGTCGAAGGCGGGGTGGGTCCGGTTGCGGGGGCGTGAGCCGCATGGATGCGGCGACCGAGCCTACATGGGTGAGGGCGCTTTGCTTGCGAAGCACTGCTTCGCAAGCGCCCGAACGCACAGCCGCCAGCGGCTGGGCCGGGCCCCGGAGGGGGACTTGCAGCGTCCCCCGCAACCGGACCCACCCCGCCATCCCACGGAATGCCAGCTTTTGACGTTGCTTCAGTCGAGCATGGCTCGACTCTACACGGGTACAGGGCGCCGCCCTGTCGCCCCCCTCAGAACCGGAATACCACCGTCGCGGCATGCAGCAACAACCCGATCAGCCCGCCCACCAGGGTGCCGTTGAAACGGATGAACTGCAGGTCGCGGCCCACGCTCAGTTCCAGCTGTTCCACCAGGTGGCGCTCGTCCCAGCCCTTCACCGTCTGCGCGATGTGGCTGGTCACCCCTTCGCGCAGGCGCCCGGTCAGGCGCTGCGCACCTTCCAGCAGATGCTGGTTCAGCGCATCGCGCAGGGCCGGGTCGGCCTGCAGGGTCTGCCCCAGCGACGCCAGGCTGCGCTGCAGATGCCCCACCAGCGCCGAATCGTCGCGCTGCAGGTCGGCGCGCAGCGTGGCGTGGATGCGCGACCAAAGGCCCTGCACGTACTCCTGCAGGGCAGGGTGGTCGATCATTTCCTGCTTCAGCTGTTCGATGCGCTCGGCCAGCGCCGGATCATCGCGCAGGCGCTGTACGTAGTTCTGCAGCCAGGTTTCGTAATCCTGGCGCAGCGGATGCTGCGGCTCGGCCAGTACCTGCTGCAGTTCCTCCAGCACCGCCCGCGCCAAGCGCTCGGCCAGGCTGTCGCCGATCTCGTCGATCGGCTTCACCCAGTTCACCGTGCTGGACAGCGTGGGCCATTCGCGTTGGATGTAGCGCACGATCAGCTGCGAGGCGCGTTCTTTTACTTCCGGCTGTTCCAGCCAGCGGCCCAACCGCTGCAGGCCTTCGTCCAGCACGCGCTGGTGGCGGCCATCGGCGGTCAGCAGGGCCAGCAGTTCGCCGGCAGTGGCCGCCGCGTTCCACTGCCGCAGCTGCTGCACCACGAAGCCATGCAGCTGCCGGCGCACCGCGCCTTCATCGAAGAAATCCAGCGCCTGCAGGGCCCAGCCACGGGCCATGTCGGCCAGCATGCGCGCGCGTTCGGGTTCGGCCAGCCAACTGCCCAGGCGGCCGGCCGGGTCGAACACCTGCAGGCGGGCCAGCAGCACGCCCGGTTCCAGGAACTGGTCGCGCACGAACAGCGCCAGACTGTCGCCGATGCGTTCCTTGCTGCGCGGAATGATGGCGGTATGCGGAATGGGCAGCCCCATCGGCCGCCGGAACAGCGCGACCACCGCGAACCAGTCTGCAAGTGCGCCCACCGCGGCGGCTTCGCAGAAGGCCGACACCCAGGCCCAGATGCCCCGTTCACCCTGCCAGTGGCTGACCGCGAAACCGGCCAGCATCAGCAGCAGCAGGCCCAGGGCCAGGGCTTTCAGGCGCCGCAGCTGGGCGCGACGCGGATCGATGGCAGACGTCATGGCCGCAGTCTAACCGGCACCGGATGACGCCAACGCAACGGTGGCGCCGGGCAGGACCCGGCGCCAGCCGATCACAGGGCTTCCAGCTGCTTTCGCAGTGCGGCCAGCTGCGCGCGCAGGGTGTCGTTCTCGCGGGTCAGCGCCACCACCCGGCGGCGCAGTGCCGGCGCGTCTTCGCCCAACTGCTCCAGCGCCGACAGCACCTCGGCATCGCGGCTGGCCACCTCGTCGTCGCTGGGCTCTTCGAAATCCATCTCGGCCGGTTCGGGCTTCGGCGCGCGCGGCTTGCGTTTGGATTCGCGCACGCGCTTGGCGGCCTGCTTCAGCTCGTCCTTGCCACCGGCCGCAGCCGCGCGCTGCTCTTCTTCCGGCAGGTCGGCCACGGCGGCGGCCGCGCTGATCGAAATCACCCCGGCCTTCACTGCCTCTACCACTTCAGCCGCGGCCTGGGCGTGGATGCGCTCGATCATGCCCACCTGGCTGGTGCTCAGCTTGGCTTCGCGGGCCAGTTCCGCGCGGCTGACCTTCGGTGCCGGTTCCCACGGCGGGCTGTCTTCGCCCGCGTCGTCGGCCGGGTCGGCCGTGCCATCGCTTTCGCGCTGCAGCTGCGCCTGTTCCACCTGCTTGCGTGCGGACAGGATGTCACGCTTGCGCAAGGCCAGCACACCGCGCTGGAAGTCGGACACGCTGCGGCGGCCCAGGTGCTGCTCGATCATCCACAGGTGTACGTCTTCCATGCTCTGGAAGCGGGTGTTCTGCACGGTGTTGAACGGCAGGCCGTGTTTCTGGCAGATGCCAAAGCGGTTGTGGCCGTCCACCAGCACATCGCCCCACAGCACCAGCGCATCGCGGCAGCCTTCGGCCAGGATGCTGCGCTCCAGCGCGTCATGCTCGTCGGCGGTCAGCGGGTCGATGTAGGCCTTCAATTCTTCTTTGACGACGATATCCATGGGCACGGCAACAGGCAGGAGCGGAACCGACCATTGTACCCGCTCGCCCGGTCCGGCCCCGGCTCAGGCGGTGGCCCGGATCATCTCGCCCAGGATGCCGGTGATCTGGTCGATCTGTGGCTTGTCCACGATCAGCGGCGGTGACAGCGCGATGATGTCGCCGGTGCAGCGCACCAGCAGCCGGCCATCGTGGAAGCAGCGCCGGAACACCTCGTAGCCGCGGCTGCCGGGAGCATCGCGGCGCGGCGCCAGCTCCACCGCACCGACCAGGCCGAAGTTGCGGATGTCGATCACGTTGGGCAGGCCCTGCAGCGCGTGCAGGCGTTCCTGCCAATACTCGCCCAGCTCGATGGCGCGCTCGAACAGCCGTTCTTCGGCGTAGATGTCCAGCGTAGCCAGCGCCGCGGCGCAGGCCAACGGGTGGCCCGAGTACGTATAGCCATGGAACAGTTCGATCGCCTGCGCCGGGCCCTGCATGAAGCTGGCATGCACGCTGTCGCTGACCAGCACCCCGCCCAGCGGCACGGCGCCGTTGCTGGCGCCCTTGGCGAAGGTCAGCAGGTCCGGGGTGACCCCGAAGCGCTGTGCTGCGAAGGGCATGCCGACCCGCCCAAAGCCGGTGATCACTTCGTCGAACACCAGCAGGATGCCGTGCTGGTCGCAGATCTCGCGCAGCCGCTGCAGGTAGCCGGGGGCGGGCAGGATCACCCCGGCCGAACCGGCCACCGGCTCGACGAACACCGCGGCGATGGTGGACGGGTCGTGCAGTGCGACCAGCCGTTCCAGGTCATCGGCCAGTTCGGCACCCTGCCGCGGCAGGCCCTTGCTGAAGGCGTTGCGCTCCAGGTCCAGGGTGTGCCGCAGGTAGTCCACGCCGCCCAGTTGCAGGCCGAACTGTTTGCGGTTGTTGGGCAGTCCGCCCAGCGCCATGCCGCCGAAACCCACCCCGTGGTAGCCCTTTTCGCGGCTGATGAAGCGGGTGCGCTGGCCTTCGCCGCGCAGGCGATGGTGGGCCAGCACGATCTTCATCGCGGTATCCACCGCTTCCGAGCCGGAACTGGTCAGGAACACATGGTTCAGGCTGGCCGGGGCCAGTGCGGCCAGGCGCTGGGCCAGGGCGAAGGCCGGCGGCGAACCCATCTGGAAGCCGGGCGCGTAGTCCAGCGTGGCGGCCTGGTCGGCGATGGCCTTGATGATGCCGGGACGGGCGTGGCCGGCATTGCAGCACCACAGGCCGGCGGTGCCATCGAGGATGCTGCGCCCGTCCACATCTTCGTAGTGCATGCCGGCGGCGCGCACCAGCATGCGTGGCGCACCCTTGTATTGGCGGTTGGCGGTGAACGGCATCCAGTACGCATCGAGCGATTCGGGGCGCTGGGTCGCCAGCGCGTGCGGGTCGATCGCGGGATTCTTCATGCCGCCTCCGTCGGGTCCGTTGCGCTGACTGTAGCGCAGCCGGTGGGCGCGATGCCCGCTCACGGGCGGAATGCGGGCGTGGCGGTATAACCGGGGCAGTTCTCCACCCGGAACCGGACATGGCCGACTTCCCCGACCGCAGCCATTGGCAGGCACTGGCCCGCCAACTGGCCCTGCCATCGCAGGCCTTCATCGATGGCCGCTACGTGGACGCAGCCAGCGGCGCGCGCTTCGACTGCATCAGCCCCATCGATGGGCGCTTGCTGGGCCCGGTGGCCGACTGCGATGCACACGACGTGGACCGTGCGGTACTGGCCGCGCGCCGCGCGTTCGATGCGGGCCACTGGTCGCAGGCCAGCCCGCCCCATCGCAAGCGCGTGCTGCAGGCGCTTGCCGCGCTGGTGGAACACCATGCCGACGAACTGGCGCTGCTGGAAACGTTGGACATGGGCAAGCCGGTGCGCGATGCGCGGCGCATCGACCTGCCCGGCGTGGTGCGCTGCCTGAGCTGGACGGCCGAGGCGGTGGACAAGCTGTACGGCGGGATAGCGCCCACCGGGCCGCACGAACTGGGCCTGGTCAGTCGCGAGCCTGCCGGCGTGGTGGGGGCCATCGTGCCGTGGAATTTCCCACTGCTGATGGCCTGCTGGAAGATCGCGCCGGCACTGGCGATGGGCAATTCGGTGGTGCTGAAGCCGTCCGAGCGCTCACCGTTGAGCGCGCTGCGGCTGGCCGCGCTGGCCGCCGAAGCCGGGCTGCCGGACGGTGTGCTGAACGTGCTGCCGGGCCATGGCGAACGCGTGGGCGAACCGCTGGCCCTGCACATGGACGTGGACGTGCTGGCCTTCACCGGTTCCACCGCCACCGGCGCCCGGCTGCTGCAGTACGCCGGGCGTTCCAATCTGAAGCGGGTCTGGCTGGAGTGCGGTGGCAAGAGCCCGCACCTGGTCTTTGCCGATGCACCGGATCTGGATGCCGCGGCCAAGGGCGTGGCGCAGGGCATCTTCTTCAATCAGGGTGAGGTCTGCACGGCGGGCGCGCGCCTGTTGGTGGAGCGCTCGATCCGTGATGATTTCGTGCACCAGGTGCTGGCGTACGCGCGGCACATGCAGCCGCGGCACCCGCTGGAAGCGGACGCGCCGATGGGCGCGCTGGTGGATGCGGCGCACGTGGAAAAAGTGCTGGCCGATATCGCCCGCGCCGAGGCCGACGGTGCGCGCCTGCTGTTGGGTGGGCAACGCGCGCAGGTCGAGGCGGGCGGATGCTACGTGCAGCCCACCGTGTTCGACCAGGTGCGGCCGGAACAGGCGCTGGCCCGCGAAGAAGTGTTCGGGCCGGTGCTGGCAGTGTTGGGTTTCGACGGCGAAGCCGAGGCCGTGCGCCTGGCCAATGACAGTCGCTATGGGCTGGCCGCAGGGTTGTGGACGCGCGATCTGGGCCGCGCCCACCGCGTGGCCCGCCAGTTGCGCGCGGGCAGCGTGTGGGTGAATGGCTGGGATGGCGGAGACATGACCGCGCCGTTTGGCGGCTACAAGCAATCGGGAAATGGCCGCGACAAATCGCTGCATGCCTTCGACAAGTACAGCGAGATCAAGGCCACCTGGATCCAGTTGTAGAGTCGAGCTTGCTCGACTGCTCTTCGCTTTCTGTAGAGTCGAGCCATGCTCGACCGCTCTTCGCTTTCTGTAGAGTCGAGCCATGCTCGACTGCTCTTCGCGAACGGCAGTCGAGCAAGCTCGACTCTACAACGGCACGGCAGTCGAGCAAGCTCGACTCTACAACGGCACGGCAGTCGAGCAGGCTCGACTCTACCGGCAACGTGCGCTGATCCATGCAGTAACCGGTGGCGCAGCGTAACGCCCGGCCAGAAAAATTCCGTTGTCTTGGTGTCGGCTGAAACCATCGTCTCGTCAGGGCGTCCGCGCGTGGCAGAATCGGTCGGTCCACCTTCCACGCCTCGCCGATGTCCACGCTCTCCACTGCTGCAGCCCCCGTGAATTCGCCCCGCCGTGTGCTGCTGGCCAGCCTGATCGGCACCACCATCGAATTCTTCGATTTCTACATCTATGCCACCGCAGCGGTGCTGGTGTTCCCGCACCTGTTCTTCCCGGAAAGCAGCGACCAGGCGGCCCTGCTGCAGTCGCTGGCGACCTTCGCGGTGGCCTTCATCGCGCGGCCGGTGGGCTCGGCAGTGTTCGGCCACTTCGGCGACCGCATCGGTCGCAAGGCCACGCTGGTGGCGGCGCTGCTGACCATGGGGCTGTCAACTGTCGCTATCGGCCTGCTGCCGACCCATGCGCAGATCGGGCTATGGGCGCCGGCACTGCTGGCCCTGTGCCGTTTCGGCCAGGGCCTGGGGCTGGGCGGCGAATGGGGCGGGGCGGTGCTGCTGGCCACCGAGAACGCACCGCCGGGCAAGCGCGCCTGGTACGGCATGTTCCCGCAGCTGGGTGCGCCGCTGGGGTTCCTGTTGTCGGCGGGTATTTTCCTGCTGTTGGGGCGCTGGCTCAGTCAGCAGGATTTCCTGCAGTGGGGCTGGCGCATTCCGTTCGTGGCCAGCGCGCTGCTGGTCACGCTGGGGCTGTGGGTACGGTTGAAGATCCACGAAACGCCGGATTTCCAGAAGGCACTGGATCGCAAGGCGCCGGTGCGCCTGCCGATGTGGACCGTGCTGCGCCACCATGCCGTACCCATGCTGCTGGGCACGCTGGGCGCCTTTGCCACCTTCGTGCTGTTCTACCTGATGACGGTGTTCAGCCTGGGCCACGGCACCGCGGTGCTGGGCTACAGCCGCGAGCAGTTCCTGCTGATGCAGATGGTGGCCATGCTGTTCTTCGCCATTGGCATCCCGTTGTCGGCGCGCTATGGCGACCGCTGGGGCACGCGCCGCACGATGATCATCGCCAGCGTGCTGATCCTGGGCTTCGGTGTGCTGTTCGCGCCGCTGTTCCAGGCGCACAGCCCGTGGCTGGTGCTCACCTTCCTGTGCCTGGGGCTGTTCCTGATGGGCCTGACCTACGGCCCCTGCGGCACCTTCCTGGCTGAGATCTATCCGGTGGAGGTGCGCTACACCGGCGCCTCGCTGTCGTTCAACCTGGCCGGCATCCTGGGCGCGGCGCCGGCACCGTATCTGGCCACCTGGCTGGCCGAACGCTTCGGACTGGTGGCGGTGGGCTACTACCTGTGCCTGACCGCGGTGGCCACGCTGTGCGCGCTGGTGGCGCTGCACCGGCGCGGTCGTTGACGGCCGTCAGCCGAAGACGCGCTTGAGCGTGCGGCCCAGCCAACCGCCGCTCTGGTGCTCGCGGGTGAACTGGTTCAAGTGCGCCTTCACCTGCTCGGCATAGGCCTGGTCGTCGCCACGGATGTGGTTGAACAACCAGCGCGAGAGCATGGTGCGCAGCTCGTCGCTGACATCCTCGCCAGCCTGGAAACGCAACCGGTACTCGGCCACGCGCTTGATGAAGATTTCATGCACGCGCTTGTGCGCCGCGCAGAACGGGTAGCCCGCTTCCTCCATCAATTCCTCTTCGAACGCGAAGTGGGACATGGTGTAGTCCACCACCTCGTCGATCACCTCGGCCACCGCCACCCGCTGCAGGCTGGACTGCGCTACGTGCAGGTGGTTGAGCATTTCCACGATGCGACGATGCTGCTGGTCGATCACATCGATGCCCGTGTTCAGATCGTCCTGCCAGAGCAGTAGTGCCATCCGTGCGCCCCCCTTCATGCTGATGTCGGGTGCGACTGTAGGCGCGCGCCCGGCAGGCGGCGTTGATCTGGATCAAAGCATGCGTGTCAGGATAAAGCAGGCTCACGCGCGCGCTGCGGCGGTGCCACCGTGGTGCTGCTGACCCGGTTGCGGCCGCCGGCCTTGGCCAGGTACAGCTGGCGGTCGGCTTCGGAAATCAGCCGGTGCAGCGAATCGCGCTGCGGCTGCAGGCAGCACAGGCCAATGCTGACGGTCATGCGCAGGGTGGCGGTGCCGATATCCACCTGCAGCGCGGCGATGCGCTGGCGCAGTTCCTCGAAGTACTGCAGCGCTTCGTCCTGTTCCATGTCCGGCACCAGCAGGCAGAACTCTTCGCCACCAAAGCGTGCGATCAGGTCCTGGCTGCGCGCATGGTCGCCCACCGCGCGGGCGACGGCGCGCAGGGCATCGTCGCCGGCTTCGTGGCCGTAGGTATCGTTGATGTGCTTGAAGTGGTCGATGTCGATCATCGCCACCGCCACGCTCTGGCCATGCAGCTGCAGTTGCGGCAGCTGGCGCTGGCTCTGTTCCAGAAAACAGCGGCGGTTGGGCAGGCCGGTGAGGAAATCACGGGTGGCCAGATCCTGCAGGGTACCGATCAGTTCCAGCTGGTCCACGTTCTGCGAGACGCGGCAGAAGAATTCTTCGCGCGAGAATGGCTTGCGCAGGAAATCGTTGGCGCCGTTCTTCAGGAAGCGCGGGATCAACGAGGCGTCGGTGTTGCCGGAAATACCGATCACCGCCACCTTGTCGCGCGAGCGCAGGGTACGCAGGCGGCGGGTGAATTCCACGCCCTGCATGCCCGGCATTTCCTGGTCCACTACCGCCAGGCGGATGGCCGGATGGGCCTCGATGGCGGCCAGGCCCTCGTTGCCATCGGCTGCTTCGTACACTTCATGGCCGTACATGCGCAGCAGCGCGGCTGCATAACCCCGTGCGGATGGCGAATCGTCCACCACCAGCGCGGCGATGCGCCGGTTGCGCTCCAGCCGCTGTACCAGCCAGACCAGGTAATCGATGCTGCCCGGGGTGTTCTTCAGCACATAGTCGATGATCTGCTGCTGCAGCACGCGCTTGCGCAGGTCTTCGTCATACACGCCGCTGACCACCACGGTGGGCAGATCGCGCTTCAGGAAGAACTCGACCACCGCATCGCGGTCACCATCGGCCAGCACCAGTCCGGTCAGTACCAGGAACCAGCCGTCTTCCTCGCTCAGCAGGCGGCCGGCCTCGGCCAGGGTGGACGCCACCACCACAGGCAGCTCCAGGCGCTGTTCGATCGCCTCGCGCAGCATGCCGGTGAACGCACGTGAATTTTCCACCAGCAGGATCCGCTGCGGCAGGGGATCGGCCAGGTCGCCATCGACAACGACCTGCGGCAGGACGGGCATGGTGCGGTGGCTCACGTGGGAGGGCTTGGCCGGGGTAGCGGCCGTTGCAGCCGAAACTTTAGCCCAGGGTGGCCGGTGGCAGCGGGGGCGGCACATGGCTGCGCTGGCCCCGGACCGGTATGCTCGGTGCCGCTACCCGACCGTCCTGGCCGGGGGCCCTCGGAGTTCCTGGGCACCGCCGGTGCCCGCGCCGATGCACACCGGTTGTGCCAGGCGAACGCGGCAGTGCCTGGCCGCCCATCAACATTCAATCCACAAGGGGGTTGCCCGTGCGTTTTTCCCGTATGCGTATCGCAATTGCAGCGGCTGCGCTGCTGTCCACGCCGATGATTGCTGCAGCCGCCTGCTGCCCCAGCGACGGCAATGGTATCCAGCTGGCCAAGAGTGGTCTGGGCGAAGCGCTGCCCGCCGCACTGAACCTGAGCCAGGATCCGGCCTGGCAGGTCTATGGGTTCCAGCGCGATGGCATCACCTATTTCCAGGTGAATGACCTGACCGGCCAGGTGAAGTTGATCGTCGGCACGCTGGACAACGTGTTCTGGACCCTGCCGGCCGGCAAGTCGCCGGCCAAGACCTCGCTGCCCTCGCAGCGTCTGGTGATTCCGGCCAACGCATCGCGCCAGGTGGTGTACCGCCGCGCCGAGTTCTCGCTGGTGGTCTACGGCAAGGGCGCCGATGCGATCTGGTCGGTGGAACTGCCGGGCGAAGGGCAGTAAGCACGGTGCATGACCGGCCCTGCTGCATGCGGGGCCGGTCGTTGCTGCGCTCAACCCAGGCCGTGCGGCGCCAGCCGTGCCCGCAGCGGGGCGTCCTGTTCCACCTGCGCCGGTGAATCCAGCAGCAGCATCCGGATGCGGTTGCCACGGCAGTCCACGCGGCCGCCGTAGGCAATGGCCCGCGCGCTCAGCCGGCGCCGCGCCAGTGCCATGGTTTCCTCCGACAGCGTGCGGTGGCGGTCCAGCAGACCCACCGTTACTACGATTCCGCGCTGCGCGCCGCGTCGGCCGCAGCGTGCGCGCACCTGGATCTGCCCACGCTCGCCGTTCAGCAGCAGCGACACGGCCTCGGCCAGGGTGCGGTATGTGGCCAACTGCAGGCCCAGGTTCAACTGGCAGGGGTCGCCCTGCAGCTGGTGACGGCCCAGGCGATCTGTCGCGTCCCAGGCCTGGTGGATGCCGCTGGCCTGCAGGGCCAGGTACAGCCCCAGCTGCTCCAGCTCGGCCGGGTAGACCATGCTGGTCAGCTCGCGGAACTGTCGTGAATGGCTCGTCGCGGTGCCCAGCAGTTGCCGCGCGGGTTCGTGGTGGCCGTGCAGCTTCAGCAGTTCGGCGGTCTCGCCCAGCGATGCTTCAATGTCATCGGCAATCCGGCGCAGCGCCAACGCACGCTGGCGCAGGTCCATTTCGTTGGCGATGTGCGCGTTGCGGGAAAAGTCGGCGGCCTGCCGACCGGCCTGGTCGTGGTGCGCGTACTGGTGGTAGTGCTGGCTGATGCGCGAGCCCAGCGCCAGCAGCGCGGTACCGGCCACCGCCACGATCTGTACGGTCATGAAGGTGCGCTCGTCGAACGAGCCGGGTAGGCCACTGCTGGGCGTGCCCACGCTGATCAGCATGTTCAACAGCGGCACGGCCACCGCCGCGCCACGCCAGCCGTGCATGCAGGTCAGAGCCACCGCAGGCAGGGCCATCAGCAGCTGCAGGCTGGTCTTGGCCGGATCGGAACTGGCGCCGGCCCAGATTGCCGTGCCGCCCAGCAGCAGCAGGGCCGCCAGCGATGCCAGCGTCGGCCACTGCCGCCAGCTGGACCAGTCATGGCCCGCACTGCGCTGCGACCACAGCAGGGCCAGCGGTACCACGGTGATGATGGCGATGTAGTCGCCCAGCACGTAGCGCACGGCGGTGCCCAGCACCGGATCGGACGGCGGGGTGGGCCACAGCAGATGGGCCAGGCCCAGCTTCAGTACCGCGGTGGCCAGCGCGGCCCACGCGGCGATGGACAGCACCCAGCCTTCACCGGCCGTGGCCAGGCGACGACGGTGCAGGCCCACCACCAGGGCGACCGCCGGTATCAGGCAGGCCGATGCCAGCACCACCCACGGCAGGCCATAGCGGTCGACCATGGGGTAGCGCATCTGCGCGAAGTAGGCGTATTCGCCCAGGATCAGATAGCCCCACAGCCGGGGCGGGCACAGCAGCAGCGCGGCCACGCGGATGCCGGCCGGCAGGTAGAACTGGTCCAGCGAAATCTGCCGGGTGGCCCAGCAGGCAAGCGCATACAGCGCCGCCAGAGCAAGCCCCGCCGGCCGGATACGCACATCCAGGCGAATTCCATTCGTCCACCAGTTCAATCGCAAGCCTCCCTTGCTGCTGCGCGTAAGCGCCACCCAGGCATCGCACCTGGCCCCAGTCCGCGACAGTATCGGCTGACGCGGACGCTTGCAATTGCCTGCAACCGGCGTGCCGGGGCGGCCGGTGCCCACTGCGGGCCGCCGGTGCTGACCGGGTTCACACTTTCACATCAGGCGGTTACCACAGGGCATCGCGCAGCTTGTACCAGGACATGGCCGCCACCAGCAGCGGGGTCCGCAGCAGGCGCCCGCCGGGGAAGGGGGCGTGGTGCAGGCGCTGGTACACGTCCAGGCGTTCGCTTTGGCCGGCGATCGCCGCGGCGATCACCTCGCCGGCCAGCCCAGCCGCGGCCACGCCGTGGCCGGAAAAGCCCTGCGCGAAGTACAGGTTCGGGTCCAGCCGGCCCCAGTGCGGGGCGCGGTTGCGGGTGATGTCCACCAAGCCGCCCCAGACCTGTTCCAGGCCTACATCGGCCAGCTGTGGGAAGACCTGGTGCATACGCCGCTGCATCACCCGGCGCAGGCCCGGCGGCGGCAGCGCCGAATAGCTGGCGCGGCCGCCGAACAGCAGGCGGTGGTCGTGGCTGAGGCGGAAGTAGTCCAGCGCCCAGGCGGTGTCTGCCACCGCCATGTTGTTGGCGATCAATGCGCGCGCGCGTTCGGCGCCCAGCGGTGCGCTGGCGCCCACGTAGGTGCCGACCGGCATGATGCGGCGCTCCAGGTCGGGCAACAGGCCCTGCAGCAGCGCGTTGCCCGCCACCACCAGATGGCGGGCGTGCACGCTGCCGGCGGCCGTGTGCAGGGCCGGCGCCGAACCGCGCTGCAGCCGCACCACCGGTGAGCGTTCGTGGATGACTACCCCGGCCGCACGCGCCGCGTCGGCCAGGCCGCGCGCGTAGGCCAGTGGGTGCAGGTGGGCACTGAGTGGGTCGAACATGGCCGCGCGGTAGCGCGGGCTGTCCAGCTGGGCGGCAAGGGTGGGGCGGTCCCACCATTGCATGGGGTAGTCGTAGTGGCGCTGCAGGTGTTCGCAATGCCCCCGCAGCTCGCGCTCGTGGCGGGCGCGGATGGCCACGCTGGCGTGGCCTTCCACCCAGTGGCAATCGATGGCATGGCGATCGATGCGCCGGCGCATTGCCTGCACGGCCTCGCGTGACCAGTCGAACAGCAGGCGGGCGTCGGCGCGGCCGACCTCGCGCTCCAGCGTGTCCACTTCGCAGCCGTAGCCCACCAGCGCCTGGCCGCCGTTGCGGCCCGACGCCCCCCAGCCGATCCGCTGCGCTTCCAGCACCACCACCCGGTAGCCGCGCGCGGCCAGTTCCAGCGCGGCGGTCAGGCCGGTGTAGCCGGCGCCCAGCACCGCCACGTCGGCCTGCACCTGGCCCTGCAGGGGCGGCAGTGGCGACGGCTCGGGCAGGCTGGCCGCGTACCAGCTGGGCGGGAAGGCCGCGCTCACAGCGGCCCTCGCAGGCGTGCGGTGGGCGGTTCGGACGGGGCAGGGGAGGCGCTGTTCACCCGCGTAGTTTCGCCCAGCGGCGTGCCCGTGGACGTGATGGCGACGCCTTGCCGCCCTGGCCACGGCGCAGGTACCGTGCAGGCACGCCAAGGAGTCCTGCATGCGCCGCCTGCCCGCGGTGGGCCTGCCCACCGACAGCACCGTCATGGGCCACCATCGTTTCGCGGTGGCTGGCGAAAAGTACGTCCGCGCGCTGGTGGACGCCGCCGAGGTGACGCCGTGGCTGCTGCCCAGCCTGCAACCGCCACTGCCTGCCGCAGACTGGCTGCAGGATCTGGACGGGCTGCTGCTGACCGGGGCGGTCAGCAACATCGAGCCGCAGCACTACGAAGGCGGGCGTACCTGGCCGGGAAACCCGCATGACCCGGCGCGCGATGCCAACGCGTTCGCGCTGCTGCAGGCCGCCCTTGCGCTGGACCTGCCGGTGCTGGCGGTCTGCCGTGGCTTCCAGGAACTGAATGTCAGCCTGGGCGGCAGCCTGCACCCGCAGGTACATGCCGTGCCGGGCCTGGCCGACCATCGTGAAGATCCGCTGGCCCCGGTCGAGGTGCAGTACGGGCCGGCGCACAGCGTGCAACTGGTCGCCGGCGGCTGGCTTTCACAGTGGCACGGCGGCGACACGGCGCAGGTCAATTCGGTGCACGGGCAGGGCATTGCGCGGCTGGCACCGGCGTTGCAGGTCGAGGCCACCGCCAGCGATGGTCTGGTCGAAGCCGCACGCAGTGGCCACCACCGCTTCGTGCTGGGCGTACAGTGGCACCCGGAGTGGCGTGTCACGCAGACGCCGTTCTATCACGCTATTTTCCGTGCTTTCGGCCAAGCTTGCCGTCAGTACCAACAGAAACGACTGGATGCCCGATGAGTTCCCGACCGCGCCCGCGCAAGACGGCCACGCCCCCCGAGCCGCAGGAAAGCAGCCTGCTGCGCTGGCTGAAGGAACGGCGCATCACCGAAGTGGAATGCCTGGTGCCGGACATCACCGGCAACGCGCGCGGCAAGATCATCCCCGCCGACAAGTTCTCGCACGACTACGGCACGCGCCTGCCCGAGGGCATCTTCGCCACCACCGTCACCGGCGAATTTCCCGATGACTACTACGACCTGACCTCGCCGTCGGACTCGGACATGATGCTGCGCCCCGACCCGGACACGGTGCGCATGGTGCCGTGGGCGGCCGATGCCACCGCGCAGGTCATCCATGACTGTTACACCAAGAGCGGCGAGCCGCACGAGCTGGCCCCGCGCAACGTACTGCGCCGCGTGCTGGCCGCCTATGCCGAACTGGGCCTGCGCCCGGTGGTGGCACCGGAACTGGAATTCTTCCTGGTGCAGAAGAACACCGACCCGGACTTCCCGCTGCTGCCGCCGGCCGGCCGCTCCGGGCGCCCGGAAACGGCGCGGCAGTCGTACTCGATCGATGCGGTGAACGAATTCGATCCCATCCTCGACCTGATGTACGACTACGCCGATGCCATGAAGCTGGACGTGGACACCTTGATCCACGAATCCGGCGCGGCGCAGCTGGAGGTCAACTTCACCCATGCCGACGCGATGGACCTGGCCGACCAGGTATTCCTGTTCAAGCGCACCATGCGCGAGGCGGCCATGCGCCACGGCGTGTACGCCACCTTCCTGGCCAAGCCGATGGAGAACGAACCGGGCAGTGCCATGCACATCCACCAGAGCCTGGTGCGGGTGAGCGACGGCAGCAACGTGTTCACCGGCGAGACCCATGGCGAGGGTGAGTTCAGCCCGGTGTTCGGCCATTACCTGGGCGGCCTGCAGAAGTACGTGCCGCAGGCGATGGCCTTCTTCGCGCCGAACGTCAATTCGTACCGGCGCCTGGTGTTTGGCGAGGTGTCCCCCAGCAACACGCACTGGGGCTATGACAACCGCACCTGCGGCCTGCGCGTGCCGCTGGACACGCCGGAGAACATGCGGGTGGAAAGCCGCTTCGCCGGATCCGATGCCAACCCCTACCTGGCGATGGCCGCGACCCTGGCCTGCGGCCTGCTCGGCATCCGCGAGCGGCTGGCCCCGGACGCCCCGGTGACCGACAGCGCCAAGGAGCTGGGCTACAACCTGCCGCGCTCGCTGGGCGAGGCGCTGGACGGGCTGGAACAGTGCGCCGAACTGCAGGCCCTGCTGGGCGAACGCTTCTGCCGGGCCTACATCTCGGTCAAGCGCAAGGAATACGAGACCTTCTTCCGCGTCATCAGCTCCTGGGAGCGCGAATTCCTGCTGTTGAACGTGTGAAGGCCCACAATTGATGAATGAGCCGCCGGGGGGTAGGCTGGCACCCGTCGCCGGCCCGGCCGGCCCCCCACCCGCATTCTGGAGCACCCGATGAAGCTGCGTATCCTCACGCTCGGCCTGGCCTCCGCCTTGCTCGCCGCCTGTGGCGGCGGTGGCAACGGTGGCGCGCAGGACAGCAAGGTCCTGAACGTCTACAACTACAGCGACTACATCGCCGAAGACACCATCCCGAACTTCGAGAAGGAGAGCGGGACCAAGGTCACCTACGATGTGTTCGACAGCGACGAGATGGTCGAAACCAAGCTGCTGGCCGGCAACAGCGGCTACGACGTAGTAGTGCCCACGCTGAACTTCTTCGGCCGCCAGATCCAGGCCGGCGTGTTCCTGCCGCTGGACAAGAGCAAGATCCCGAACCTGGCCAACCTGGACCCGTCGGTGATGCAGCGCATCGCCACCCAGGACCCGGACAACAAGTACGGCGTGCCGTACATGATCGGCACCACGGGCATCGGCTACAACGTGGACATGCTGAAGGAGCGTTTCGGCGGCAGCGCCGACATCGCCAACAGCTGGGACCTCATTTTCAAGCCGGAAAACATCGCGAAGATGAAGGACTGCGGCGTGACCATCCTGGACACGCCGGCCGACATGATCCCGATCGCCCTGCATTACCTGGGCCTGGACCCGCACAGCGGCGACCCGGCCGAACTGCAGAAGGCGGCCGACCTGCTGAAGTCGATCCGCCCATACGTGCAGAATTTCCACTCCTCGCAGTACGTGGGCTCGCTGGCCAACGGCGGCACCTGCCTGGTGGTGGGCTGGTCGGGTGACATCATCCAGGCCCGCGACCGCGCCGAAGAAGCCAGCAACGGCGTGCACGTGGCCTATTCGATCCCCAAGGAAGGCGCCCCGCAGTGGTTCGACATGCTGGCCATCCCCAAGGACGCCAAGCACCCCGAAGCCGCCTACGCCTTCATCAACTACCTGCTGGAACCGAAGGTTGCCGCAGCCAACACCAACTTCATCCACTACGCCAACCCGGTGACCGCCGCCACCCCGCTGGTGGACGAAGCGATCCGCACCGACCCGACCATCTACCCCCCGGCCGACGTCGCCGCGAAGATGTTCACCTACTCGATCAACACCCCGGAAACCGACAAGCTCTACACCCGCCTGTGGACCGAAGTGAAGACCGGCAAGTAGGTGCCAACCGTTGGTCGGCACGCATTCTGATAGGGCCGACCAACGGTCGGCCCCCACCAGATAGGAAAAAACGGAGGCCAACGGCCTCCGTTTTTTTTTTGCTTCTGCCCTGCCGTTGACCTCCTGTCCGCCGCCGGAATGCGTGAGGGCAGGGGCCAAAGCCGGGGGCTTGGCCAGGACCGCAGGCGCCAGGGATGGCGCCTACGAGCCCCATGGATGGGTTCACCGCGTGTCCTGGCCAAGCCCCCGGCTTTGGCCCCTGCCACACAGGAAACCCACACCGGCAAGCGACAAACGCTTTCACCTCACCTCCGCACTCCTTCCCCTACCGTCCCGTATGGCACTGACCACCGCCACGACGAGACGATGACCGACCAGCCCCCGCGCGAAGACGCTCCCACCGACCCGCCCCCCTCGGCCAGCGAGGACAAACCCTCGCCCCTGAAGAATCCCAAGGTCCGCTGGACCCTGGCGATCATCGGCATCGTGGTCGCCATCGCACTGGTCATCTGGCTGGTCTACCACCTGCGCGTAGGCCGCTACCTGCAGGACACCAACAACGCCTACCTGCAGGCCGACGCCGTCGCCGTCGCCCCGCGCATCAACGGCTACGTCACCGACGTCCTGGTGCAGGACAACCAATGGGTGAAGGCCGGGCAACCGCTGCTGCGCATCGACCCGCGCACCTACCGCGCCACCCTGGACCAGGCCGAAGCCGTGATCGCCGTGCGCCAGGCCGATATCGCCGCCGCCACCGCCGGCGTGCAGGGCCAGCAGTCCAGCCTGCTGCAGGCGCGCACGCAACTGGTGGCCGCCAGCGCCTCGCTGCGCTTCGCCCGCGCCGAACTGGCCCGTTTCACACCGCTGGCCGCCAGCGGTGCCGACACCCATGAACACGTGGAAAGCCTGCGCCACGACCTGGAACGCGCACAGGCGCAGCACGATGCGGCCAAGGCGCAGATTGCCGGCGCGCAGAGCCAGATCGAAGCCAGCCAGGCCCAGCGCGCACAGGCCGAAGCCGGGCTGAAGCAGGCGCAGGCCGACGCCGCCCAGGCCCGGGTGGCCTTCGAAGACACCGAACTGCGCGCGCGCATCGACGGCCGCGTTGGCAACAAGACCGTGCAGGTGGGCCAGTTCGTGGCCGCCGGTACCCGCACCATGACCGTAGTGCCGGTGGCCGCGCTGTACCTCAGCGCCAACTTCAAGGAAACCCAGGTGGGCCTGATGCGTGCCGGGCAGCCGGCCGAGATCAAGGTCGATGCGCTGCCGGGCACCACCCTGAAGGGCACGGTGGAAAGCATCTCGCCGGGCACCGGTTCGCAGTTCGCGCTGCTGCCGCCGCAGAACGCCACGGGCAACTTCACCAAGGTCGTGCAGCGCGTGCCGGTGCGCATCCGCGTGGATGCCGGTGCCGAGGCGCGCAAGGTGCTGGTGCCGGGCATGTCGGTGGAGGTAACCGTGGACACCCGCAGCGCGAAGGACGATGCCGAGCGCAGCCGCGACGAAGCCGAGGCTCGCGGCGCGCGATGAACGCTGCAACCGCACCCGCCGCACCCGCTGCGGAAGGCAAGGCCGACGCCGCAGCGTGGCTGGCCGTGGCCGCCGGCACCATCGGCTCGTTCATGGCCACGCTGGATATCTCCATCGTCAACGCGGCACTGCCCACCATCCAGGGCGAGGTCGGCGCCAGTGGCACCGAAGGCACCTGGATCTCCACCGCCTTCCTGGTCTCGGAAATCGTGATGATTCCGCTGACCGGCTGGTTCGTGCGCACGCTCGGCCTGCGCACCTTCCTGCTGATCTGCGCCACGCTGTTCACCGCGTTCTCGGTGATGTGCGGGCTGGCCGATTCACTGCCGATGATGATTGCCGGACGCGTAGGGCAGGGCTTCGCCGGTGGCGCACTGATTCCCACCGCGCTGACCATCGTCGGCACCCGGCTGCCGCCGAAGCAGCAGCCGCTGGGCACTGCCCTGTTCGGCATGACCGTCATCCTCGGCCCGGTGATCGGGCCACTGCTGGGCGGCTGGCTGACCGAGAACGTCAGCTGGCACTACGCATTCTTCATCAACGTGCCGATCTGTGCCGGACTGGTCGCGCTGCTGCTGCTCGGCCTGCCGCACGAGAAATCGGACTGGGGCGGCCTGCTGCGCGCCGACTGGCTGGGCATCCTGGGCATGACTGCCGGCCTGTCCGCGCTGACCGTGGTGCTGGAAGATGGCCAGCGCGAGCGCTGGTTCGAATCCACCCTGATCGTGGTGCTCAGCATCGTCTCGCTGCTCGGCTTTGCCCTGCTGGCGGTCTCGCAGTTCACCAGCAAGACGCCGGTCATCCGCCTCAACATCCTGTTCCAGCGCAGCTTCGGCGCCGTGTTCGTGATGGTGATGGCGGTCGGCATGATCCTGTTCGGGGTGATGTACATGATCCCGCAGTTCCTGGCGATCATCGCCGGCTACAACACCGAACAGGCCGGCTACGTGCTGCTGCTGGCCGGCCTGCCGACCATCCTGCTGATGCCGTTGATGCCGAAGATGCTGGAAACGGTGGATGTGCGCATCATGGTGTTCGGCGGCATGCTGTGCTTTGCAGCGGCCTGTTTCGTCAACCTGGGCCTGAGCCCGGACAGCATCGGCCCGCACTTCGTGGTCGGCCAGCTGCTGCAGGGCTGCGGGCTGGCGCTGGCGATGATGGCGCTGAACCAGGCCGCCATCACTTCGGTGCCGCGCGAATACACCAGCGATGCCTCGGGCCTGTTCAATGCCGCGCGCAACCTCGGCGGCTCGATCGGCCTGGCGATCATTTCCACCTTCCAGGAGCGCCGTACCACCCTGCACGTGGACGCCATCGGCAGCAGCGTCACCGCCAATTCCACCGTGGCCCAGGACGCGCTGCACGCCTATGGCCAGC
The DNA here is from genome assembly GCF_010894375.1 of Stenotrophomonas sp. B1-1. Classification (NCBI taxonomy): domain Bacteria; kingdom Pseudomonadati; phylum Pseudomonadota; class Gammaproteobacteria; order Lysobacterales; family Lysobacteraceae; genus Stenotrophomonas; species Stenotrophomonas sp. B1-1. Next base: position 136,215 of record NZ_JAAIUZ010000006.1, on the reverse strand, counting down.
AGCTGGGCGATGCCGGCCAGGCCGTGGCCGTACTGGCGCAGACCGTGCAGATGCAGGCGATGGTGATGGCCTACAACGATCTGTTCTGGATCTTCGGCCTGATCGTGGTGCTCACCTTTCCCCTGGTGTTCCTGCTCAAGCCCCTGCCCAAGGGCGTTCCCCTGGCCATGCACTGATGACTTCGACTTCCTTGCCCGTTCCTTTCCGCCTGCGACACCTGTGCCCGGCGCTGCTGCCGCTGCTGCTGGCCGGCTGCATGCTGGGGCCCGATTACGTGAAGCCCGAGCTGGCCGGTGCTGCCACCTCGCAGGCACAGCTGCACCGCGCGCCACAGGCAGGGGTGCAGCCTGCCTCGCCGCCCAGCCAATGGTGGCGTGCGTTGCATGATCCGCTGCTGGACCAGCTGGTGGACGAGGCGCTGCGCAACAGCCCCGACCTGCGTGCCGCGCAGGCCAAGCTGCTGGCCTCGCGCGCGCTGCAGCGCCAGCGCCGTGCAGAACAGCTGCCATCGGTCGGCGCCGCCGCCGGCTACGCCAACATCAAGGCGCCCGATTCGCTGGAAAACAGCGTGCGCGGGCTGGGCGAGAACATTGCCGGCGTGGCCGAAGCCAACGGCCGCCCACAGGAAGCCGCGCAGCTGCGCCAGCAGTTTGCCGATCTCGATCTGGACACCGAACTGTACGTGGCCGGCTTCGATGCCAGCTGGGAACTGGACCTGTTCGGGCGCCGCCGCCGTGCGGCCGAGCAGGCCGCCGCCGAGGCCGAGGCCAATGCCGCCGCGCTGGCCGACGCGCAGGTGCAGCTGGCCGCCGAGCTGGCCCAGGTCTACCTGGGCTTCCGCAGCAGCCGCGAACGCATCGCCTTGGCCGAAGACAACCTGCGTGCGGCCGCGGACAGCCTGCAGCTGACCCGGCAACGCCGCCAGCGCGGCGCCGATTCGGACCTGCAGGTCGAGCGCGCGCAGGCACAGCTGCAACAGCAGCAGGCCGCGCTGCCGCCGCTGCGCGCCCAGGCCGATGAAGCACGCGATGTACTGGCGCTGATGGTGGGGCGCGAGCCCGGCGCGCTGGACGCACGTCTGGCCGTCGACCAGCCGCTGCCGCGACTGCCCGCCAACGTGCCGGTGGACGACGCAGGGGCGCTGATCCAGCGCCGGCCCGACGTGCGCAAGGCCGAGCGCGAGTTGGCCGCCTCGTCCGCGCAGATCGGCCAGGCCTTGTCCGCGTATTTCCCGCAGGTGACTCTGCTGGGCACCATCGGCGCCGGCGCGACCTCGGCATCGGACCTGGGGCGGGATTCGGCGGCCACGATCGTCGCCCCGTTCCTGCGCTGGTCGCTGTTCGATTTCGGGGTGAACAAGGCACGGGTGGCGCAGGCCCGCGCCGGCAACCAGGCGCGCCTGGCAGCCTACGAAAGCAGCGTGCTGGCGGCCCTGCAGGACGCCAACACCGCGCTGGCCCGTTTCGGCGCGGCACGCGAGCAGCTGCAGGCCAGCGAACGGGCGCAGGCCTCGGCCGAGCGCTCGTTGGCCCTGATGACCCAGCGGCGCCAGGCCGGGGCGACCTCGCAGATCGACCTGCTGGACGTGCAGCGCCAGCGCCTGCAGGCCCAGGACGGTGCCGCGCAGGCGCGCCTGCAGCTGCTGGTGCGCTACGTGGCGCTGCAGAAGAGCCTGGGCCTGGGCTGGCAGGAAGCGCCGCCGGTGGCCGTGCGTTGATGTTTCCCGCCGGGCATGGCCCGGCGCTACCAACACGACGCCCCCGGTCGCGTTGACGTCGCCGCGCACCCCGGTAGCGCCGGGCCATGCCCAGCGGACCACCCGCCGCCCGCCACACCCCGTCATACCGCCATCGCCCCCCGGCCGGTAGAATGGCCGCCGCTGTCCACCGCCCGCTCCCGGAGCCCCCATGCCCGTTGAAGCCCAGCCGGAAGCCGCCGCCGTTGATACGGCCAGCGCGCCCGGCTATCTGTCCATTCGTGATCTGCGCAAGGAATTCGATGGCTTCATCGCCGTCGACGACGTCAACCTGGACGTGCGCAAGGGCGAGATCTTCGCCCTGCTCGGCGGGTCGGGCAGTGGCAAATCGACCCTGCTGCGCTGCCTGGGCGGCTTTGAAACCCCCACCAAGGGCAGCATCACCCTGGATGGCCAGCGCCTGGACGCGCTGCCGCCGTACCAGCGGCCGGTCAACATGATGTTCCAGTCCTACGCGCTGTTCCCGCACATGACGGTGGAACAGAACATCGCTTTCGGCCTGAAGCAGGACGGCCTGGACAAGGCTGCCATCGCCAGGCGCGTGGGCGAGATGCTGGAGCTGGTGCAGATGGGCCACCTGGGCAAGCGCAAGCCGCACCAACTGTCCGGTGGCCAGCAGCAGCGCGTGGCGCTGGCGCGGTCGCTGGCCAAGGGGCCGAAGCTGTTGCTGCTGGACGAACCGATGGGCGCGCTGGACAAGAAGCTGCGCTCGCAGATGCAGCTGGAACTGGTCAGCATCATCGAATCGTCGGGCGTGACCTGCGTGATGGTCACCCACGACCAGGAAGAGGCCATGACCATGGCCACCCGCATCGCGGTGATGGATGCCGGCTGGATCCAGCAGGTCGGCAAGCCCGACGAGGTCTACGAACAGCCGGCCAACCGCTTCGTGGCCGGCTTCATCGGCTCGGTGAACCTGTTTGACGGGGTGATCGACGAAGATCTTCCCGAGTACGTGACCGTGCGCTCGCCGCTGTTCCCGGCGCCGGTCTACATTGCCCACGGCATCACTTGTTACGAAGGGCAGCCGGTCGCGTTCGCGCTGCGCCCGGAAAAGGTGATGATCGGCAAGGACGAGCCGGAAGGGCACACCAACAAGGCGCAGGGCGTGATCGAGGACATCGCCTACTTCGGCAGTCACTCGGTGTACCACGTGCGTCTGCCCAGTGGTGCCAAGGTGCTGGCCAACTTCGCCAACTCGCAGCGCTGGGCCAGCGATGGCCTGACCTGGGGCGATCAGGTCTGGGTGCACTGGCGCGACAACGACGGCGTGGTGCTGACCTCATGAGCGCGGCAGGCCTGAAGCGCTGGCTGCCGGGCACGCGTGCCACGGTCATCGGCATTCCCTACCTGTGGCTGCTGCTGTTCTTCGCGGTGCCGTTCCTGATCGTGCTGATGATCAGTTTCTCGCACAGCCGGGTCGGCTCGCCGCCGTATACCTGGCTGCTGCAGTACGTCGATGGCGCGTTCTCGCTGAAGCTGAACCTGGAAAACTACCTGGCGCTGTTCCGCGATTCGATCTATGCCCAGGCCTTCCTCAGTTCGATCAAGATCGCGGCGATCTCCACCTTCCTCACCCTGCTGATCGGCTATCCGATGGCCTATGCCATCGCCCGCCTGTCGCCGGCCGCGCGCAACGTGGCGATGATGCTGGTGGTGCTGCCGTCGTGGACCTCGTTCCTGATCCGCGTGTACGCCTGGAAGGCGATCCTGGACCGCAACGGCCTGCTCGACCAGTTCCTGCAGTTCACCGGCCTGCAATCTCTGATGACCAGCATGGGCCTGCCCAAGCTGCAACTGATCGATACGCCCACAGCGGCCTACATCGGCATCGTTTACTGCTACCTGCCGTTCATGGTGCTGCCGTTGTACGCCAACCTGGTCAAGCATGACCACCGCCTGCTGGAAGCGGCCTACGACCTGGGCGCCAAGCCCTGGCAGGCGTTCCTGCGCATCACCCTGCCGTTGTCGAAGGCGGGCATCATCGCCGGCTGCATGCTGGTGATGATTCCGGCGGTTGGTGAATTCGTGATTCCGGAGATGCTGGGCGGCTCGGAAACCCTGATGGTTGGCCGCCAGCTGTGGAACGAGTTCTTCAACAACCGCAACTGGCCCGGTGCCTCGGCCATGGCCGTGGCGATGATCGTGCTGCTGCTGGTGCCGATCCTGTGGTTCAACCGTTCCCAGCAGCGCCTGCTGGAAGGGAAGCAGGCATGAGCCCGCGTACCGCCAAGGGCCTTGGGCTGGGCGTGCTGCTGCTCGGCTTCGCCTTCCTGTACCTGCCGATCCTGTTGTTGATGTTCTATTCGTTCAACAGCTCGCGGCTGGCGATGGTCTGGGCCGGGTTCTCCACCCGCGCCTACGGCGATCTGTTCGCCGACCGCGCGCTGATGGAGGCGATGTGGACCAGCCTGGTGGTGGCGTTCTGGACCGCCTGTACCGCCACCGTGCTGGGCACCCTGGCAGCGATGGTGATGACCCGCTTCAAGCGCTTCCGTGGCAAGCCGGTGTTCGGTGCGCTGGTCACTGCGCCGCTGGTCATGCCCGATGTCATCCTGGGGTTCTCGCTGATGGCCCTGCTGGCCTCGATGGGCGCCATTCCCGGCTTCCCGGCCCGTGGCCTGGCCACCATCTGGATCGCGCACGTCACCTTCACCCTGTGCTTCGTCACCGTGGTGGTGTCCTCGCGCCTGCAGGAAATGGATCTGTCGCTGGAAGAAGCGGCGATGGACCTGGGCGCCAGCCGACTGACCGTGTTCACCCGCATCACCCTGCCGATCATCGCCCCGGCGCTGGTGGCCGGCTGGCTGCTGGCCTTCACCCTGTCGCTGGATGACGTGGTGGTGGCCAGCTTCGTCGCCACGCCCGGTTCGACCACGCTGCCGATGAAGGTGTTTGCCTCGGTGCGCATGGGCATCAGCCCGAAGATCAATGCACTGGCCACGCTGCTGGTGTCGGCGGTGTCGATTGCTGCGGTGATTGGCTGGTACATCAATGCGCGTGCGGAAAAGCGCCGCCAGCGCGACCTGCAGCTGGCCCGCCAGGACAACGGCTGAGGCCACAGCCACGCCCGGCTCACGGGCGGCGGCGCACAATTGGGTCACCCTGATGGAGACCCCCCATGACCGTCGAGATCGTCGATCCGGCCACCGGCCAGGTGACCTACCGCCATGAACTGATGGGCGCTGCCGATATCGAGCAGCGCCTGCAGGCCGCCTCCGATGCCTTCCGCGGCTGGGCCCAGCGGTCGCTGCAGGAACGCGGCGCCATCCTGCGCCAGATCGCCGCGCAGCTGCGCAGCCGCCGCGACGACCTGCAGCAGGCGATGACCCACGAGATGGGCAAGCTCAAGGCCGAGGCGCTGGCCGAGGTGGACAAGTGCGCTGCGGCCTGCGAGTACTACGCCGACCACGCAGCGGATTACCTGAAGCCGCAGCTGATCGACACCGAAGCGCAGCGCAGTTACGTGCGCTACGAGCCGATCGGCTGCGTGTTCGCGGTGATGCCGTGGAATTTTCCGATCTGGCAGGTGTTCCGTTTCCTGGCGCCGGCGTTCATGGCCGGTAACGTAGCCCTGCTCAAGCACGCCAGCAACGTGCCGCAGTGCGCCGACCTGATCCTGGCGGTGTGCCGTGACGGCGGCCTGCCGGACGGTGTGTTCGACGTGCTGCACATCGACAACGACCAGGCCGCCGAGGTACTGCGCGATGCGCGGGTCAAGGCCGTTACCCTGACCGGCAGCGAGCGGGCAGGGCGCTCCATCGCCTCCAATGCCGGCAGCCAGCTGAAGAAATCGGTGATGGAACTGGGCGGCAGCGATGCGTTCGTGGTGCTCGATGATGCCGACCTGGACAAGGCGGTGGCGGCGGCAGTGAAGTCGCGCTTCGACAACAGCGGCCAGACCTGCATCGCGGCCAAGCGCTTCATCGTGGTGGATGCCGTGGCCGACGAGTTCACCCGCCGCTTCGTGGAAGCAGCGGGGGAGCGGCAGTACGGCGATCCCGATGCGCGCGGCACAACGCTGGCGCCGATGGCGCGCCCCGACCTGCGCGATGAGCTGCACAAGCAGGTGCAGGCCAGCGTGGCCAAGGGCGCGCGCGTTTTGTTGGGCGGCGAACCGATTGCCGGCACGCACGCGGGCTACCCGGCCACCGTGCTGGACCAGGTGGGCCCGGGCATGCCGGCCTACGACGAGGAACTGTTCGGGCCGGTGGCGGCGGTGATCCGCGTGGCCGACGAGGACGAGGCCCTGCGCGTGGCCAACGACACCCGTTTCGGCCTGGGCGGCAGCGTGTGGACGCGCGATCCAGTGCGCGGCGAATCCTTCGCCCAGCGCATGGAATGCGGCGCCGCCTTCGTCAATGCCATCGTCAAGAGCGATGCGCGACTGCCGTTCGGCGGCAGCAAGCAATCCGGTTTCGGCCGCGAACTGGCCGACCACGGCATCCATGAGTTCATGAACATCAAGACCGTCTACGTGGCCTGATACCCCGCTTCTGTAGAGTCGAGCTTGCTCGACTGCTGTTGCGCCCTTGTAGAGTCGAGCCATGCTCGACCGCCTTGCTTGTAGAGTCGAGCCATGCTCGACCGCCTTGCTTGTAGAGTCGAGCCATGCTCGACTGCCTTGCTCGACTCTACGAAATGCGGGTCACAACCATTTGGCGCGCTTGAACAGGCGGTACAGCCCCACGCACACCGCGCCCACGCCGACGATCATCAACGGGTACGCCCACGGCTGGTTCAGTTCGGGCATGTGGCTGAAGTTCATGCCATACCAGCTGGTGATCAGGGTCGGCGCGGCCAGCAGCGCTGCCCATGCACCCAGCCGCTTCACCGTCTCGCCCTGCGCCAGCGTCACCAGTGACAGGTTCACGCTCAACGCGGTGCCCAGCATTTCGCGCAGGGTGTCGATCACATCGCTGATGCGCACGGCGTGGTCGTGCACGTCGCGCACATACAGCTTCACTTCGTCGGGAATCAGATCGCCCTGGTAACGGCGCAGCTGCGCCAGCACATCCTGCAGCGGCGCCACGGCCATGCGCATCTTGTTCAGTTCGCGCTTGAGCTCGTACAGCCGCACCACCGTGCTGCGCTTGTAGCTCTCGGCGAAGATGTCCTTCTCCAACAGCTCCAGCGTGTCGCGGAAGCGATTGGTGATGGGCAGGTAGTTGTCCACCACGAAGTCGGTCACCGCATACAGGCAGTACGAGGGGCCCATCTTCAGCAACTGCGGCTCGCGCTCCACGCGGGCGCGCACCGGGGCGTAGGACAGCGACGCACCATGGCGCACGGTCACCAGGAAGCGCGGGCCCAGGAAGGCATGGGTTTCGCCGTACTGGATGCGCTCGTCCACCATCTGCGCGGTGGTCACCACCACGAACAGGGAATTGCCGTAGGCCTCGACCTTGGGCCGCTGGTGCGCGTTGCGTGCGTCCTCGATGGCCAGGTCATGCAGGCAGAATTCTTCCTGCAGTTTCAGCAGCACGGCGTCGGCCGGATCGTACAGACCCACCCAGACGAAGCCGTTGCCACTGGCGATCACATCGCTGATCGCATCCAGGCTGATGTCGTGGCGGATGCCCTGGTCATCGTAGTGAACGCAGTTGATGACACAGGCAGGATTGGCCGAAGCGGCCGTGGAAGCAGGGGCGGGCAATGACATGCCCGCCATCGTGCGTCACTGCGCCGTGTGGGACAAGTGAGGACGACGCCCCAGCACCCAGGCCAGGGCCACATGCACCGGCAGCAGCAGGACGATCCACTGCACGTTGTACTGCGCCTGCAGGCTGAGCCAGTGCAGTACCAGTGCGGCTACCGACTGTACGGCCAGCAGCCACAGCACCACGCTGAACACGCGACCCGGCACGCGCCTGCGCAGCAGGGCGATGGCGCCGGGCAGCAGCAGCACCGCCAGCGGCGACAGCAGCAGCAGGTTGCGGTTGGCCCAGGCGGCGTAGTGGATGCTGAAGCCCCACAGGAACACCAGCAGCCCGCCGGCGATCGTGCACAGCAGCCACAGCGGCAGGGCCAGGCCGGCCAGCAGGCGCGGGCGCTGGCGCAGGGCCATGATGCCTGCGGCGGCCAGCAGGCCACACAGCAGCCACGGCCACCAGCGCCGCGGCGATTCCTTCGGTTCGGCGGCAATGCGGTGCGGCAGCAGTTCCTGCTCGCTCTGCACCAGCGGGCGGCCATCACTGTTGCGTACCTGGCGCAGGGCATCGGCCAGGCGCATCGGCACGAACGCTTCCTGCCAGCGCGACAGCGGCTGGTCGGCAAACGGACCCAGGCCGATGTCGAAGCCCAGCCACATCCACGGTGCCGGCGAGGCCAGGCGCACCGACTCACTGCGGTAAGTGTTGCCGCGCGAGCGCCCCGACAGCTGCGCATGCAGGCCGCCACCCAGGGCCTTGTCCAGGGTGTCGCGCACCATGGTGGCGCAGTTGGCGGTGTAGTAATCGTAGTGGTAGCGCGCGTTTTCCGGCCTTGCCCGCTCGGCCAGGCCATCGGCCAGGGCCCGCGCCTGGTCCGGGCGCAGGTCCAGCCACTGCACGCTGGCCCCGCGTCCGGTTTCGTCGTAGTAGGACAGGTCCTGCTGCAGCGGCAGCGCCACCAGGTAGTACATCATCTCGCCACGCACGAAGCGGCTGATGAAATCCTGTTCGGACGGATCGAAATAGCCGAAGTTGTAGGACGTGGCCGCGCCGCTGACCGGGTCCAGCACCACGATGGCGTCGTGGCCGAAGCGTTCGAAGAACACCGTGCCCGGCTGCATGGTCACCACGCCGATACGCGGCGGCGCTGCGTCCGCAGCCACCGCGGAATCCGCGGCGGCCTGCGCGAAGGCCGACCCTGGCAATGCCAGGGCCAGTGTGCACAGCGCCAGCCATGCCAGCATCAACAGGCCGCGGCGCTTCAAGCGTCGTCCTGCGCGTCCGGCGGCAGCACGGTCACATGGAAGGCCTGCACCCGGCGCGCGTCGGCACGCGCCACGCGGAACATGAAGCGGTCCAGCGCCAGTTCGTCGCCCACTTCCGGCAGGTGGCCCACGGCCTCGGTCACCAGGCCGCCGATGGTGTCGTAGTCCTCATCGGAGAAGGTGGCGCCAAAGCGCTCGTTGAAATCGCCGATCGGGGTCAGCGCGTCCACCACGTACTGGCCATCGGCCTGGATGGCGATCTGCGCCGAGGGGTCTTCGGCTTCATCGTGCTCGTCGTCGATCTCGCCGACGATCTGTTCCAGCACGTCTTCGATGGTGACCAGACCGGCCACGCCACCGTATTCGTCCACCACCATCGCCATGTGGTTGCGCGACAGGCGGAATTCCTTCAACAGCACGTTGAGCTTCTTGGCCTCGGGAATCAGCACCGCCGGCCGCAGCAGTTCGCGCACGTTGGCCGGGCCGTTGTCGGCCACCACGCCGCGCAGCAGGTCCTTGGCCAGCAGGATGCCAAGGATGTCGTCCTTGTTCTCGCCGTGCACCGGGAAGCGCGAATGGCCGGATTCGACCACCTGCTTCATCAGTTCCAGGAAGGGCGCCTCGACCGGCAGCGAGACCATCTGCGAACGCGAGATCATCACGTCGCCCACGGTCAGCTCGGCCACCGAAATAGCGCCTTCCATCATCTTCAGGGTATCGGCGGCGATCAGCCCTTCGTCCTGCGCGGTGTGCAGCACGGCCACCAGCTCGTCGCGGGTATGGGGTTCGCCGGAGAAGGCGGCCGTCAGGCGTTCCAGCCAGCCGCGCTTCTTTTCATTGGGCTCCTGCGGGGAGCTACTACTGTCGTCTTCAGACATCTCTGGAAAAAGGGCACCCGGAAACCCGGGCGTTGGCCCCAGTCTAGCAGGATGTGGGGGCCTTTCAGTGACCGCTGGCTGCGTCGCCGGGGGCCTCGTCTTCGGCCGGCAGGTCCAGGCTGTAGGTGCAGCCGGCCAGGGTCCGGCCGGGGTGGCTGGCCACCGTGGACACGCTCAGGATGATCGATTCGATCTGCGCCTCGCCGGTCTTCGGGTCGGTGACATCGCGGCTGACCACTTCGCGGCCGGCCATGAACTTGCCGCCCTGGTCGTAACCGGTTTCCAGCGCCAGGCGGGTGGCCAGCGGGTGCGGGTCGGCCTGGTCCAGCACGGCCATCACGCTGGCCCCGGCCACCGCGATATGGTCGGTCTGCTGCCCGAACACGGTGATCGGGTTGGCCAGGCGGAACTCGGTCATGAACTGGTTGGCCTGCGGCAGCGGCTGCAGGCCGTTGGCCACGGCCTTCAACGGGTCGGCCAGCAGCGGCGCCAGGGCGGCATGGTCGGCCACGCCCTGGCGGCATTCGATCAGTGCGGGCAGGTCCAGCGGTGCCGCCGAGGCGGTGGCGGCAACAGAGGCAAGCAGCAGGGGCAGGGCAGTACGCAGCAGCACAGGCAGAGGGTCCGCGATGGAGGATGCCCGGCCATGGTAGCGGCCGGACCCCGTCATGTCCGCAGGTCTCAGCCCTGCGGCGCGCGGCCCAGCAGGGTCTGCGCACGCCGCAGCGTACGCCGCGCCAGCGCGCGCAGTGCCATCAGGGGCAGGGTCAGCATGACCGCGACCATGGCCAGATGGACCAGTTGCATCATCTCGCTCAGTGCGATCTGCAGCACACCCGGTTGCAGCAGCCAGGCCGGCACATCTGCGGCGTCGATCCGCTTGACCGCGGTTACGTAGACCGCGGCAAGCACGAACAGCGCGCACAGCTGGGTACGCGTAGCGTGGAAGAACGACAGACTGCTGCTGGCCCGCCCCAGGCGATGCTGCAGCACCACGCGCCAGCATACCGGCGCGGAGAACGCGCCGATCAGGACCAGCACCATCGACGTGGCCCACAGCGTGGGCGTACTGCTGGCCGATCCGGGACCGCCCAGCAGATGCGGCCCCACATTGCCCAGCACCACAGCGGCCAGCAGGCTGGCCGGGCAGACCAGGGCCAGCGCACGCAGCAGCCAGTGCTGTCCATCCGGGTGGCGGGCGCTGACCCGGCGCAGCACGTTGGCGGCCACGACCAGCAGCAGGGCAAAGATCGCACTTCCGGCCAGGAACGGCCCCATGTCGCCCATCATCATCCTTGTCTCCGGGGTGGTTGCCGCTGCAGGGTAGCGCGATCGGCGGCTCAGCGCTCGCCGGCGTAGGGATCCTCGATGCCCAGCTCGGCCAGAATCTCGCGCTCCAGCTGTTCCATCGCCTCGGCTTCCTTGTCGTCCTCGTGGTCCCAGCCCAGCAGGTGCAGCACGCCGTGTACGGTCAGGTGCGCGTAGTGCGCGTTCAGCGCCTTGCCCTGTTCGTCGGCCTCGCGCGCCACCACCGGTGCGCAGATCACCAGGTCACCCAGCAGCGGGAACTTCACCCCCTTGGGCAGGCCTTCGGGCAGCTCGGCGGGGAAGCTGAGCACGTTGGTGGCGTAATCCTTGCCACGGTAATGGCGGTTCAGCGACTGCCCTTCCTTGGCATCGACCACGCGGATGGCCAGGTCGGCTTCGCGGATGCGACCCTTCAATGCCGCTGCCACCCATTTGCGGAAACTGACGGCGGCCGGCAGGCCGGTGCGGGGCAGCGCATAGCTGATGGCGACATCCAGTCGCACGGGACCTTTGGTCATGGGGTGGCTCCGGGTTGGATCTGGTGCAGGTCGCGGCGGTCGTAGGCACTGACGATGCGGGCCACCAGCGGGTGGCGCACCACGTCGCGCGCTTCGAAGAAGGTGAAGCTGACGCCGTCAACGTCACGCAGCACGTCGATGGCATCGCGCAGGCCCGACTTCACGTGCTTGGGCAGGTCGGTCTGGGTCAGGTCGCCGGTCACCACCGCAGTGGAGCCAAAGCCCAGGCGGGTCAGGAACATCTTCATCTGTTCGATGGTGGTGTTCTGCGCCTCGTCCAGGATCACGAACGCATCGTTCAGCGTGCGCCCGCGCATGTAGGCCAGCGGCGCGATCTCGATCACGTTCTTTTCCAGCAGCTTGACCACTTTTTCCACGCCCAGCATTTCGTACAGGGCGTCGTACAGCGGGCGCAGGTAGGGATCGACCTTCTGTGACAGGTCACCGGGCAGGAAGCCGAGCTTCTCGCCGGCTTCCACCGCCGGGCGCACCAGGATCAGCCGCTGCACGCGCGATTCGTTCAGCGCTTCCACCGCACTGGCCACGGCCAGGAAGGTCTTGCCGGTACCGGCCGGGCCGATGCCGAAGTTGATGTCGTGGGTGGTGATCTGGTGCAGGTAGCGGGCCTGGTTGGCGCCGCGGCCACGCACGGTGCCACGCTTGACCTTGATCGCCACCTCCTGCGCTTCGTACGCGCGCTCGGCAATCTGGTCCAGGTTGGCCTTGGCCAGGCGCAGATGGATGGCGTGGTTGTCGAAGGTGGTCTCGGCCGTCTCGGCGTACAGCGCTTCAATCAGCTTCTGCGCTTCGGCGGTGGCTTCGTCGCGGCCGCTGATGCGGAACACGAAGCCGCGGTTGGCGATCTCCACGCCGAGCTTCAGCTCGATCTGGCGCAGGTGCCCATCGAAGGGGCCGGACAGGTTGGCCAGTCGCTCGGTGTCTTCCGGCGACAGGGTGAAATCTCGATGCTCGATGCTTTTCATTGCAGAGGGTGGGGCGGGTTCGCCGTCCACCGCGGTGGGTCAGGGAAGACAAGGGTAGCGCGCGGACGGGCGGGGCGACAGTTCTCCACACCGGGTGTGGATCGGCGCCGCAGAAAGCTGTGGACAAGTGGGTGCGGTGCCTGCCCCGCAACGCTTGTGAAGCGCTGGTGAAAAATGTGCCAGGCAACGACGGGGTCAGATCCCCGAAGGGGCTCTGACCCCATCGATGGGGCCCCGGTGGGTGCCGACCGTTGGTCGGCACGACCTTATTCCGCTACCACCCGCGCGCGCAGCGAATTGGTCAGCGCTTCGGTGATCACCACGTCCACGAACTGGCCGATCAGGCGCGCCGGCGCCGGGAAGTTCACCGAGCGCATGTTCTCGGTCTTGCCGGTCAACTCGTTCGGGTTCTTGCGCGACGGCCCTTCCACCAGCACGGTCTGCACCGTGCCGACCATCTTTTCGGAGATGCTGGCCGCGTGCGCATTGATGCGTTCCTGCAGGCGCGACAGGCGGGCGTGCTTCTCCGCATCGCTGATCGTGTCCTCCAGGTCGGCCGCCGGCGTGCCCGGGCGGCGCGAATAGATGAAGGAGAAGCTGTGGTCGAAGCCGATGTCCTCGATCAGCTTCATGGTCTTCTCGAAATCGGCATCGGTCTCGCCGGGGAAACCGACGATGAAGTCCGAGCTGATCGAAATGTCCGGGCGTACCGCGCGCAGCTTGCGGATCTTCGACTTGAATTCCAGCGCGGTATAGCCGCGCTTCATCGCCGACAGCACGCGGTCGCTGCCGGCCTGCACCGGCAGGTGCAGGAAGTTGGCCAGCTGCGGCACATCGCGGAATGCATCGACCAGCGAATCGCTGAACTCCAGCGGGTGCGAGGTGGTGAAGCGGATGCGGCCAACGCCATCGATCTCGGCGATGGTGCGGATCAGCAGGCCCAGGTCGGCGAACTCACCATCGCCATACGGGCCACGGTAGGCGTTGACGTTCTGGCCGAGCAGGTTGATCTCGCGCACGCCCTGTGCGGCCAGCTGGGCCACTTCCACCACCACGTCCTCGAACGGGCGGCTGACCTCGGTGCCGCGGGTGTAGGGCACCACGCAGAACGAGCAGTACTTGGAACAGCCTTCCATGATCGACACGAACGCAGACGCACCTTCGGCGCGCGGTTCGGGCATGCGGTCGAACTTCTCGATCTCGGGGAAGCTGATGTCCACCTGTGGGCGCTGCTGTTCGCGGCGGGCACGGATCAGTTCGGGCAGGCGGTGCAGGGTCTGCGGGCCGAACACCAGATCGACGAACGGGGCGCGCTTGATGATCGCTTCGCCTTCCTGCGACGCCACGCAGCCACCCACGCCGATGATGACCTCGCGGCCCTTGTTCTTCAGGCCCTTCCATACGCCCAGCTGGCTGAACACCTTCTCCTGCGCCTTTTCGCGGATGGAGCAGGTGTTGACCAGGATGACGTCGGCGTCTTCCGGGCGGTCGGTCAGTTCCAGGCCATCGCTGGCGGCAAGCACGTCGGCCATCTTGGCCGAGTCGTACTCGTTCATCTGGCAACCGTGGGTCTTGATGTAGAGCTTGCCTTTCACCTGGTCGGGCTTGCGCGGACCAGTGGGCAGGGCAACGAGCGGGGTACCGCCCGGTGCGGCGGGCGGAAAGACGTCTGGCGTCCCGGTCATGGCGCTTAATCCATTCGGGTGGCGGGAAAGGCGGCAATTCTACCCGTATCCCGCACCGCCCGCCGGAATGCCGGATGCGCCGCGACCCACGTTCCACGCAGCCCGCCGTCCCAGTAGAGCCAGGCCATGCCTGGCTGCATTCCATCCCGCAGGCGCGGCGGGCGGGGCATCCACGCCTGGCGTGGATCTACCGCACCCGTCAGGCCGCCACCAGCTCCGCGTCGATCTGCCGCGAGCGATCAAACGCGGTCAGTTCCGCCATGCGGGCGATGAACGCGGCCGTGGCCGGCGCCGGCTTTACCAGGCCGAACGCGGTGGTCCACTGCAGCGCGTTGCCCCACAGCACGTCGGCGGCACTCATGGTGTCACCCAGCAGGTACGGCCCCTGCGCCAGCTGGGCCTCGATCACCTGCAGCACGGTGTCGGCGTCGTTGTAGGGCGAGAACGCGTGCGGCGGCGGGTCGCGGTGCATCGCCCGGTCGATCATCGCCGGTTCGAAGCAGGCCCCGTAGAAGGCCATCCAGCGCAGGTAGGGGCCACGCAGGGCATCGCCGATCGGCGGCGCCAGCCCGGCTTCGGGGTACAGGTCGGCCAGGTACAGATAGATGGCCACCTGTTCGGTCACCAGCGCGCCGTCGTGAACGATGGCCGGCACCTTGCCCATCGGGTTGATGGCCAGGTAGGCCGGGGCCAGGTTGGCGCCGGCCTTCAGGTCCAGCACGTGCAGGCGGTAATCCGCCCCCAGCGCTTCCAGCAGGGCCACGGCGCCGCTCGAGCGTGAACGGGCGGCGTGGTAGAGGGTGATCAGGCGTGAGGACATGGTGGTGCTCCTTGCAGTAAGAGGGGTGAACCGTGGGGCCATGCTGGGGCACAATCGCGGACGACTTCTGTCCTTGATCCTTCATGCGCCATACCGCCCATCGACTGCTGCGCCTGATCGCCCTGCTGCAGGCCCGACGCCACTGGTCGGGCGCCGAGCTGGCCGAGCGCATGGGCGTGGACCGGCGCAGCATCCGCCGCGACATCGAGCGCCTGCGCGAGCTGGGCTACCCGGTACAGGCCTCGGCCGGGGTCGGCGGCGGCTACCGGTTGGGCTCAGGCGCCCCGGTGCTGCCGATGCTGCTGGATGAGGAAGAGGCGACCACCCTGGCCATTGCCCTGCGTGCGGCCTCGGCCACGGTGTCCGGCATCGACGACACCGCGCGCGGCCTGCTGTCCAAGCTCGACCCCCTGGTGCCGACCCGGCGCCGCCAGCAGGCCGGTGAAGTACACGCCGCCACCGCCACGCTGAACGAGCTGCCAGCCACCGACGCGCGCCTGCTGGGGCGGCTGGCCCAGCACTGCCGGCAGGCCTCGCGGCTGGCCTTCGAGTACCGCAGCGCACAGGACGTGGTCACCCAGCGCCAGGTCGAGGCCCAGCACCTGGTGAACTACGGCCGGCGCTGGTACCTGCTGGCCTGGGACCTGGGGCGGCAGGACTGGCGCACCCTGCGGGTGGACCGGATGGGGGCGGTGCAGGCGCTGGCCGAACCCGGCCTGCATCGACGCACACCGGCGCCGCCGGACGTGATGGTGCGCCAGGCCGTCAGCCAGGCGCCGTTCGCCCTGCAGGCCACCCTGCGCCTGGCCGGCAGCCAGGCCGAGCTTGAAAGTCGCATTCCGCCCTGGTGCGGGGTGCTGGAGGCCGATGGGCCACGGCACTGCCTGCTGCGCATGGGGGCCGAGAGTCGGGGCATGATGCTGGCGCAGATCCTCAGCTTGGACCGCCTGCCGCTGGCGCTGTGGACCACCCCGGAAACGCTTCGGCAGGAACTGGCCGAGCGGTTGGGCGGGTTGAGCCAGCTGCTGGCTGTGCCGACGGTCACGGACTGAGCCGTGGCGCTTGGCAAGGCCCGGCGAAGCTGGGACACTCGCGCCCATGAAGGGGAGACTGGGGATAACGGCGATCATCATCGCTGCGCTGACCGCTGCGCCGGCCAGCGCCGGCACCCTGTACAAGTGCGAAGGCGCTGACGGGGTCACCAGCTATGTCAGCAAGCGGGTGGCCGGTGCGCGCTGCACCACCATCAGCTACACGCGTCAGCCCAGTCGTCCAACACGCCCGGTCACGCCAGCGCCCACGCCCACGCCTACGCCTGCCGCCGCACCGGTGGCGGTGGCCAGCGCCGAGCGCAATCCGGTCGCCGTGGCCGCCAGTGCCGCCAGCCCGGCAGTCGCCCCCAGCACAGCACCTGTGGCCACACCGCGTGCGGGCCGCACGGTCAGTGGCCAGGTCTATTCGTACATGAAGGACGGGGTTCGCCACTACACCAGTGCGCGGCCAGCGCAGGTGGCCAACCTGGGGCCGGTGCGGACCATCCGCTACAGCTTCATCGAACGCTGCTACGCCTGCGGGGTCAATCCGCGCGTCGATTTCGGCAGCGTGCGGCTCAACACGACCTCGTTCCAGACCGAGATCGCCTCGGCCGCACGTGAGTTCGGCGTGGAAGAAGCCATCGTGCGCGCGATCATCCATGCCGAATCGGCCTACAACCCCACCGCGCTCAGCCGCGCCGGGGCACAGGGGCTGATGCAGCTGATGCCGCCCACCGCGGCGCGCTTCGGTGTCGCCGATTCCTACGATGCCAGCCAGAACATCCGTGGCGGCGTGCAGTACCTGGCGTGGCTGCTGAAGCGCTTCAACGGTGACCTGACCCTGGCCGCCGCCGGCTACAACGCCGGCGAGGGTGCGGTCGACCGCCATGGCGGCGTCCCCCCGTACAGTGAAACCCAGTACTACGTGCGCCGGGTCGGCCAGCTGGCCGATCGCTACCGCACGGCATTGACAAAGCAGTAGGTGCCGGCGGGCTGTCGGCACACGTTCAAGATTTTGTTGCACCGCGTTGTGTGGCGCGCGACGGTTCCGCTACACTCGACCACGATTCAATGCGGCTCTGGCCCCCACCGGATCCGCTGGCAGCCTTAAAGCTACCTAATCAATATCGGAGTGCCGGATGGCCAACGATGGGGTATACGATCCAGTCAACACCGGACGTCGGCGTTTTCTTACTGCCACCACTGCCGTGGTGGGTGCCGTCGGCGTCGGCTTCACCGCTGTTCCTTTCATCAAGTCCTGGAACCCCAGTGCCCGTGCCAAGCTTGCCGGCGCACCGGTGGTGGCCGACATCAGCGCGCTGCAGGAAGGCCAACGCCTGATCGTGGAGTGGCGCGGCCAGCCGATCTGGATCGTCAAGCGCTCCAAGGCCATCCTGGATGCGCTGCATGGGCTCGATGGCCGCCTGAAGGATCCCGAATCGGGCGAGAAGGACCAGCAGCCCGAGTACGTGCTGAAGCAGAACCCCGAGCTGCGTTCGATCAAACCGGAAATCTCGGTGCTGGTCGGGCTGTGCACGCACCTGGGCTGTTCGCCGGAAATGGTCGCCGAGATCCGCCCTGAACCCTACGATCCGCAGTGGAAGGGCGGCTATTTCTGCCCCTGCCACAAGTCGCGCTTCGACATGTCCGGCCGCGTGTTCAAGGACGTGCCGGCGCCGATCAACCTGCTGGTGCCACCGCACCACTACCAGGACGACAACACCGTCATCATCGGTGTCGATCCGCAGGGGGCTGCCTGATGAGCAACATCCTCAGCCGTACCGCAAGCGGCGTGGCCGACTGGGTCAATGCGCGCGCGCCCGGCCTGATGCCGGTCTACCGCAAGCATGTCAGCGAATACTACGCGCCGAAGAACTTCAACATCTGGTACTACTTCGGTTCGCTGGCGCTGCTGATCCTGGTCAACCAGATCGTCACCGGCATCTTCCTGACCATGCACTACAAGACGAACGCCGCCGAAGCGTTCGCCTCCATCGAATACATCATGCGTGATGTGGAATGGGGCTGGCTGATCCGCTACATGCATTCCACCGGGGCCTCGCTGTTCTTCATCGTGGTCTACCTGCACATGTTCCGCGGCCTGCTGTACGGCAGTTACCAGAAGCCGCGCGAACTGGTGTGGATCCTGGGCATGCTGATCTACCTGGTGCTGATGGCCGAAGCCTTCATGGGCTACGTGCTGCCCTGGGGCCAGATGTCGTTCTGGGGCGCCAAGGTCATCATCTCGCTGTTCGGCGCCATCCCGGTCATCGGCAACGGCCTGACCGAATGGATCATGGGCGACTACCTGCCCAGCGATGCCACGCTGAACCGCTTCTTCGCCCTGCACGTGATCGCCCTGCCGCTGGTGCTGCTGCTGCTGGTGGTGCTGCACCTGGGCGCGCTGCACGAAGTGGGCTCTAACAACCCCGACGGCGTGGAGATCAAAAAGGGGCCCAAGGGCAACCGCTGGTCGCCGAACGCGCCGGCCGATGGCATTCCGTTCCACCCGTACTACACGTTGAAGGATGGCGTCGGCGTGGGCTTCCTGTTGGTCATCGCCGCCTTCATCATCTTCTTCGCCCCGGCCTTCGGTGGGCTGTTCCTGGAACACGACAACTTCACCGAAGCCAACCGGCTGGTCACGCCCGAACACATCAAGCCGGTCTGGTACTACACCCCGTACTACGCCATGTTGCGCGTGGTGCCCAACAAGCTGGGCGGCGTGCTGGTGATGTTCTCGGCCATCGCGATCCTGTTCCTGGTGCCGTGGCTGGACCGCGCGCGGGTCAAGTCCTACCGCTACCGGGGCCTGCTGTCGAAGGTACTGCTGGGGGTGTTTGCCGTGTGCTTCGTGTGGCTGGGGGTGATCGGCTCCGGCCCGGGCACCGACGCGCACGAAACGTATGTCGGGCGGGTGCTGACCTTCCTGTACTTCGCGTTCTTCATCACCATGCCGCTATGGACAAGGCTGGACAAGACCAAGCCGGTACCGGAAAGGGTGACCACGCATGACTGAGCGCTGGATGGTCCGGTTGGCCCTGATGGCCGCCCTGGTGCTGGGCAGCAGCCTGGCCCACGCCGCCGAAGGTGGCGCCAAACTGCTGCAGGCCGGCAACGATCTGGGTGACCGCGCGTCGCTGCAGCGCGGCGCGCAGTTGTACATGAACTACTGTTCCGGCTGCCACGCGCTGAAGTACCTGCGCTATTCGCGCATGGGCCAGGACCTGGGCCTGAGTGAGGAAGAGGTGATGAACAACCTCAACTTCACCGGTTCGGCCATCGGCGATCCGGTGCCGGTGGCGATGCCCAAGGAGCAGGCCGAGAAATGGTTCGGCAAGATGCCGCCCGATCTCAGCCTGATCGCCCGCGTGCGTGGCAGCGACTGGATCTACACCTACCTGAAGTCCTTCTACCTGGACAGCAGCCGTCCGCTGGGCTGGAACAACACTGTGTTCCCCAATGCCTCCATGCCCAACCCGCTGTGGGAAATGCAGGGGCTGCAGCACGCGGTGCATGGCAAGGCCGAAGCGCCGGGCATGGACCCGCCGGTCACCGGCCTGCGCATCGACAGCCCCGGCAGCGTGGATGCCGGGCAGTACGACCAGGCCGTGCGCGACATCACCAACTTCCTGGAATACGCTGGCGAACCTGCCGCGCTGAAGCGCCAGCAGCTGGGTGTATGGGTGATCCTGTTCCTGGCCCTGCTGACCTTCCTGCTGTATCTGCTGAAGAAGGAATACTGGAAGGACGTGCATTGAGCCGGGCGAGGCATTGCCTCAAGCCTATTGGCTTTTGTGATGCCCGGTTGCACACTCGGGCAGGAGTCGACCACCGGCAAGGGGCTGGTGGCGCCGGTACGGCAGGCGGTCTCCTGTCGTGGGAGAGCCTTTGATGGCGGCGAGCGTACGCATGCGCAATACACTGACGCTGTTTTCCTCGAACGACGATGTCCTGTGCCATCGGGTGCGTCTGGTCCTGGCGGCCAAGGGCGTGACCTATGATTTCGTGCCGGTCGATCCGCAGAACCCGCCGGAAGACTTGATCGATCTCAATCCCTACCACTCGGTGCCCACCCTGGTAGAGCGCGAACTGGTGCTGTACGCCGCCTCGGTGGTCAGTGAGTACCTGGATGAGCGCTACCCGCATCCGCCGCTGATGCCGGTCGATCCGCTGTCGCGTGCCCGCATCCGCCTGGCCATGCTGCGCATCGAGCACGACTGGGTGCCGCAGGTGCAGGCCATCCAGCTGGGCAACAAGACCCAGGCCGAAGCTGGCCGCAAGCGCCTGAAGGAACTGCTGACCGCATCGCTGCCGCTGTTCAAGGCCAGCAAGTTCTTCCTGAACCCGGAAATGAGCCTGGCCGACTGCGCGATGGCGCCCATCATCTGGCGCCTGCAGTCGCTGGACGTGCCGCTGCCCAAGGATGGCAAGGCCATCGAAGACTATGGCAACCGTATCTTCCGCCACCCCGGGTTCGTGCGCAGCCTGACCGATCAGGAAAAGAAGCTGCGCGACCTGCCGGTCTAGGCGATTGCCGCAGTTCCCGTCTGCACGCCCACCGGCGTGCCGTGATGCGCCCCGACAGGGGCGTCGTGCGCGTACACTTCACGCATGACCGACGACTTCTTCCACATGACCAGCCACCGCCCGTACCTGCTGCGGGCCCTGGTTGAATGGATCAACGACAACCAGCTGACCCCGCACATCCTGGTCGACGCCGGCGTGCCCGGCGTGCAGGTGCCGCCTTCGGCCGTGAAGGACGGGCGCGTGGTGCTGAACATCGCCGAGCGTGCGGTGGTGCGGCTGATGATCGACAACGAGATGGTGAGCTTCTCGGCGCGCTTCTCCGGCACCAGCTACCCGGTGCAGGTACCGATCAGCGCGGTGCTGGCGGTGTACGCGCGCGAAACCGGGCAGGGCATGGCACTGCCGGACGATATTCCCGGTGCCGAAGCGACCGCTGCCAGTGACGAGCCGCTGCACGAGGGCGACACCCCGCCGGACGACACGCCGCCGTCCAACCCGCCGCCGAAGGGCCGACCGACCCTGCGCGTGGTCAAATAAATGTGGGTGCCGACCGTTGGTCGGCACAGCCCGGCGCTACCGCCTACACATCCTCGGCCTCATCCACATCCGCGCGGATCCTGCTGATCCGCGCCGCGCCCGGCCCAGTGAACGAGATGAGCTGGTCGCCGCGCAGCACCATGCGCCCGACATGGCGATCGATGCCATCGTAGGAATACTCGAACTTGAAGGTGCGCTCGAAACCGAGCCGGCCATCCTCGCCGCGCGACAGGCGCAGGCCGGTGGCATGCACCGCCTGGTCCAGCCACTGCACGTCGGCGGCACGGCAGGCATTGCGACCCAGTTCCACCGCGCGCTCGGCGGCCGAACGCGCCGCGTTCCAGAAGAAATAGACGATACCGCCAACGATCAGCAACAACAGCAGGGTGGGCATGGCGTGGAATGTCTGAAGTCGATGCAGCCAAGATGGCGGCGAAGCGGGCCGGGATCAAGCACCGTGACGTTTCCGGGCTGAAAGCGGCCGTGGGCCGGCCAGCGACTGCATCGCTGGACACCGCGCTGACAACGCTGTCGCCATTGCCTCTCGAAGCGCCGCCGCCACACGGGCAGGGTCGGTGCTTTCCTACAGGCGGCGAGGCGGCGAATGCACAGAGCGAGGACGGTGGTGATGGTGATGCTGATGGGCGCGGCATGCGCATCGTCCGCAGAAGGTGCCGTCGGTGCGGAGCCGCAGCCAGGGCAGGCCCTGTTGTACGCTCGGGGCGCAACCTCGTCCTTCCCGGGTGGCCAGCGGCGTCAGTTCACGCTGCAGTCGCAGCGCTGGCCTGACCGGCAGCAGGGGGCGACCTGGCGCCATCGGGTGGAGGTGCTTCAGCCCGATGCGCCGCAACCCGGTCCGGCCCTGCTGGTCATCAACAATGGCGTGGCCCATGACGGCGGCGGGCGCCCGGCCGGAGCGGCCACCGACCTGCCGGCCGAGGTGCTGGAAACGCTGGTGCGCACGCTGGGCATGGCGGTGGTGTCGCTTGCCGATGTGCCGCCGCAGGCCATGGCGTTGCCGGGGGACACCGCGCTGCGCACCGAAGATGATCTGGTGGCTGCCACCTGGCGCCGCTATCTGGACGACCCGGCGCGCCCCGCGCATTGGCCCCTGCACGTACCGATGACGGAAGCCGCAGTGCGCGCGCTGGATCTGGCCGACCGCGAGCTGCCAGCGGTTCAACGCCCGTCCTATATCGTCACCGGCGCGTCCAAGCGCGGCTGGATCACCTGGCTGCTGCCGCTGGTGGACGATCGGGTCAGCCACCTGGCACCGTTCGTGATCGACATGCACTGGCAGGCACTGGCACCGCACATCCGCAGCGTGCACGCCGGGCGCTGGCCGATCGCGCTGCAACCGTATGTCGACCACGGCATCACCGCCGAGATCGGTACCGACGGCTTCGCAGATCTGATGCGCATCGTGGACCCGTACACGCACCTGGACGGGCCACGGGCAGCACGGCTGGCCCTGCCCAAGCTGCTGGTCAACGCCAGCGGCGACGATTTCTTTCCGCCGGATGCGACGTCGCACTATCTGCGCGCGCTGCAGGGACCGACGGCCCTGCGCATGGCGCCGAACAGCGATCACGGCGGCATCCGCCGCTTCACCGCCGATGCGCTGCTGCCGACGCTGCGCCGCTGGCGCACCGGCAGGGGGTTGCCGCAGATCGATTCGCAGTGGAACGCCGAAGAGGGCCAGTTGCAGGTGCGGGCGCAGGGCGAACGGCCGCGCCGCGC
Source organism: Stenotrophomonas sp. B1-1 (assembly GCF_010894375.1). Taxonomy (NCBI): domain Bacteria; kingdom Pseudomonadati; phylum Pseudomonadota; class Gammaproteobacteria; order Lysobacterales; family Lysobacteraceae; genus Stenotrophomonas; species Stenotrophomonas sp. B1-1. The sequence continues at coordinate 113,510 of NZ_JAAIUZ010000006.1, read as the reverse complement.
GCTGCTGTGGCAGGCGCACAACCCGCACGCGCGCGATTTCCGCCGCGCCTGCGGCATCGCGTATGAATCGGCCGAGCTTGAACTCAACGACCAGGGCGGGGTGTCGCCACCACTGGCCGTGCCAACGCGCGGCTGGAGCGCTTCGTTCGTCGAACTGCACTACGACGACGGCATGGTGGTGACCACGCCGGTGCAGGTGCTGCCGCAGGATCGGTTTCCTGCACAGCCCCCGGCGCAGGGCGAGGGGCGCTGCAGGCTGGTGCCACTCAGCGGCTCGGCGCCGCCTGCACAGGCAGTGGCGACAACGCCGGTTGTGCCGGCAACGGGGCCGCTACATTCAGCTGCAGCAGCGCCGCCCAATCCTGTCGATTGAAGCTGCACTCGTCTTCGCGCCCCGGCGTGCAGCTGGGGTCGATGCCGGTGGTGTCATGCGAGCGTGCCGGCGGCAGCTGGATGCGCCCGCTGCGATCCAGTTGCAGCAGGCGCATGGCCACGGTGTTCATCACGTTGCCGCCCACCAGGTACAGGGTCTGGTCGCCGCCCAGGTTGGCCGCCACCACGACTTCGCAATGCGATTTCCAGTGGCCCACCGAGCCGTTGCCCAGTGCCTGCACCAGCCCGCTGTAGCTGAGGGTGCTGCTGCGGTCGCGCAGGAAGCACAGCATGTCGCCGGGGGCAGGCTTGGCGGTGGCCGGGTCCAGCAGCCGGTACGGGCTGCCGGCCGGGCCGGCCTGGTAGGCAGCGCGGATGTAGTCGATGTGGCGCGGCGAGGTGGTGAAGCCGGGCACCCCGGCGCGCACCATCACCCAGGAAATGAAGGCGGCCGACCACGGATTGTCGACCAGGAAGGCGCGGCAGTCGCTGTCGGTGTAGCGCACCCCCAGGGGTGCCAGGCAGCTGCTGGCGCCGTCGATGCTGCCCATCGCGTTCAACGTGCCGCTGTCACGCCAGTAGGCGGCCACGCGCCGCCAGGCCACCAGGCCGTTGTCGGCCAGGTAGCCGCTCTCGGCCTCGGTGACGGTGAGGCTGGCCGCACGGCCTTCGCGGTCGATGAAGGCGCGGTACCACAGCCGGTGTTCGTTGCAGGCCGCGTTGCGGATGGAGATCGCCAGCGGGCTCAGGCCATAGCGGGGTGGCACGTCGCAGGCTTCGGCGGCGACGGCCGACAGCGGCGCGGCGGCCAGCAGCAGGCAGGCAGGCAACAGCATCCGGCGCATGCGCGGCTCCTGTAGGGGATGGCCGCAGCGTCGCAGTGCCGTCGTGAACGCAGGGTGTGAGAACGGGGTCAGATCCCTTTCCCATGGGAAAGGGATCTGACCCCATGCCAGGCCTCAGCCCGGCGGCGGGCCCAGCTTCAGTGACAGGTCGATCGCCTGCACATGCTTGGTCAGGCCGCCGATGGAAATGCAGTCGACGCCGTCTTCTGCAATGGCGCGCAGGCCGTCCAGGCCCACGCTGCCTGATACCTCCAGTGGAATGCGGCCGGCGGTGATGCGCACCGCCTCGCGCCGCAGGTCGGCGCTGAAATCATCCAGCAGGATGCGCTCGCAGCCGGCGTCCAGCGCCTGCTGCAGCTGTTCCAGGTCTTCCACTTCCACCACCAGCGGCAACTGCGGCCACTGCTGGCGTGCGGCCGCCACCGCGGCCGGCAGCGAGCCGGCGGCGCGGATGTGGTTTTCCTTCAGCATCACCGTGTCGTACAGGCCGAAGCGGTGGTTGTCGCCGCCACCGCAGCGCACCGCGTATTTCTGCGCCAGGCGCAGGCCGGGCAGGGTCTTGCGGGTGTCCAGGATGCGCGTACCGGTTCCGGCCACGGCCGCCACATGGCGCGCGGTGGTGGTGGCGGTGCCGGACAGGGTCTGCAGGAAATTCAGCGAGGTGCGCTCGGCGCTGACCAGGCTGCGGCTGCGGCCCTGCAGCAGGGCCAACACGGTGCCGGCCTTGACCACCGCGCCTTCGTCCACCTGCCAGTCGATGCGGACCTGCGGATCGAGCGCGCGATGGGTGGCGTCGAACCATGGGCGGCCGCAGATCACCGCATCCTGCTTGCACAGCAGGTAGGCGCTGTCCGGTTGGTCAGGCAGCAGGGCGGCGGTGACGTCACCGCTGCCCAGGTCCTCGGCCAACGCGCGGGCGACATCGGCCGCGACCTGGGCCGCATCCGGCGTCGGCAGGGTACTCATGCGGCGGGGAAGTCGGCGATCTGCGCGGTCGGGATGGCCTCTTCGGCCAGCAGTACCGGAATGCCGTCGTCTACCCGGAACACCTGCTTGCGGTCGCGGGTCACCAGGGCCTCGCGCAGCGGCTGGGCCAGCGGGTTGCCATCGGCCTTGTTCACCGCACCGGCGGAAATGGCCTTGTTGAGGGCTTCCAGGCCCTTGCCATCCAGCAGGGACAGGGGCTGGCGGGTATCGGGCGACACCAGCAGGTCAAGCAGCTTGCGATCCATGGTTCTTCGTCTTGCGTGGAAGATGGCTAGAATACGTCTTTAAGGTAGGTGACGGCCAATGACCCCCAACCCGATCGCGCCGCTCGTCGGCATCGTCATGGGTTCCCGCTCCGATTGGGAAACCATGCAGCACGCGGCCCAGAAGCTTGAAGCCCTGGGTGTTCCGTTCGAAGTGAAGGTGGTTTCGGCCCACCGCACGCCGGACGTGTTGTTCAGCTATGCCGAAGAAGCCGGCCCGCGCGGCCTGCGCGCCATCATCGCCGGTGCCGGCGGTGCCGCCCACCTGCCGGGCATGATCGCGGCCAAGACCGCAGTGCCGGTGCTGGGCGTGCCGGTGCAGTCCAAGGCCTTGAACGGCATGGATTCGCTGCTGTCGATCGTGCAGATGCCGGCCGGCATTCCGGTGGCCACCTTCGCCATCGGCAATGCGGGCGCCTCCAATGCCGCGCTGTTCGCCGCGGCCATGCTGGCCAGCGACCAGCCGGCCATCGGCCAGGCGCTGGAGGCGTTCCGCACCCGCCAGACCGAAGACGTGATGGCCCACGACGACCCGCGCCAATGAACCTGACCGTCGGCATCCTGGGCGGCGGCCAGCTCGCCCGCATGATGGTCCTGGCCGGTGCGCCGCTGGGCCTGCGCTTTGAACTGTTCGATCCGGCGGCCGACGCCTGCAGTGGGCCGTTGGCGCCACTCACCGTCGCCGCCTTCGACGACCGCCAGGCGCTGGCCGCGTTCGCCGCCAAGGTGGATGTGGTCACCTTCGATTTCGAGAACGTGCCGGCCGACAGTGCGCAGTTCCTGGCCGACCGCGTGCCGGTCTACCCGCCGCCGGCCGCGCTGGCGGTGGCCCAGGACCGGCTGAGCGAGAAGACCCTGTTCCAGCAACTGGGCATTCCGCTGCCTGCCTTTGCCGATATCCGCAGCCGTGACGAGCTGGCCGCGAAGGCCGCCGAGTTCGGTCTGCCGTGCATCCTCAAGACCCGCCGCCTGGGCTACGACGGCAAGGGCCAGTTCCGTCTGCGCAGCGCGGCCGACATCGACGCCGCTTGGGATGCGCTGGGCGCGCAGGTCGAGCGCACCGGGCTGATCCTGGAAGGCTTCGTTGCCTTCCAACGCGAAGTGAGCGTGGTGGCCGTGCGTGGCCGCGATGGCAGCTTCCAGGCCTGGCCGGTCACCGGCAACTGGCATGTCGATGGCGTGCTGTCGGCCAGCGTGGCCCCGGCCGTGCTTTCCGCAGCCGAGCACGAAGCTGCCATTGGCTACGCGCGCCGCGTGGCCGACCACCTGCAGTATGTGGGCGTGTTCGCCCTGGAACTGTTCTGCCGCGATGGCGAACTGCTGGCCAACGAGATGGCGCCGCGCGTGCACAATTCCGGGCACTGGACCATCGAAGGCAGCGAGACCTCGCAGTTCGAGAACCACCTGCGTGCCGTGCTGGGCCTGCCGCTGGGCAGCACCCGCATGCTCGGCCATGCCTGCATGCTGAACTGGCTGGGCGCCATGCCCGATCCGGCACCGGTGCTGGGCCAGGCCAGCGGCCATTGGCACGATTACGGCAAGCAGCCGCGTGATGGCCGCAAGGTGGGCCATGCCACGCTGCGCGACGACCAGGCCGATGCCCTGGCCGATGCCCTGGAGCAGGTCGGGCTGGAACTGGACCGCCAGGCGCAGGTCGCCCCGGCGGTACACGCGCTGCGCAACCGCTGAGGCGGGCGCAGCGCTGCAACATTGTGGCGCGCCGGTGTACGCATCGGCGCAACCCCTGCGGTGGTAGCGTGGGGCTCCTTTCCCCGGAGTCACCGCCATGCTCGACTGGAACGCTTACCGCAAGGAACTGAAGGGCCGCATCGGCGAGATCGGCAAGCTCTCGCCCGACACCCTGAAGGGCTACGCGACGCTGGCCAATGCCGGCGCGCAGACCAACCACCTGGATGCGAAGACCCGCGAGTTGATCGCGCTGGCAGTGGCGGTCACCACCCGCTGCGACGGCTGCATCACCGTGCACGTGGATGCGGCGCTGAAGCAGGGCGCCAGCCGCGAAGAGATTGCCGAGGCGCTGGGTGTGGCGGTGTCGCTCAATGCCGGCGCCGCGCTGGTCTATTCGGCGCGGGTGATGGATGCAGTGGCCGCGCACGAGAACGCGTGAGGCGTGCGGCGTCGCCGGGCCATGCCCGGCGGTCCGCCTCAGCGCAGCTGGCTTTCGGCGAATTCCCAGTTCGCCAGCTGCCAGAACCCGTCCAGATAGCGCGCGCGCTCGTTCTGGTAGTCGGTGTAGTAGGCGTGTTCCCACAGGTCGCAGCACAGCAGTGGCGTGCTGTCGCCGGTCAGGGGCGTGCCGCCATTGCGGGTGACCTGGATGCCCAGTTGCCCGCCAGGGTGCTGCACCAGCCAGGCCCAGCCCGAGCCGAACAGGCCCAGCGCTGCGCGGTTGAATTCCTCGCGCAGGCGCTGCGCATCGCCAAACTGGCGCTTCACCAGCTCGCCCAGGCGCCCCTGCGGTTCGCCGCCGCCGCGCGGGCGCAGGCATTGCCAGTAGAAGCCGTGGTTCCAGGCCTGGGCGGCGGCGTCGAACAACGCGCCCTGGGTCTGGCGCACGATGTCATCCAGCGTGGCCTCTTCCCATTCGGTGCCGGCAATGGCGGCGTTCACCGCGTCCACGTAGGCGCGATGGTGGCGGCCGTGGTGCAGTTCCACGGTGGTGGCCGACAGGTGCGGCAGCAGGGAGCCGGGAAGGTAGGGCAGGGCAGGCAGTTCGACAGACATGGACAGGTTCGTGGTCAGGGAGCGGTGGCAGCCGGTACCATCGGCATACAATGGCGGCTACCGTGGGCAGTCTAGCCGACCACCGCGGTCGGTTTGTCCGGCGAAGCAAGGAGTGAGGTGTGGCGGTAATGCAGCAAATCCAGGCCGAGGTGGATCGTTACCCGCTCGTGCTGTTCATGAAAGGCACCCCGCAATACCCGATGTGCGGCTTTTCCAGCCGCGCCGTGCAGGCCCTGATGGCCGCGGGCGCCGTGTCCCTGCGCACCGTCAACGTGCTCGAAGAGCCGGAGATCCGCGCCAACCTGCCGCGCTTCTCCAACCTGCCCACCTTCCCGCAGTTATTCATCAACGGCGAGCTGATCGGCGGCTGCGACATCATCATGGAACTGTTCGAGGCCGGCGAGCTCAAGCGCATCGTCGAAGAGGCCACCCAGGGATGAGTGCCTGGCCGTCGACGTCGACCGATACGGCGCTCGACGGCCGTCCCCTGCGGGACCGCGTAGTGCTGGTGGCCGGCGCCGGCGGAGGGCTGGGCAGTGCCGCCGCAGTCGCTGCCGCCCGGGCCGGTGCAACAGTGGTCCTGCTGGGGCGCAAGCCGCGCCGCCTGGACCGGGTCTATGCCCAGGTGCAGGCCGTCGGCCCCGAGCCGCTGCTGTATCCGCTGGATCTGGAAGGGGCCAGCCCCGACGACTACGCCGACCTGGCGCAGGCCATCGGCCGCGAGCTGGGTCGCCTGGACGGGGTGCTGGTGTGCGCCGCGCATTTCCCCGGCCTGACCCCGTTTGAACTGGCCGACCCGGCCAGTTTCGCCCGCGCCGTGCATGTCACCCTCACCGCACCGGCCTGGCTGGCCCAGGCCTGCCTGCCCCTGCTGCGCCAGCGCGAGGATGCCGCCCTGGTGTTCGCCGTGGATGCGCCTGAGCGGGTAGGGCAGGCCTACTGGGGTGGCTATGGCGTGGCCCAGCATGGGCTGCGCGGGTTGATCGCCAGCCTGCATGACGAGCTGGCCAGCGGACCGGTGCGGGTGGCAGGGCTGTACCCCGGTCCCCTGCGCACGGCGCTGCGCGCCCGCGCCTACTCGATCGACCAGGACGCGACTTCGGTGGGCCCGGAAACGGCGGCCGCGGCCGCGGTCGCGCTGCTGTCCGCCGCCGGCCACCCGTGGCGGGGCCAGGTCCTTGACGCCCGCGCGGACACAGCGTCCTGTTAAGCGCTCGATAGCCCGGAATGAAGATTCCGTCACGATAGCGTTGCGATCCGGTGCCGCTTGTCGCACAACCGTCACATTGATGGGATAGCGTGTTAATCTAGTGTTAACCGTTGCGGCAGCTGCCGTTCACGGTAGGGAACCCCAGATAAATCTCCGAGCAGCCACCCGCAAGGCTGTTTGGATGCGCTTTTTTTCCGCCATCGCCAACTCGCATCGAGGCTACCGAAAAATGACCCACCCACTCCGGATGTCCAAGCTCACCCTTGGTCTCGTGGCTGCACTTGCCGCCGCCCCCGCCTTCGCCCAGAGCACCTCTGCCGGTGTCGGCGGCCAGGTCGTCTCCCGCAGCGGCCAGCCCGTTGCCGGCGCTGAAGTCACCATCACCCACAGTGAGTCGGGCACCGTCTCGCGTGCGACCACCGACGCGGCCGGTCGCTACAACGCGCGCGGCCTGCGCGTGGGCGGTCCGTACACCATCACCATCACCAAGCCGGGTGAAGGCACCAAGACCGAAGATGGCGTCTACCTGGGCGTGAACCAGACCGGCACCATCAACGCCACCCTGGCCGGTGACCTGGCCGGCGCGACCAACCTGGACACCGTGCAGGTCACCGCTGTCGGCGGCGGCTCGGAAGTGTTCAGCGCCACCAAGATGGGCTCGGGCACCAACCTCAGCCAGCAGCAGATCGAAGTTGCGCCGTCCATCGGCGGCAACATCCAGGATCTGATGCGTCTGGATCCGCGCGTCACCTTCATTGATCGCGCCTCGGGCTCGATCTCGGCCGGTGGCCAGAACCCGCGCTACAACTCGGTGAACATCGACGGCGTGTCGGCCAGCGACACCTTCGGCCTGGAAGGCAACAACATGCCGACCCGCCGCCAGCCGGTCGCCATGGAAGCCATCGAAGCGCTGGACATCAACCTGTCCAACTACGACGTCAGCATCGCTGCCGCTGCTGGTGCCACCGTCAACGCGGTCACCAAGTCCGGTACCAATGAATTCCACGGTTCGGTCTACGGTACCTACCGTGACGGCGACTGGTTCGGTGACAACCCGGAAGGCCAGCCCTTCAACGGTTTCACCAAGGAAAAGACCTACGGCATGACCCTGGGCGGCCCGATCGTCAAGGACAAGCTGTTCTTCTTCGCCAACTACGAAAAGTTCGAACAGGCCGCACCGGGTGCTGACCTGTCGACCACGCCGCTGGGCAAGGCCAATGGCCAGTTCACCCTGGCTGACGTGACCCGTGCGCAGGAAATTGCCCAGGGCTACGGCATCGACGCCGGTGGCCTGGAAAGCAATGGCGACACGAACATGGAAGAGTACGCGCTGAAGCTGGACTGGAACATCAGCGACAACCACCGTGCCAGCGTGCGCTACAGCAAGATCGACCAGAGCAAGCTGCGCATCAACGGCATGACCACCAGCTCGGCTTCGCTGAACTCGTACTGGTACCAGCACAACAAGACCAACGAGAGCTACGTTGCCCAGGTCTTCAGCGACTGGACCGACAATTTCTCGACCGAACTGAAGGCTTCGTACCGCGAGTACTCGGCCATCCGTGCCGTCAACACCAACGCGCCCAGCATCCGCATCTACTTCGGCGGCACCCAGGCTGCGCCGTCGGGTGACTCGCTGTACCTGGGTACCGAAGTCAACTCGCAGGACAACATCCTCGAGACCAAGGCGTGGAACTACTACGCCGCCGGCACCCTGACCCTGGGTGACCACGACGTCAAGTTCGGTGCCTCCTACGACACCAATGACATCTACAACTACTACGGCGCCAACTCGTGGGGCACCTATACCTTCTATGGCCTGAACAACTTCGCCAACGGTATCTGGAGCACCTACGACTACGCCCCGGAGCGCAGCGCTGGTTCGATCGCCGCTGACTACAAGTACAGCAACCTGGCCCTGTTCGTGCAGGACACCTGGTACGTCAACAGCAACCTGACCCTGACCCTGGGTCTGCGCGCTGACCGTCCGGACACCAGCCCGGCACCGGCCTACAACGCACCGGCCTCGACCTTCTTCGGTTACAACAACAGCAAGGTCCTGAACAACAAGTTCCTGGTCCAGCCGCGCTTCGGTTTCAACTACACCTTCGACACCGAGCGCCCGACCCAGCTGCGCGGCGGCGTGGGCCTGTTCCAGGGTGATTCCCCGCAGGTGTGGCTGAGCAACAGCTACTCGGCGACCGGTTTCAACACCAGCGTCTACAACCGCACCGTTTACGATCCGACCCTGGTCTTCAGCCCGGACAAGGACAGCCAGCCGGTTCCGGCGGGCGCAGGTTCGGCCGTGCAGAACGTCAACTTCGTCGGCAATGACTTCCGCATGCCGTCGACCTACAAGGCCAACCTGGCCTTCGACCACGAAACCCCGTGGTACGGCATCGTGGCCTCGGCCGAACTGCTGGTCACCAAGGTCAAGGACGGCCTGTACTACCAGAACCTGAACCTGGGTCCGGTGCAGTACCAGGGTCCGGATGGTCGTGACATGTTCTACAGCGCCAGCAAGAACGGCGCCTGGACCTCGGGCGACGCCCGTTTTGGCCGCAACCGTGCCAACTACAACAACGTCTACCTGATCACCAACACCGACAAGGGCCGCACTTCGCAGTTCACCGCGTCGCTGAGCAAGCCGTGGTCGGATACCAGTGACTGGTCCTGGAACATCGGCTACACCTACACCGATGCGACCGAAGTCGGCTCGCTGACCAGCTCCACCGCCAGCTCGGGTTGGAACTACCAGTACGCCTTCGACGCCAACACCGAAATCGAGAACACCTCGCGCTACCAGATCCGTGACCGCCTGTCGGGTTCGCTGAACTGGAAGCACAAGTTCTTCGGCGATTACGAAACCAAGGTCGGCCTGGTGTACGAAGGCCGTAGCGGTCGTCCGTACAGCTACGTCTTCGTCAACGATGCCAATGGCGACGGCCGTAGCGCCAACGACCTGTTCTACGTGCCGAAGGGCCCGGGCGACGTGCTGTTCGGTACGCTGGCAGCCAATGGCCAGTTCACCGCCGATGCGGCCATGGAAAAGAACTTCTTCGCATGGCTGGCCGCCAACCCGGATCTGGCCAAGTACGCCGGCACCACGCCGGGTGCCAACCAGTTCCGTACCGGCTGGATCAACACCTTCGACCTGCGCATCAGCCAGCAGCTGCCGGGCTTCATGAAGGGCCACAAGTCGGAGATCTGGCTGGACGTGCAGAACATCGGCAACATGCTGAACAAGAAGTGGGGCAACATCTACGACTACGGCTTCTTCGCCGACAGCCGTGTGGCCACCCTGCAGGGCATGTACCAGGGCAAGTACGTGTACAACTACCGCGGCGCGGACACCCCGACCGTGGCCAACGCAGACGCAGACGGCTTCGACGTCGGTGTCTCGCAGTGGTCGCTGCAGCTGGGCTTCCGCTACCAGTTCTGATGAACTGACGTAGTTGCTGCACACGGAAACGGCCGGGGAAACCCGGCCGTTTTCCGTTCAGTCGAAAGTGCTTGCGGGGCGTTTGGCTTCGGCGTAGCATCCAGACACGTGCGCGGCGCCATCGCCGCAACGGCGGTCCCAGCAACGGTGAACGCGGTCAGCACGCATCCAACGGTCGGGTTTCCCGGCCGTTTTGCTTTTTAAGGGGGCGGCAGTACAGTCGGAAACCTTGAAGGAAGCGAAAAGTTGGATATGACCACGAACGAAAAGGCAGCCCGTGCGCTGCCGGTGCAGGATGCGCGGATCTACCCGCGTGGTGGGCTGGATGTGTTGTCGCGCGCCGAAGTGGCGCGCCTGCGCGATGCCTCCGGCGGCGGCATGCACGAGCTGTTGCGCCGCTGCGCACTGGCCGTGCTGACCAGTGGCAGTGCCTCGGACGATCCGCGCGCCGCGCGTGATCTCTACCCCGATTTCGACATCCAGGTGGCGCAGCAGGATCGCGGCGTGCGCATCGACCTGGTCAACGCCCCGGCGATGGCCTTCGTCGACGGCGAGATCATCCGCGGCGTGGCCGAGCTGCTGTTCGCGGTGGTGCGTGACCTGGCCTACATGGCCATCGAGATGGGCCCGGCCTACGCGGCCGAGCTGGAATCGTCCGAAGGCATCACCAACGCTGTGTTCGGCCTGCTGCGCAACGCGCGCATCCTCAACCCGGGCGACCCGAACCTGGTGGTCTGCTGGGGCGGCCATTCGATCGGCCGCGACGAGTACCTGTACACCAAGCAGGTGGGCTACGAGCTGGGCCTGCGCGGCCTGGACATCTGCACCGGCTGCGGCCCGGGCGCCATGAAGGGCCCGATGAAGGGCGCCACCATCGCCCATGCCAAGCAGCGCAAGACAGTCACCCGTTACATCGGCCTGACCGAGCCGGGCATCATCGCGGCCGAGTCGCCGAACCCGATCGTCAACCACCTGGTCATCATGCCGGACATCGAGAAGCGCCTGGAGGCCTTCGTCCGCATCGGCCACGGCATCATCGTGTTCGCCGGTGGCGTGGGTACCGCGGAAGAGATCCTGTACCTGCTGGGCATCCTGCTGCGCGAGGAAAACAAGGACCTGCCGTTCCCGCTGATCCTGACCGGCCCGACCGTGGCCGCGCCGTACTTCGAGCAGATCGACCGCTTCATCCGCCTGACCCTGGGCGATGCGGCCGCAGACCGTTACGAGATCATCATCGGCGACCCGGTGGCCGTGGCCAAGAAGATGGCCAGCGGCATCAAGCAGGTGCGCGAGTACCGCCTGGCGCAGAAGGATTCGTTCTTCTTCAACTGGTCCATCGAGATTCCGTGGGAGTACCAGCAGCCGTTCGTGCCGACCCACGAAGCGATGGCCGCGCTGGACCTGCACCACGGCCGTGCCCCGCACGCGCTGGCGGCCGACCTGCGCCGGGCGTTCTCGGGCATCGTGGCCGGCAACGTGAAGGAAGACGGCATGCGCCGCATCGAGGAGTTCGGTCCGTTCCAGATCCATGGCGACGCCGACATGATGCAGGCCCTGGACGCGCTGCTGCGCGCGTTCGTGGACCAGCGCCGGATGAAGATCTCCGGCGAATACCAGCCCTGCTACCAGGTGCTGGCCTGACCGGCCGGGGTCGGAGCCCCTGCGCGAATCCGACCCCATTGCACCGACCCGGGGTCGGATCCCCGCAGGGGCTCTGACCCCATTGCACCGACCCGGGGTCGGATCCCCGCAGGGGCTCCGACCCCATTGCACCGATCCGGGGTCGGATCCCCGCAGGGGCTCTGACCCCCGTCCGGCACGCTGGCGTGTCAACCCTTTGACGCCCATCGCCCGGAACTGACCGTTCATCCTGCCGCCGCTTGCCGGCGGCCGGTGGCTGCGCCATCGTGGCAACCAACACGCTGGGGAGCGTCCAATGAAACTGCGCCGGTCCAACGGCTTCACGCTGGTCGAGTTGATGGTCACCATCGCGGTGGTCGCCATTCTCGGCACCATTGCGTTTCCGAGTTTCCAGAGCACCATCCGTTCCAACCGCATCGCCTCGGCCGGCAATGAAATGACCGGCCTGTTGTCGTTGGCCCGCAGCGAGGCCGTGCGCAACAAGCGCGGCGGCGGGGTCTGCGGCAGCTCCGACGGCAGCAGCTGCGATGGCGCCTGGCGCTCGGGCATGCTGGCCTGGGCCGACGTGGACGGCAACGGCAGCAAGGGCGCCAACGAGGGCGTGCTGCGCTTCGTCTCGGTCACCTCCGATTCGGTCACCGTCACCGGCCCGGCGGCCGAAGTCGCCTTCGATGCCCGCGGTCGCCGCCGCGCGGCCGCCACCCAGCAGATCACCCTGCAGCCAGTGAAATGCGGCAGCGATCCCCAGCGCCGTACCCTGTCCGTCAACGCGGCAGGCCAGATCACCTCCACCAAGGCCGCCTGCCAATGAGCCGTCGTCTTCCCTCGTTCTCGCGGCGCCAGGCCGGCTTCAGCCTGCTGGAAGTGCTGATCGCCATCCTGATCCTCGGCTTCGGCCTGCTGGGCTTCGCCCTGCTGCAGACCATGAACGTGCGCTTCGTGCAGAGCGCCAACTACCGCACCCAGGCCACCAACCTGGCCTACGACCTGCTGGACCAGATGCGCAGCAACCGCTACCAGGCGGGCTGGTACACCGGCGCCAGCTTCGCGGCCAACTCGGTCAGCGCCAGTTCGTGCACCCGCGTGCTCGGCGCCGACCAGGGCGTGGCCAGCAACATCACCCGCTGGCAGTGCCAGGTGGTGCAGTCGCTGGGCGAGGGCGCCAGCGCCACCGTGCTCAACGCCAACGGCCGGGTCACGGTGGGCATCGCCTGGGGCGACCAGCGCTGGGATCCGCAGGATCCCAACGCCCGCACCACCTTCACCCTGGTATCGCAGCTGTGAGCGCGCCCCTGTCCTCCCGCCGCCACGCCGCCGGTCTGTCGCTGATCGAAATGATGGTGGCCATGGTCATCGGCCTGGTGCTGATGCTGGGCGTGGTGCAGGTGTTCATCGCCTCGCGCACCGCCTCGCGGCTGGCCGAAGGCAATGCACGCGCACAGGAAAACGGTCGCTTCGCGCTGGAGTTCCTGCAGCGCGACATCCGCATGGCCGGCCACTTCGGTTGCGTGAACGACCAGGCGCATTTCGTGAAGGGCGAGGGCGACCCGACCATCAACACCGGCGCCGCCACCGGTTCGGGCCATCCGCTGGATTTCAGCGTCAGCATCCAGGGCTATGAGGCCCCGGGCACCGGGCCAGGCACCAGCCTGACCGTCGGTGGCAGCTGGCCGGCGGTGACGGGCCTGCCGAGTTCGATCAGTGCACTCAAGCCGCGCGATGGCAGTGATGTGCTGGTGCTGCGCTATCTGGCCGCCGAAGGCGTACCGGTCACCGCGCTGGCGCCCGGCGCCAACAGCGTGGTCGGCTTCGACGGCACTCTCGGCAAGCGCCTGCTGGAAGGTGGCGTGACCGCGCCCACGCTGTTCGGCGTGGCCGACTGCAGCCATGTGAACGTGTTCAAGGGCACCTACGTTGAAGGCCAGGTCACCGCCAGCGGCGCCAACCTGGACCGCTACACCGTGCAGCCCACCGGCCAGACCATGATCTACCGCGCCGAATCGGTGGTGTATTTCGTGGGTACCTCCGGTACCACCGGCGAACCGGCGCTGATGCGTGCGCGCTCGGACGGTGCCGACGGCTACGCCGCCGCCGAAGAACTGGTGGAAGGCATCGAGAACCTGCAGCTGCTGTTCGGCCTGGACAGCACTGCGGCCATCACCAGCACCACCCCGCCCACCGGCAACATCACCACCGTGGCCATTGCCAGCGGCGTGTCCACCGGCACCAACGCAGCGGCAGCGGCGCAGTGGCGGCGCGTGGGCCAGGTGCAGGTCGGCATCCTGGCGCGCAGCCCGCAGCCCTCGCAGGCCGAAGCGGCCACCGATGCGCTGCGCTACCCGCGCATGCTCGGCGTTGGCTTCGCGCCGTCCACGCCGAACGACGCGCGCTACCGCGCCGCCTACGAATCCACCATTGCCCTGCGTAACCGCCTCTTCGGGAACTGATGCCATGAACGCTCGAGCCCGCATCCGTCCAATGCCCCGCCAGCAGCGCGGTGCCGTGTTGTACGTCGCGCTGATCATGCTGATCCTGCTGGCGCTGATCGGCATTGCCGGCATGCAGGTGGCAGGCATGCAGGAAAAGATGGCGTCCAACTACCTGGCTACCAATATCGCCTTCCAGAATGCCGAAGGCGTGACCCGGCGCAGCGAACGCGCGGTGGAAGCCATCGCAAACCGCACCGCCGCCGCTGCCGATGCACCGCTGGTGGCCAGCGATATCCAGGACAACTGCGATATCGCCTTCGATCCGGTGGGCTGGGGCCGCGACCGCGCGCTGACCACCGTGCAGGCGGTGAACGTGCGCCGCATCGATACCTGCGTGATCGGCGGCGGTTCGCTGTCGATGGGCAAGCCGCTGGATCCGGTCACGCCCATCTACCAGATCACCACTTTCGCTACCGATACCGCGACGGACTCCTCGTCCACGGCGTCGGTCGATTCCATTTTCAAGCTCTGAGGCCGCCGGCATGTCCCGTCGCACTTCCCGGATCATCGCCGCGTCTGCCTTCGCCGTGCTCGGCGTGGGTGGCTACTTCGCCTACAGCCTGTTCGCCGCGCAGGGGCAGGGCGCCCTTGCCCAGGCGCCGCTGAACAACACCACCTCGATCCCGCCGGCCTTCATCATGGCCGTGGACGATTCCAACTCGATGACCTTCGAGCGGATCTTCCGTGGTGGCGATGGTCGCATGCAGTGGAACGGCAGCAGCTTCTTCAGTTCGGCCGGCGTGTTCTACAACGTGGGCGAAGCCTGTGGCAACAACTCCACCGACTGCTACCTCTACCTGTTCCCGCACTCGAACTTCAACACCTCGTATTCGCCGGGCCGCGCGATCCCGCCGATCGATGCGTTTGGTTTTGCCCGTTCGCCCACCTACAACGCCAGCTACTACAACCCGGCCGTGACCTACGAGCCGTGGAGCCTGCCAGTGCGTGACAGCGGCGGCAACATGCTCTGGCCGAACGCCACGTTCTCCGCGGCACGCGTTGATCCGCGTGACCCGACCGTCTACGGCAGTGATTTCACTACCGGTTACAACACCGTGTACGACCTGTCCTCGCGCCAGGTCAATGGCGAGGCGTTCCAGTTCGTCACCGGCATGACCATTCCGGCCGGTACCCGCTACCGGTCGAACGGGCGCACCTGCAACAGCAACAACAACAATGGCAACGGCCTGGCCAGTTCGGGCAACGTCTGGACCAATCTGGGCAGTGACGTGCTGGTGCGTGCGGACTGCACGGTGCAGATCGCCTATGTACCGGCCACCTTCTACCTGCCGGCCGACCAGGCCGCGCCGGCCGGCTACCTCACCGGCGACGCCAACCGCCCGCTGATCAGCAATGCCTGCGGCCCGGGCTGCAACATGCGTCGCTACCAGATCCTGCCGGAGAACTACGGCGCCAATACGGCCGACCTGGCCAACGCGCAGCGCAACTTCGCCAACTGGTTCCAATATCACCGCAACCGCATCCTGTCGATGGTCGGCTCGTCCTCGCACGCCATGGTGGGCGTGGACAACATGCGCGTGGGCTATTTCACCATCAATGCCCGCAACAACGTGACCATGTACGACGTCACCTCGCAGCGCTCGGACCTGTTCGGGCAGATCTACCGGCTCAAGCCCAATGGCGGTACCCCGAACCGGCAGGCCGTGGCTTACCTGGGCGAGCAGTTCCGGCGTACCGACGCTGGCGCACCGGTCATCCGCGCCTGCCAGAAGAACGGCGGCATGCTGTTCACCGACGGCTATACCAACGTGGGCAACTCGGCCAGCGGCTATGGCAACGCCGACAGCGCCGGCG
Organism: Stenotrophomonas sp. B1-1; assembly: GCF_010894375.1. NCBI lineage: Bacteria > Pseudomonadati > Pseudomonadota > Gammaproteobacteria > Lysobacterales > Lysobacteraceae > Stenotrophomonas > Stenotrophomonas sp. B1-1. The sequence continues at coordinate 97,701 of NZ_JAAIUZ010000006.1, read as the reverse complement.
GCAAGTTCTTCCCGACCCAGCCGTTCGCCGATGGCTACAGCAACACCATTGCCGACATCGCCGCGTCGTACTACGCCGGTGGCTCCACCCCGCTGCGCACGGGTGCCAGTTTCCCCACCGGCCTGGTCCCGGTGCCGGATCAGTGCAGCACGCTCAGCCAGTCCTCGCCTGACTGGAAGCGACTGGACTGCCAGACCAACCTGCACATGAACTTCTACGGCGTCACCCTGGGCGCGCAGGGCCTGATCTACGAGGTCAACCAGGCCGCCACCGATGACCCGTATGCCAACCCGCCGAACTGGAACGCCAATGGCGACCCGCTGACCGATGACGATGGTCGCGTGATCGACGAGCTGTGGCACGCCGCCATCAACAGCCGCGGTGAGTTCATCAATGCCAAGACCCCGTCGGACGTGACCGAGGCCATGCGCCGGGTGCTGTCGGCGGTGGGGTCGGGGCAGACGCCGTCGGGTACGTTCGCACTCAGTGGCGCGCGCATCGGTACCGGTTCGCTGACCGTCACCCCGATGTACGACGTACAGAACAACGGCACCGACTGGTACAGCAAGCTGACCGCGAGCAGCGTGTCGGTGAACCCCACCACCCGCGAGGCGCAGTACACCACGCGCTGGGAAGCCAGTGCGCAGATGCCTGCCGCGGCCGCGCGCAATGTGTTCTTCAACGACGGCAGCAGCGTGCGCAAGTTCAGCGGTACCACGGTTACCCTGGCCGGGCTCTGCAACCTGTCCAGCACGCTGTATCCGGCGCAGTCGATCTGTACCTCCGCGAACCTGGCGGCGCTGGGTGCCGATGCCACCAGTGCAGCCAATTACCTGCTGGGCGAGAGCAGTGGTGAAGTCCGCAACGGTGGCAAGCTGCGTGATCGCACCACGCCGCTGGGCGACATCGTCAACTCCACGCCGGTCATCAGTGCACCGGTGGACGACTTCGGCTACCGCGCGCTGGGCGGCACCCTGGGCACGAGCTATACCAACTACCTGACCAGCAAGCGCACCAACAACCGCTACGTGGTCTATGCCGGTGCCAACGACGGCATGCTGCATGCGTTCGACGGCGGCATGGACGCAGCGGGCACGGTCGGCGGCAATGGTGGTCGTGAGCTGTTCGGTTACATTCCGGCCACCTCGTACGGGCACATGGGCAACCTGCTGCTGCCTTACGACCCGACCAAGAAGAACGCCCAGCCGTTTGTGCACAAGTACTTCGTCGATGGTCCGCTGACCGTGGGTGATACCTTCTACGGTGGTGGCTGGCACACCACCCTGGTCGGCACCACCGGCGCCGGCGGGCGCGGCGTGTTCGCGCTGGACGTGACCACACCGGGCAGCTTCGCGGCGGGCAACCGCCTGTGGGAAATCAACGATCTGGCCGGTGATGCCACGGTGCGGGCCAACATCGGCCACGTGCTGGGCAAGCCGGTCATCGTTCCGGTGCGCGCGGCCGATGGCAGCGTCAGCTGGAAGGCGATCTTCGGCAATGGCTATTCCAGCGCCAGTGGCAAGGCCGTGCTGTTCGTGGTCGACATCGGCACCGGTACGCCGACCATCCGCATGATCGAAGCGGGAGAGCCCAATTCCACCATCGCCGGGAGCAATGGCCTGGGCAACATCGTGGTGGTGGATCGGGTGAACAACCTGACCATCGACCCGGTCACCAACAAGCCGAGCCGCGTGCGCGACGGCTACGCCGATACCGTCTACGCGGCCGACCTGAAGGGCGCGGTGTGGAAGTTCGACCTGACCTCCACCGCCACTTCGGTCACCGTGCCTGTGTTCACCACCGGCACCTTCGTGCAGAACGGGCAGACCTACCGCCAGCCGATCACCGGCGGCCTGCAGGTGGCATCGGGTGAACGCGGCGGCGTGCTGGTGATGTTCGGTACCGGCAGCTTCTCCTTCAACGATGACACCCTGCCGATCTCGTCCACCCAGATCCAGAGCCTGTATGGCTTCAACGATGTGGTGAACGGTGCGGTCACCACCACGCTCACGCGTGCCAACCTGACCCCGAACGCGGTGGTCACCACCAGTGGTTCGCGTACGCTGCAGGTGGGTACCGCGCCTACCTCGTCACTGGGCTGGTACGTCGATCTTCCTGCCGGCGAACGCGCGGTGGGTTACCCGGAGCTGGCCTCGGGCATCCTGTTCATTCCCACCTACGCACCGGTGGAAGTCACCAGCGGCTGCAGCACGTCGGGTGCGAACTGGCTGTTCGGGCTGAGTCCACGCAGCGGTGCCGGTGCGCTGTCCGGCGTGCGGGTGGGTTCTCCCACCGGTACCTCCGCCGCCGCCGGCACGGCTGCCATGTCGTTGAACTCGCCGGGCACCGCGCCGATCAAGGATGTGGGCGTATCGGTGGTGCCGCGCCTGCAGCCGCCGACCAATCCGAACGACGGCTCGGGTGTGCCGACGGTGCCGGCCGGTGCGGGCTGCTGGATGGTGGTCAATGTGTCCGGCGCGCAGCCGCTGTACGTGCCGTATCCCTGTGGCCGCCAGTCCTGGCGCCAGATCCAGTAACGGAGATTCCTGCGATGTCACTCAAAGCAATCCGCGCAATGGGCCAGGTCCGCGGCTTCACCCTGATCGAACTGATGATCACGGTGGCCGTGGTGGCGATCCTGGCGGCGGTGGCCTATCCCTCGTACACCGACCAGATCCGCAAGTCGAGGCGTGCGCAGGCCAAGGCGGACATGGTGGAATACGCGCAGATGGCCGAGCGTTCGCACACCACCAACAACACCTACGCCAACTTCCGTTTCAGCAACGGCACCACCAGCATCCAGTCGCCGCGCGAAGGTGGTACGGCGCAGTACACGATCAGCATCCAGGCCGCGCAGGGCACGTTCACCCTGACGGCGGCGCCGCAGGGCGCGCAGGCCAAGGACAAGTGCGGCACGATGACGGTGAACCAGGCCAATGTGAAGACACCGAGCGCCAGTGCGGTGGCCGGTTGCTGGTGATTTCGCGCAGGGGTGTTGCATCGGCGCGCAGCAGCTACTAGAATGCGCCTCCCCGCCCGAATAGCTCAGCCGGTTAGAGCACTTGACTGTTAATCAGGGGGTCGTTGGTTCGAGTCCAACTTCGGGCGCCAGATCCTGCAGAAGCCGCGAGAAATCGCGGCTTCTGCTTTTCTGCGTCCGCCATCCGCGTGCTTCAGCAGGGTTCCGGCGACGCGCTGCGCAGCGAGCGCACACGCCCGGTATTGCTCACCACCACTTCGGCCTGCGTCAGGCCGCGCTGGCAGACGCGGATGCGCGCATTGCTGCCCGCGCTGCGCCCGCTGGCACGAAACACGATGTGCGGGCGACCGTGCGTGCTGAAGGCCTGCAATGAGGAATGGCTCTGAAGCTGGCGCGCGGCCAGTGGTGGTGCCGGATCGGCCTCATCCGGCCGTGGTTGTTCGGCGCGCAGCAGCCAGCCCTGGCTCCAGTCCTGCCCGCACTGCAGGCCGTCGCTACTAGGGCAGGCCAGCACGGAGCGGCGGTGGGTAAGCGCCGTGCTGCGGGCCTGGTTCAGCGCCGTGTGCAGCTGCATGCGCAGCTGGTCGGCGCGCAGGCGATCGAGCAGGCCGGCGAACGGCGGCGCCGCCAGGCAGGCCAGGATCGCCAGCACCGCCATGGCCAGCAGCAGTTCGGCCAGGGTGTGGCCGGGGGCAGGGGAGAGCATCAGGCGGACTCCAGCAGCGGGCAGGGCACCAGCCTCCGCCCGCCGCCGGCGCGGCACCATCGGGTTTTGCCGCTGCCTGAATCGGGTTCTGGTTCAACCGGTCGTCACTGGAGTGGCCGGTATACTGCGGGTTCCTGGGATCTGGCAGCACCATGAGCGACAGCTTTCAACTCGTTTCGCCCTATTCGCCGGCTGGCGACCAGCCCGATGCCATCGCGAAGCTGACCGACAATTTCCAGGCCGGCATCGCCAAGCAGACCCTGCTGGGCGTCACCGGTTCGGGCAAGACCTACACCATCGCCAACGTCATCCAGAACGTGCAGAAGCCGACGCTGATCATGGCGCCGAACAAGACGCTGGCGGCGCAGCTGTATGGTGAGTTCAAGGCGTTCTTCCCGCACAACGCGGTGGAGTATTTCGTCAGCTATTACGATTACTACCAGCCCGAAGCGTACGTGCCCTCGTCGGACACCTTCATCGAGAAGGACAGTTCGATCAACGAGCACATCGAGCAGATGCGCCTTGCCGCCACCAAGACCCTGCTGTCGCGCCCGGATGCGATCGTGGTCGCCACGGTGTCGGCCATTTACGGCCTGGGCGCGCCGGAAGACTACCTGTCACTGCGCCTGATCCTGTCCAAGGGTGAGCGCATCGACCAGCGCGACCTGATCAACCACCTGACCCAGCTGCAGTACACGCGCAACGAGTACGAACTGCAGCGCGGTACCTTCCGCGTGCGCGGCGAAGTGATCGATGTGTTTCCGGCCGAGTCGGACAGCGAGGCCCTGCGCATCGAGCTGTTCGATGGCGAGGTCGAGAAGATCACGATGTTCGATCCGCTTACCGGCGAGACGATGCGCAACCTGCAGCGCTTCACCGTGTACCCGAAGACCCACTACGCCACCACCCGCGAGCGCGTGCTGGCGGCGGTGGAAACCATCAAGGTCGAGCTGAAGGAGCGGCTGGAGCAGCTGTACGCGCAGAACAAGCTGGTCGAAGCCCAGCGCCTGGCACAGCGCACCCAGTTCGACATCGAAATGATGGCCGAGGTGGGCTTCTGCAACGGCATCGAAAACTACTCGCGGCACCTGACCGGCAAGAATGCCGGCGAGCCGCCACCGACGCTGTTTGATTACCTGCCGCCGGATGCGCTGCTGGTGATCGACGAATCGCACGTGACCATTCCGCAGATCGGTGCCATGTTCAAGGGTGACCGGTCGCGCAAGGAAACCCTGGTCGAGTTCGGCTTCCGCCTGCCTTCGGCGCTGGACAACCGGCCGCTGCGCTTCGAGGAATGGGAAGCGCGCTGCCCGCGCAGCATCTACGTCTCGGCCACGCCGGGCCCGTACGAGCTGCGCGAGTCGGCCGATGAGATCACCGAACTGGTGGTGCGCCCGACCGGCCTGATCGATCCGGTGGTGGAAATCCGCCCGGTCGGCACCCAGGTCGACGACCTGATGAGCGAGGCCAACGAGCGCATCAAGGCGGGCGATCGCGTGCTGGTCACCACGCTGACCAAGCGCATGGCCGAAAATCTGACCGAGTACCTGACCGAGCATGGCATCCGCGTGCGCTACCTGCATTCGGACGTGGACACCGTCGAGCGCGTGGAGATCATCCGCGACCTGCGCCTGGGTAAGTTCGACGTGCTGGTGGGCATCAACCTGCTGCGCGAAGGCCTGGACATGCCCGAGGTGTCGCTGGTGGCGATCCTGGACGCGGACAAGGAAGGCTTCCTGCGTTCGACCGGCTCGCTGATCCAGACCATCGGCCGCGCCGCGCGCAACGTGCGCGGCAAGGCGATCCTGTACGCCGACAAGATCACCCGTTCCATGCAGGCAGCGATCGACGAGACCGACCGCCGCCGGGCCAAGCAGGTCGAGTACAACGAAGAACACGGCATCGTGCCGCGTTCGGTGGCCCGGCCGATCACCGACGTGCTGGAAGGTGCGCGTTCGGATGCCGCCGAGAAGGAAGCGCGCAAGGGCAAGGGCAAGGCCCGTGGCGGCGTGGCCGAGCCGACTGCGGACTATCGTTCGCTCAGCCCGGCCCAGCTGGCTTCACGCCTGAAGGCGCTGGAACAACAGATGTACCAGCACGCCAAGGATCTGGAGTTCGAGGATGCCGCGCGTGTGCGTGACCAGATCCGGCAGCTGAAGGAAGCCAGCCTTGGCTGAACGGGCCAACGTCGGTTGCCTTCACAAAACTATTGCGCTGGCGCGCCGGCATCCGTAATATACGCGGCCTGCACCGACGCAATCGCGGAAATGCAGGAAAAACGGGCGGTTAGCTCAGCGGTAGAGCACTACCTTGACATGGTAGGGGTCACAGGTTCGAACCCTGTACCGCCCACCACGAAGTCCCTGGCAAGGGGCTGTCGTGAGAAAGACAAACCCGGCCGGCAAGCCGGGTTTTTCAGTCCAGACATGCAGATTCATTGGGCGGTTAGCTCAGCGGTAGAGCACTACCTTGACATGGTAGGGGTCACAGGTTCGAACCCTGTACCGCCCACCACCCGGCTCCCGGCACTGCCGGTGCAGCGGTGGAAATCCCGAACGCCGGCCCTGGGCCGGCGTTTTCGTTTCTGCAGCCCGGCTAGAAACGGATCATGCTGCACATCCGCACCGGCTTCGAGCTGCGCACGATGCCCTTTTCCGTGCGGCACTGCGCCACCTGATCGTCAGCCCGGGCCCGGCAGTCCGGGCACAGCGCGGCCAGTTCCTTGTCGGTACGCACCGGGTCCGCACACATGCGCTGCACATGGCTGGCACGCCGCTCGGCGGCCTCGTCAGGCGGCAGGGTCTGGCCGGCGGCGTTCACGATCGTGTAGTCGGCGAAGGGCTGCGGCAGCGCACACTGCGCGCGCGTGGTGGCGACGAAGCGACGTTCCAGCTCGCTGCGCAGGCGTGCGCCCTGGCGATCACAGGCGGCCACCTGGGCGCGCGATGTTGCCGGCGACACGCCTGGATTGATGAACGTGGGGCGGGAGCGAATCTCGCTGCCGAACGGGCAGCAGCCTGCAAGCAGCACGCACGTCAGCATCAGGCCCGCGCGGATGAAAGAAGACAGGGTCATGGCGCATCCTTTCGACAGGCGCCCATGCTTGCATCATCGGCGCCGCAGCGGATGAACCGCGACCCTCATTGCGATGAAGAGAGCATGCGTGCGCTGCTGACGCGCAGGCGATGCTGCAGCTGCCAGCCGCTGTCGGTCTGCCGCCACAGGCCCAGCGAGCGCGTGCGCTGGGCGGTATCGCGTTCCCAGCACAGCACGCTGTCCTGGCCAAGGCGTACCTGCACGTGCGCCACCGGCAGCGTTTCGTCGCCACCGAGCACGGCGGCATACAGCAGAAGCAGGGCAAGCATCGGCATGGCACGGTGCTCCGGAAAGGGAGCCCAGCCTGTCACCGGCGCACGGCGGCCGGTAGCGGCATGCGACGAAGCGCGGAAAACCGCGTGCCAAGCGCATGGGTCGAGGATGAATCCGGGGCCAGGGATGCCCGGACCGCCCCCATCGCGCGCTCAGGCAGCAGCGAACGCCTGGCGCAGGCTGTGCAGCGTGGCCTGGCGGTGCGCGCTGGCACACGGCTCGTCCATCTCCAGTTCCTGCAGGCGCAGCCCCACCAGTGTCATTGACAGCACATAGCCGCGTGCGGCGGCATCGGCTGCCCGCGACGCACCCAGCGCATGGCGGGTGAGTGCGTCCACGTGGGCCAGGTCCGGCAGCAGGCCCAGGTACACGCGCTCGGCGCTGTCCAGGTCGGGGGCGCGCAGGATCGCGTGTGCGTCAGGGAGGGGGCTGGCGGCGGCCATGCAAGGTCCTTCTGGGCAATGAATGCGCGGGCTAGAAGGCGCGCATCAATGAAATGAACGCGGAGGTCTGGCTGCCATCGCGGGTCATGGGGCTGTCTTTCACCGCATCGCCGAACCACTGGTTGGCGACCACGCCGGTGGCCCGCCATTTGTTGCCCAGCGGCGTGCTGACCGCGATCTGCAGGCTGGGCGAGGTGGCGCTGCCAGGGCGGTAGGCGGCCAGGCCCGAACGCAGGGCTTCTTCGTTGGAAATGCCGTAGTAGTAGTCCAGCAGGCGCGCACTGGAATGCACCACGCCCACCCGCGGCACCCAGGTGAAACGGCCGGCCTGGATCGGGTAGCTGTAGTGCAGGTTCGATTCCATGCCGCCGCCGTGGCCGCTGACTTCGCGCTGCACGCTGGCACCCACGATGCCCCAATCCGCCTTGTACTCGGCATTGACGCCGGCCATGGCCGACATCTGCCGGCTGTGCAGGCGGCGCAGCTGCGCATCGTTCACATCGTCGGTCTTGAAGCGCAGCGTGTAAGGCGTGACCACCGCCGATACCCGCAGGCCATCGGCCTTGTACAGGTGCATGCCCAGCGAGCCGGGGCTGGCGAAGAAGCGCTTGCCCTGCCATGCCAGCGCCGGCACCACCAGCGGCTTGTCATCGTAGTGCGCGTACGCACCGGTGGTCGCACCGATGGTGATGCCGGCCTGCACGCCCGGTGCGGCCTCCTGGTCCTGGGCGGTTGCCAGCAGCGGCGTGGAGAGAGCGACGGTGCACAGCAGGGGGCGCAGCAGGGCAGGGGAACGCAGGGACATCGAGGGAGGATCTGGCAGGGAACAAGCCCCCATGCTGCGCCGCCAACATTGTCGGAACATTGCGCGGCCGGTGGACGCGACGCGCACGTCGCGGTGCCGCCACAGGCACTATCATCGGCAGCGATTTCCGCCACCGAGCTTCCGATGCGCATCCTTCTGGTCGAAGACGATCCCGATCTGTCCCGTGCCCTGCAGAGCGGGCTGGAGCGGCAGGGCGTGGTCGCCGACGTGGTCGGCAGCCTGGCCGAGGCGGCACTGGCCCTGCGCGAACCGGTACACCAGCTGCTGCTGCTGGACCGGCAGCTGCCCGATGGCGATGGCGTGGCCTTCGTCGCCACCGCCCGCGCGCTGCGCCCCAATTTGCCGGTGATCATGCTGACCGCCAAGGGCGCGCTGTCGGACAAGGTGGAAGGGCTGGACGTCGGTGCCGACGATTACCTGGTCAAGCCGGTCGCCATCGAAGAACTGATGGCGCGCATCCGCGCGGTATCGCGGCGGCCGACGGCCATGGTGACTCCGCGCCTGGTGCTGGGCCGGCTGGCATTCGACTTCGAATCGCTGCAGGCCGAGGTCGATGGCCAGCTGCTGGCGCTGCCGCGGCGCCAGGTGCTGGTGCTGCAGGCACTGGCCATGCGCCAGGGGCGCACCGTCACCCGCAGCGCGCTGGAAGCGGCGGTGTACGGCTTCGATGACGAGATCCAGTCCAATGCGCTGGACGCGCATATCTCCAAGCTGCGCAAGGCGCTGCAGCAGGCCGGGGCGGGCGTGGAAATCCACGTGATCCGCGGCGTCGGTTATCTGCTGGCGGAGGTCTGAGATGGCCCGGCAGATCCGTTCGATCACCCTGGGCCTGGCCTGGCGGCTGTTCCTGGCGCAGGCCTTCACCGTGCTGTTCGCCGTGGCCGCGCTGATCATCACCTGGGGTGACAAGGACACCTGGGGCATGGACATGTTCATGGCCGAGGACGTGGCCGATGCGCTGCGCAGCGTGGATGGCCGCCTGCAGCTGGACGAAGCCCGCTGGCAGAAGGTCGATGCGCGTGCGGGCGGCAACCTGTGGTTCGCTGCGGTGGATGACCGCGGCGCGTGGCTGGAACGTGGCAAGGTGCCCAGCGTGCATGCGCCGTTGCTGGCGCGCCTGCCGACGCTGGGCGCGACCGAACTGGGTTCGCTGGTGCCGCCCTACCTGGATGTGGCGCGGGTGATGATCCGCTACGACGAAGGCCGGCGCATCACGGTGATGGTTGGCGGCGCGCCCAAAGGCGGCCTGGTCGACGGCGCCCTGATGGTGCTGCGGCTGATCGGGCTGTGGTTCTTCCTGCCGCTGATCGTGGTCACCCTGCTGGTGATGCCTACCGTGATCCACCGCGCCATGCGCGGCGTGCGTCGTTCCGCGCAGCAGGCCAAGGAGCTGGATGTGGGCCAGCCCGGCGCGCGCCTGGATGCGCAGCTGGTGTCCACCGAAATCGCGCCCCTGGTCGAAGCCTTCAACGATGCCATCGACAAGGTGCAGCAGGGCTATGCCGCACGTGACAAATTCCTGGCCGATGCCGCCCACGAGCTGCGCGTGCCGATCGCGGTGGTGCAGGCGCGTCTTTCGCAGCTGCCGCAGGGCGAACTGAAATCGCAGCTGCTGACCGATGTGGCGCGCCTGGGCAATGTCGCCGAACATCTGCTGGACCTGCAGCGGCTGGATCGCAACACGACCGCACTGCAGCGGCTGGATCTGGCGCACCTGGTGAGGGAAGCGGCGGCCGAACTGGCGCCGCTGGTGGTGGGGGCCGGCTATGGCTTCGAAGTGGATGCGCCCGACACCCCGGTGTGGATCCAGGGCGACGGGCTGGCGCTGGGCCGGGTGATCGCCAACCTGGTGCACAACGCCATCGTGCACGGCGGCGGTCGCGGCACCATCTGCGTGCGGGTGGACCCGCAGGGCCTGCTGGATGTCAGCGACCAGGGCGCAGGGGTGCCGGTGGGCGATCGCGAAGCGATCTTCGAACCGTTCCATCGCCTGCGAGCGGCTGGCAACGGCAGTGGCCTGGGCCTGCACCTGGTGAAGGAAATCGTGCAGCACCATGGCGGCAGCGTGAGCGTGGGGGAAGCGCCGGGCGGCGGCGCGCGGTTCCGGGTGAACTTCCACCGCGGGGCGTCACGCCGAAGCGAACGCTGACGGCGCAGCACGGCGTCGGCTGATGGCCGTTGCGGGCCGCAAGCCTGCAGGCTGTGGGCATGGCCGCGACCGTGCCCCCGTCTGCCTGCCTTGGCCCCGGCTGCGCCGCCGCGCTGGTGCTGGGGGTGCTGGCCTGTAGTGCTGCGTCGGCTCTGCTGCCGGTGTGGCTGGGCATGTTGCTGGTGGTGGTGGCGTTGCCGGGCTGGCTGCTGCGCTGGCGCGGCCGGGTGGTGGCGGCCGCCGTGTTCGGGCTCGGCTGGGCAACCTGCCACGGCCATGCAGCGCTGCAGCAGCAGTGGCCGCCAGGTGCTGCGGCGCAGGTGGTGCAGGTGCGCGGTCGGGTGGTCGATCTGCCGACCCATGCCCGCGACCACACCCGCTTTACGCTGCAGGTCGCGCACGCCGATGGCCTGCCTGCGCTGCGTGGCCGTCGGCTGCAGGTGCGCTGGTCTGCGCTGAAAGGGGCCGAGGCGCGCAACGGCGGCGCTGCCGCGGAGCAGCGCCATGCCGTGCGCGCCGGCGCGCAGTGGCAGCTGGCGTTGCGGATACGGGCGCCGCGTTCGCGCATCAATCCCGGCGGCTTCGACGGTGAGCGCCATGCACTGCTGCAGGGGCTCGCGGGCAGCGCCAGCGTGCAGCAGCAGCGGCAACCCCGGCTGCTGCGGCCGGCCCACGGCCTGCTGGCATGGCGCGAATCCTGCAGCGATGCCATTGCCACCCAGGTCGGGCGCCCCTCGGCGCGCTTCGTGCAGGCGCTGGCGCTGGGCGATACCCGCGGGCTGACCGATTCCGACTGGGAGCACCTGCGTGCCCTGGGCCTGACCCACCTCATTGCGATATCCGGCTTCCATGTGGGGCTGGTGGCCGGCTTCGGTGCGTTGCTGTGTTCAATGTCGTGGCGGCTGTGGGCGCCGCTGGCGGTCCATGTGTCACGCCCGCAGGCGGCCGCCCTCGCGGCGGCGCTGGCGGCGGGCGGCTACACGCTGTTGGCCGGTGCCGAGCTGCCGACGGTGCGCACGGCCCTGATGATTGCGGTGGTGGCGCTGGCCCGGGTGGCGCGGCGGGCGGTATCGGTGCCGCAATGCCTGGCCCTGGCCGCGCTGCTGATGGTGCTGCCGGCACCGTTGTCGATCCTGTCGGCCGGCTTCTGGCTCAGTTTCGGAGGCGTCCTGTGGCTGTTGTGGTGCCTGCCGCAGCAACGCCCGCATGGGCTGTGGCAGCACGTGCGCACCGCGCTGGCGGGGCAGGGCGTGGCCAGCGTCGCGCTGCTGCCGCTGGCGGTCGCGCTGTTCGGCGGCACCGCGCGCTGGGGGCCGTTGCTGAACCTGCCGGTCATTCCCTGGTGGAGCCTGGTGGTGGTGCCGGTCGCGCTGGCCGGTACCGCGCTGCACGCCGTGCATGACGGCGCGGGGCGCTGGCCGTGGCGGGCGGCGGCGTGGTTGTTCGAACTCAGTTGGCAGGCGTTGCAGCCGCTGGCGGCGCAGCCACAGGCCATGTGGTGGCTGGCCGAAGCGCCACGCTGGGCACTGCCGGCGGCGGTGGCGGGGGTGTTCTGGTGGCTGCTGCCGCGCGGCAGTGGCGGCCTGCTGGCCGGTGGCGTGTTGTGCCTGCCGCTGCTCTGGCCAGCGGCGCCGGCGCCGCGCCACGGCGAGGTTGAGCTGCTGGTGCACGATGTGGGGCAGGGCGCCGCGGTGCTGGTGAGAACGGCCACCCATGCGTTGTGGTACGACGCCGGGCCGCCCGGGGGCGCCGAGGCAGCGGAGCGGGTGCTGATGCCGGCCGTACGCGCGCTGGGGCAGGCACCGCCACGGCTTCTGCTGCTCAGCCACGATCACCTGGATCACGCCGGCGGGCTGCCAGCTCTGCGCCGACAGGTGCCCGGGCTGCAGGTGCTGGCCCCGCCCGGGCAGGCGCCGCCCGGCGCCCTGGCCTTCTGCCGGCAGGGCCTGCGCTGGCAGTGGGACGGGGTCGATTTCCAGGTGCTGCACCCCGGCCGCACCGCGGTCGCGGATGGCAATGAAGCCAGCTGCGTGCTGCGCATTGCCGGCGCCCACGGGGCCGTGCTGTTGCCGGGCGATATCGGCCGCAGCGCCGAACAGCGGCTGCTGCAGGAGCGCCCGCGCCGCCTGCGCGCCGAGGTGGTGCTGGTGCCGCACCACGGCAGTGGCGGCAGCTCCAGCCCGGCCTGGGTGGCGGCGGTGCAGCCCCGCCTGGCGCTGGTCTCGGCCGGCCACCAGAACCGCTTTGGCCACCCGAAACGTGACGTAGTGCAGCGCTGGCGCGCAGCGGGCGCTGAAGTGCTGGTCACCGCCGACACCGGCGCGATCCGCGTATGGCTTGGCGCACAAGGCCTGCAGGTGCGCGAACAGCGGGTCCACGCAGCCCGGTGGTGGGATGCCGCTGGGCGGGCACGGTCGGCTGCTATCCTATCGTCGATCGAACAAGCGGCCGATGGGCCGGAGGGTTGAAACGTGTGGGAACTGGTCAAGGCCGGTGGCTGGCCGATGGTGCCGCTGCTGCTGTTGGGCGTACTGGCTTTGGCAATCGTCCTGGAGCGTTTCTGGTCCCTGCGGCGTAACGAGGTGCTGCCGCCTGGCCTGGGCCAGGAAGTGCGCAACTGGGCCGCACGCGGCAAGCTCGACCCGGCCCACCTGCAGACCCTGCGCGCCAACTCGCCGCTGGGCGCCCTGCTGGCGGCCGCGCTGGAAGCCCGCAACCGCCCGCGCGACCAGATCCGCGAGCGCATTGAAGACACCGGCCGCCACCTGGTGCATCGCATGGAACGTTTCCTCAATGCGCTGGGCACCATCGCCTCGGCCGGCCCGCTGCTGGGCCTGCTGGGTACCGTCATCGGCATGATCCAGATGTTCCTGGGCATCCTCGACCACGGCGTGGGCGATGTGAACCAGCTCGCCGGTGGTATCGGCAAGGCGCTGGTCTGCACCGCCACCGGCATGATCGTGGCCATTCCGGCGCTGATGTTCCATCGCTACTTCAAAGGCCGCATCCACGGCTACGTGGTGGAGATGGAGCAGGAGGCCAGTGCCCTGCTGGACACGCTCGATGGTCGCCCGGGGGTGATGAACCCGGCCCCGGTTGCGCGCGCCGCAGCGCCTGCCACGGCCAAGGCCTGATCGATGCGCATCGGCAACGACCGATCCCAGGATGAGCCGCACATCGACCTGGTGCCGCTGATCGACGTCATCCTGGTGCTGATCATCTTCTTCGTGGTCACCACCACCTTCGATGCGCGCTCGACCCTGCAGGTGCAGCTGCCGACGGCCAGCGACCAGCAGAACCCCGAGCCGCCGCGTTCGCTGAGCGTGCTGATCAACGCCGAAGGGCGTTACTTCATCAACGACCAGGAAGTGCTGCGCAGCGACGTGGAATCGGTCAAGCAGACCATCGCCGCCGTTGCCGGCAGCGACCGCCAGCAGACCGTGCTGCTGCGCGCCGACGCGCGCACTCCCTACCAGGCCGTGGTCACCGCGCAGGATGCGCTGGGCCAGCTCGGCTTCCGCCGTATCGCAATCGCAACAGCGCCAGAGGTGCGTCCATGAGTTCCAAACACGCGCCAGTGTGGCCGATCTACAAACGCCTGCTCGGCTACACCCGGGCCTACTGGGTGTTCATGGTGGCCGCGGTCATCGCCATGGTGGTCGAAGCCCTGGCCGGGTACCACTTCACCAAGCTGATGGAGCCGCTGGTCAACGAGGGCTTTGTCGACCCGCAGCCGCGCGCTGCCGTCGTGCTGCCGCTGACCATCCTTGGCCTGTTCCTGATGCGCAGCCTGGCGACCTGGGTCAGCGATTACACGCTGGCCAAGACTGGCCGCAGCGTGGTCCGTGACCTGCGTGAGCAGGTGCTGGACAAGTACCTGCACCTGCCGTCCTCGCACTTCGATAGCGAAGCCACGCCGGTGATGGTCAGCCGCCTGAACTTCGACACCGAGCAGGTCACCCAGGCCAGCGCCGATGCGTTGAAGACCATGGTGGCCGACACCCTGACCATCATCGCCATGCTGGTGGTGATGCTGCAGATGAGCGTGAAGGTGACCCTGGCGATGCTGCTGGTGGTGCCGCTGATCGGCGCCATCGTGTCCTACGTCGGCAAGCGCTACCGGCGCATCAGCCGCGGCATCCAGGACGGCATGGGCACCATGGCGCAGACCGCCGAGCAGTCGCTGGCCGCGCAGCAGGAAGTGAAGGTGCACGGCACCCAGCAGCACGAGATCAGCCGCTACTCGCGCCTGGCCAACCGCATGCTGGCGCTGAATATGAAGGTGGAAGTGACCCGTGCGGCCGCCTCCAGCGTGGTCCAGTTCCTGGCCGCGCTGGCGTTGGCGGTGATCGTCTGGGTGTCCACCCGCGAGGCCCTGGCCGGCAAGCTCAACGCGGGTCAGTTCATGGGCCTGATGACCTCGATGATGGCCATCATTCCTTCGCTGCGCAGGTTGACCAGCGTGCAGACGTCGATCTCGCGCGGCGTGGCCGCCGCCGAGCGCCTGTTCGGCATCATCGACATGCCGGTCGAACGTGATACCGGCACCACCCGCGTGCAGCGCGTGCGTGGCGAACTGTCGTTCGACCACGTGATGCTGCGCTACCGCGAAGACAGCGGCATCGCGCTGGACGACATCAGCTTCGTGGCCAGGCCCGGTACGGTCACCGCCATCGTCGGCCGCTCCGGCAGCGGCAAGACCAGCCTGATCCGGCTGGTGCCGCGCTTCTACGAGCCCAGCGGCGGCGTCATCGCGCTCGACGGGGTGCCGCTGGACGAGTACCCGCTGTCCGACCTGCGCCGGCAGGTGGCCATGGTCGGGCAGAAGGTCATGCTGTTCGATGACACCATCGCCGCCAACATCGCCTACGGCATGGATGCGACCGACGAACAGATCCGGGCCGCGGCCGAAGCGGCCAATGCCTGGGAGTTCATCGCGCGCATGCCGCAGCAGCTGCAGACGCCGGTGGGCGAGAACGGTGCGCTGCTGTCCGGCGGCCAGCGCCAGCGCCTGGCCATTGCCCGCGCGATCCTGCGCGATGCCCCGATCCTGATCCTGGACGAGGCAACCGCGGCGCTGGACAACGAATCCGAACGCCTGGTGCAGGATGCGCTGCAGCGCCTGATGCCCGAGCGCACCACGCTCGTGATCGCGCACCGCCTGTCCACCATCGAACACGCCGACCAGGTGCTGGTGATGGATCATGGCCGTATCGTCGAACGCGGCACCCACCAGGAACTGCTGGCCATGGGCGGGTTGTACCAGCACCTGCACAGCATGCAGTTCCGCGACAGGCAGGACTGATGGCTGCAAAGGGCACCCAGACCCCCGCGTACTGGTACGACGGCAGCCCGGTGCCGTGGCCGATGCGCCTGCTGGCACCGGTCTACGCCGGCATTGCCGGCCTGCGCCGGCAGCTGTACCGCCGTGGCTGGCGCAAGCGCCATGCGCTGCCGGTCCCGGTCATCGTGGTCGGCAACATCACCGCGGGCGGCACCGGCAAGACGCCGCTGACGATCGAACTGGTCAACCGCCTGCGCGAGGCCGGCTGGAAGCCGGGCGTGGCCAGCCGTGGCTATGGCCGCGACGACGCCGGCACCGCGCGCTGGGTGGACGCCGATACGTCCACCGCACTGGGCGGTGACGAACCGGTGCTGATCGCCTGGAAAACCGGCGTTCCCGTGCGCGTGGACAGCGACCGCGTGGCCGCGGGCAAGGCGCTGGTGGACGCCGGCTGCAACGTGATCGTCTGTGACGACGGTCTGCAGCATTACCGGTTGGCACGTGACATCGAGATCGAAGTCGTGGACGCACAGCGCCGCTATGGCAACGGCCGGATGATCCCGGCCGGGCCGTTGCGCGAGCCGGTCAGCCGCGCCGAGCATTGCGATTTCCGCGTGGTCAACCTGGGCCAGGCCGATGCGGCCGCGGCCGCGCAGGCCTGTGGGTTCGGCCAGTGGCCGATGGCCCTGCAGATCGACAGCGCGCAGCCGCTGCCGGGCGGGCGCAGTCGACCGCTGTCCTCGTTTGCCGGGCAGCGCGTGCATGCGGTGGCCGGCATCGCGCACCCGCAGCGCTTCTTCGACATGCTGCGCGCGCGCGGCATCGGCGTGGTGCCGCACGCGTTCGCCGACCACCAGGTGTACCAGCCGCAGGACCTGTCCTTCGGCAGCCAGTTGCCGGTGCTGATGACCGAAAAAGACGCGGTGAAGTGCCGGGCCTTCGGCAACGACTGGCACTTTGCGGTGCCGCTGCGCGCCGATCTGCCTGCGGCGTTCTGGGTGGCCCTGACCGATCGCCTGGACAAGCTGCGCCCGAACTGAGCGGCCGCCGGACGCTTGCATCTGCGCGTTGCCGGCCGCATTCCTGCTGTATCGCGCCTGCCGAGTACTGCCTGCATGAATGATTTCGTCGTTGCCATTCCCGCCCGCTATGCCGCGTCGCGGCTGCCCGGCAAGCCACTGCGGCTGCTGGGCGGCGAACCGCTGGTGCTGCACGTGGCGCACCGCGCGCTGCAGGCCGGTGCGCGCGAGGTCTGGGTCGCCACCGATGACACCCGCATTGCCGACGCGCTTGCCGGGCTGGCTGAGGTGAAGGTGGCGATGACCGCCAGCAGCCACGCCTCCGGTACCGACCGCCTGGCCGAGTGCGCGCGCATTGCCGGCTGGGCCGATGACACCGTGGTGGTCAACCTGCAGGGCGACGAACCGTTTGCGCCGGCCACAGGCATCCGCGCGGTGGCCCAGGCGCTGGTCGAAGGTGATGCGCCGATGTCGACCCTGGCCACGGCCGTGGAAGACGCCCATACCCTGTTCGATCCGAACGTGGTGAAGCTGGTGCGCAACGTGCGTAACGAGGCCATGTACTTCAGCCGCGCGCCGATCGCCTGGCACCGCGACGGCTTCGCGCGCAGCCGCGAGGTGTTGCCGGACGGCCATCGCTGGCTGCGCCATATCGGCATCTATGGTTACCGCGCCGGGTTCCTGCAGCAGTTCGCGGCGATGCCGCCGGGCCAGCTGGAGCAGGTGGAAGCGCTGGAGCAGCTGCGTGTGCTGGAGGCCGGCCATGCGATCAGCGTGGCGATCTCGCCCGAAGCGTTCCCGCCGGGCATCGATACGCCTGAAGACCTGGAACGCGCCGAGGCACGCCTGCAGGCCATGGGCGGCCGATGAAGCTGCTGCTGGTCTGCCTGGGCAACATCTGCCGCTCGCCGATGGCCGAAGGGGCGCTGCGCGCGCGACTGCAGGCCTCGCCCTTGGCGGGGCGGGTGCAGGTGGATTCGGCCGGCACGGGCGACTGGCATGTTGGCGAGCCGCCGGACCGGCGTGCGATTGCCTGCGCGGCACGGCATGGCGTGGACATCAGCGGCCTGCGCGCACGCCAGCTGCAGGCCGCCGATTTCGACCGCTTTGATTGGGTGCTGTGCGCCGATGAGGCCAATCTGCGCGACGCCGGGCGCCTGGCGGATGCACAGGGCAGGGACCGCCTGGCGCTGTACCTGCCGTGGGCCGCGCTGCGCGGTGGCGCCATTCCCGACCCCTACACCGGCGGCCAGGACCACTTCGAGCAGGTCTGGACGATGGTGGACGACGCGGCAAAATCTGTCGTGGCACGACTGTTGCATGACGCCGACTCCGGCATAATCGAGCCATGAACGTCCAGCCCGTCCCGGACCTGCCGGAATTCGCCACGTGGCTCAACGCCGCGCCCTGCACCCTGACCGAGCTGCGCGGTCGGCCGGTCGCTCTGTTGTTCGTCAACGCCGCCTCGGCGTGGAGTGCGCAGCGCCTGGCGGAGTTCGGCCAATGGCTGTCGCGCAACCCCGGCAAGCTGCAGCCGCTGGTGCTGCAGGTGCCGCGCTTCGATTTCGAGCGTGAAGCGCCTGCGGCGCTGAAGCTGCTGCGCCGACAGGGGCTGGTGATGCCGGCCCTGCTGGACGCCGACTGGGATGGCTGGCGCCGCTTCGGCGTGACTGCGTGGCCGACCCTGGTGCTGCTGGACGCGCAGGGGCGCGAGCAGCAGCGACTGGTGGGCATGGGCGCACCGGGCGAGCTGGAGCGGGCGCTCAATGCGCTGTGCGAAGGCGCGCCGGCCGCGCCGCCGCGGGGTGGCAGCGAACTGCAGCCCGAGCCGCGGCACCCGCTGCGCTTCCCGCTGGGGCTGGCGGTCAGCCAGGAACGGCTGTACATCGCCGACAGCGGCCACCACCGCATCCTCGAATGCAGCCATGGCGGGCGCGTGCTGCGCCAGTTCGGCTTGGGCACCGCCGATTTCATGGACGGCAACCTGGCCGAGGCGGCCTTCAACCGCCCGCAGGGCCTGGCCCTGGAGCGCGAATCACTCTATGTGGCCGACACCGGCAATCACGCCGTGCGCCGCATCAACCTGATGACCGGCCAGGTCGACACCGTGTGTGGCAACGGCCGCCCCGGTGCACCGGTGGAGGGCCCGGTGGCGCAGGCCCGCCAGGTGTCACTGGACCACCCGGTGGGGCTGGCCATCGCCGACAACCAGCTGCACATCGCCATGGCCGGCGACAACCGCCTGTGGAGCTTCCACCTGGGCCTGCGCAGCCTGCAGTGGCGCGCCGGCAGCGGTGCCCTCGACGAGCGCGATGGCAGCGGCCATCTGGCGGCATTTGCCCAGCCCACGGCGGTGGCGGTGGTGCAGCAGGTGCTGTACGTGGCCGACGCGCTGGGCTCATCGATCCGTGCGCTGCAGCTGCGCGGCGACCTGGTGCAGACCCTGATCGGGCAGGGCGCCTGGCGCTTCGGCGATGACGATGGCCCGCGCGCGCAGGCCAGCCTGCAGTTCCCGCAGGCGATCGCGCTCAGCCCCGATGCGCCGCTGCTGTGGATTGCCGACACCGGCAACGGCCGCCTGCGCACGCTGCGCCTGGGCGGCGGTGAACTGGTGACCCAGCCGCTGCCGCGCCGCCTGCAGGGCCCGGCCGGGCTGGCGGTGGGTGCCGGCGCAGTGTGGATTGCCGAAACCGACGGCCACGCCGTGTTGCGCTTCGATCCAGACAGCGGCGTGCTGAGCGAAGTGCCGATCAGCGAATGAGTTCCGCGTCTGCCCCGGCCTTCGACGGCAAGGCCTTCGCGGGCCAGTTGAGTACTGCGCCCGGCGTCTACCGCATGTACGCCGCCGACGACACGCTGCTGTACGTGGGCAAGGCGCGCGCGCTGCGCAACCGCGTCGGCAGCTACTTCAACGGCAGCCCGAAGAATGCGCGCATCATGTCGATGCTGTCGCAGATCGCGCGCATGGACGTGACGGTCACGCGCTCGGAAGCCGAAGCGCTGCTGCTGGAAAACCAGCTGATCAAATCGCTGTCGCCGCGCTACAACGTGTCCCTGCGCGACGACAAGACCTACCCGCACGTGCTGCTGACCCGCGAAGACTGGCCGCGCATCGCCCTGCATCGCGGCCCGCGCGCCATTCCCGGGCGCTACTTCGGTCCCTACCCGGGCGTCACCGCGGTGCGCGAAACGCTGAACCTGATGCACAAGCTGTTCAAGCTGCGCAGCTGCGAAGACAGCGTGTTCCGCAACCGCTCCCGGCCCTGCCTGCAGTACCAGATCGGTCGCTGCAGCGCGCCGTGCGTGGACCTGGTGCCAGCCAACGAATACGCCGAATCGGTGCGTCGCGCGGCGCTGTTCCTGGAGGGCAAGAGCGATGAGCTGACCCGTGAGCTGGGGGAACAGATGCAGCAGGCCAGCGAGGCGCTGGAGTTCGAGCAGGCCGCGCGCCTGCGCGATCTGATCGCCTCGCTGCGCAGCATGCAGACCCGCCAGTACGTGGACGGCCGCGCTGCCGACCTGGACGTGCTGGCCGTGGCCATGCAGGGCTCGCAGGCCTGCGTGCTGCTGCTGGCGTTCCGTGATGGCCGCAACCTGGGCACGCGCCCGTTCTTCCCGCGCACCAACGGCGAAGAGAGCCCGGAAGAAGTGCTGGCAGCTTTCGTGTCGCAGTACTACATCGAGTTCGAACCGCCGCGCGAGATCCTGCTCGACCGCGAGATTCCCGATGCCGATCTGCTGGTGGCGGCGCTGTCGGCCTCGGCCGAGCGCAAGGTGCAGTTGAAGTGGAACGTGCGCGGCGAGCGCGCCGGCTATGTGGAGCTGGCCAGCCGCAATGCGCAGCTGACCCTGGCCACCGAGCTCAACAGCCGCAATGCGCAGCATGCGCGCAGCGATGCCCTGCGTGAAATGCTGGGCCTGGCCGAACCGGTCAAGCGGGTGGAGTGTTTCGATATCAGCCACACCATGGGCGAGGCGACCGTGGCCTCGTGTGTGGTGTTCGATGCGGCCGGCCCCGTGCGCGCGCAGTACCGTCGCTTCAACATCAGCGGCATCGAACCGGGCGATGACTACGCCGCCATGCACCAGGCCATCGACCGCCGTTTCCGCCGCGCGGTGGAAGAGCAGGGGGTGCTGCCGGATGTGCTGCTGATCGACGGCGGTGCCGGCCAGCTGGCGCAGGCGCAGGCCGCGCTGGCCGACCTGGGCGTGGAAGGGGTGCTGCTGGTGGGCGTGGCCAAGGGCGTGGAGCGCCGCGCCGGTCACGAAGCGCTGGTGATGCCCGATGGCCGCGAGCTGCGCCCCGGTGCGGCCAATCCCGCCCTGCAGTTCATCCAGCAGGTGCGCGATGAGGCGCACCGGTTCGCCATCACCGGCCACCGTGGGCGGCGGCAGAAGGCGCGCATGACCAGCAAGCTGGAAGACATTCCCGGTATCGGCCCCCGCCGACGCGCCAGCCTGCTCAAGCATTTCGGCGGGCTGGTCGGGCTGAAAGCCGCCGGTGAAGCGGAAATCGCCAAGGTGGAAGGCATCAATGACGCCCTCGCGGCGCGCATCTACGCTAACCTGCACGGGTTGGCCACGCCGGACGCGGCCGAATAGAGAGAGAAGCAAGCCGCATGAAGTTGACCCTGCCCACCTGGCTGACGTTGTTGCGGATCGTGATGATCCCGGTGCTGGTGCTGGTGTTCTACCTGCCCTACACCTGGACCAACTTTGCGTCCGCGGCGATCTTCGGCCTGGCCGCGATCACCGACTGGCTGGACGGCTGGATTGCGCGCCGTTATGGCCTGGAATCGGCGTTCGGCGCCTTCCTCGATCCGGTGGCGGACAAGCTGATGGTGGCCGTGGCGCTGTTCCTGATCGTGCAGGGCCACCCCACGCCGTGGATGGCATTCTGGGCGGCGGTGATCGTCGGCCGCGAGATCGCGGTGTCGGCACTGCGCGAGTGGATGGCCGAACTGGGGCAGCGCGCCAAAGTGCGGGTGGCGATGATCGGCAAGGTCAAGACCACCGCGCAGATGGTTGCGCTGCTGTGCCTGCTGTACTCGGTGGCGCCGAACGTGCCGGTGGAAGATATCTGGATGGGGCCGCCGGTATTCCATATCGGTGATTGGACCCTGGCCATCGCCGCCGTGCTGACCCTGTGGTCGGGCCTGCAGTACCTGCACGCCGCATGGCCCAGCCTGCGCGAAGACGAGCGCGCCGCACGCGAGCGCTCGCGGCAGAAGAAGCTGGGTAACTGAGCCCCGGGGTCGGATCCCTTTCCGCAGGAAAGGGCTCTGACCCCACGGTTGCAGCCATCCACGCATGGCGTGGATCTGTTGACCCCAGGCGTGCCTCCATCCACGCATGGCGTGGATACGCGATGCCGAATCGCGCTGAAATCCACCCGAAAAAATCGCTTGACGCCATTCACAGAACCGGTAGAATTTCGCCTCCCAAGCGGGAATAGCTCAGTTGGTAGAGCGCAACCTTGCCAAGGTTGAGGTCGCGAGTTCGAGTCTCGTTTCCCGCTCCAGATTCAAGAAAGACGCTCCCGACAGGGGGCGTTTTTCGTATGCGACAGCGCTGCCGATGTTTGCGTGCCAGATGCAGAAAAACGCTTGACGTCCTGCGCAGAACCAGTATTATTTCGCCTCCCAAGCGGGAATAGCTCAGTTGGTAGAGCGCAACCTTGCCAAGGTTGAGGTCGCGAGTTCGAGTCTCGTTTCCCGCTCCAGATTCAAGAAGAACGCTCCCTGACGGGGGCGTTTTTCGTTTGCGCCCGGCGTCTGCCAACGGCCCTGCACAGCGTGACCACGCAGATGCCCAGCAGCGCCAGCAGCAACGCCAGATCCAGCACCAGCAACCACAGCAGGTGCGCGCCTTGTACTGGTGGCTGATGCATGGCCCCGGCCGCCCACAACAGCGACCACGCCAGCACCGGCAGCAGTGCGATCAGCAACCGCCACCACAGGCCACGAAACAGCCAGGGGCGGGCGATCACGACAAGCAGCGCCAATACCCCCGCACCGGACAATGCGAACCACGCCACCGCAGTGGCGGGGTAGGGCAGGGTCGCACCATCTTCCAGATGGCGCAGTTGCCAGTAGTCGGGCGTGTAGCCGGCCGAGATCAGCAGGGCCAGCAGGACCAGCCAGAGCAGGCTGGCCAGCAGTGTGGTGAACAGGACGGGACGTGTGAACATGCGTGCGTGAAGACTGTTGACGGCGTGAAGGAATTTGGACACAATAGCGCTCCTTCGACGCAGGTCGAACGGAATCTGCGGGAATAGCTCAGTTGGTAGAGCGCAACCTTGCCAAGGTTGAGGTCGCGAGTTCGAGTCTCGTTTCCCGCTCCAGATTCGATGAGGCCCCCACAAGGGGCCTTGTTTTTCTCCCACCCTGGCAGGGCGGGGCACGTTGGGCCGCAAGGCTTTTCGCGCAGTCAGAAAAGTGAAAACAAGCGTCAAATCGCTGGTGTGGTTCCCGGTCTTCCGGTATCATCACGGCTTACGCGGGAATAGCTCAGTTGGTAGAGCGCAACCTTGCCAAGGTTGAGGTCGCGAGTTCGAGTCTCGTTTCCCGCTCCATGTTCCGACAGAGCCCCATCACGGGGTTTTGTCATATCAGGGCCACCCCCTGGTAGCGGTACGTTGGCCTCATGGCAGAGTGGCTATGCACCGGATTGCAAATCCGTTTACAGCGGTTCGATTCCGCTTGAGGCCTCCAGATGAAAAGCCCTGACTCCGGTCCGGGCTTTTTTTTTGCGTCGCGCGTGTTCGCCGCTCGCAGCAGTGTGTTGTAGCGCTCAGTGCCGCCGCACCACCGCGGCGTACACTGAACCGATGAATCCGATCGACAACTTCCGCGGCGCGCTGCTGGGCCTTGCCTGCGGTGATGCCGTTGGCACCACCGTGGAATTCAAGCCGCGCGGCAGCTTCACGCCCCTCACCGACATGGTGGGCGGCGGTCCGTTCAATCTGCAGCGCGGGCAATGGACCGACGACACGTCCATGGCCATGTGCCTGGCCGAAAGCCTGCTGCGCTGTGATGACTTCGATGCACGCGACCAGATGAACCGCTATGCGAACTGGTATCGGCACGGCTACTGGAGCGCCACCGGCGAATGCTTCGATATCGGCATGGCCACGCGTTCGGCGCTCGATCAGTTCCTGCTGACCGGTCAACCGCTGGCCGGCAACGACGATCCGCGCAGTGCCGGCAATGGTTCGATCATGCGCCTGGCACCGGTGGTGCTGCGCTACGCCGGTCTGCCGGAACTGCCGGCCATGGCCGAACTGAGCTCGCGCACCACCCACGCTGCGCGCGAATGCCTGGATGCGTGCCGCCTGTTCGCGGTCGCGCTGCAGCGGGCACTGGCCGGTGCCAGCAAGGCGCAGGTGCTGGATCTGCGCGACGTGGCCGTGGAGAGCGAGCGCCTGCGTGACATCGCCGCCGGTGGCTACCGCCCGCGCAGTCGCGGGCAGATCCGTGGCAGCGGTTACGTGGTGGACAGTCTGGAAGCGGCGTTGTGGTGCTTCGCGCAGCACGATGATTTCGCTGCGGTGGTGCTGGAAGCCGCCAATCTGGGTGACGACGCCGACACCACCGCTGCAGTGGCCGGGCAGCTGGCCGGTGCCTTCCACGGCATGGCCGGCATTCCGCCGCAGTGGCTGCAGTGGCTGGCGCTGCGCGCGCAGATCCAGGCGCTGGCCGATGGTCTGTTCCAGCGCAACGTCGTGGCGCACGCCGCAACGGTGTGATCGGGCTGCATCGTTCACATTTGCCGCCGGCCCGCCGCCGGCGTAGCGTAGCGTCGTTGGGCCACGCGGCCCGTGGACAGGAGGTCTGCCATGCACGCGATGTTGAAGGTCGTCCTGGGTATTGCACTGCTGGCGGCCGCACCATGGGCGTCGGCGCAGGTGTACAAGTGCAAGGGCGCGTCCGGCGAAACGGTCTATTCGCAGGACCCCTGCGGCAAGGGCGCCGAACCGGTGAAGCTGCGTTCGAACCGCGCGGCGACTGAAACCGCCGGTGAAGCGGCCAATCGTTCGGCGGTGTATCGCACCACGGAGTTGACGGATGCCGGGATTGCAGAGCGCAACTGCCTGCAGAGCGAGCAGTCACGCGTCTACGGTCCGTTGGACGCACGCTCGCAGGCGGTCAGCCGCCAGGTCGCCGATCTGAATCGCCAATTGGCCGCCACCAGCGACAGCCTGGCCGGTGCCACCGCCGATGCCGGCATCCGCGCGCAGATCTCCAGCCTGCAGCAGTCGCTCAGCGCCGAACGCAGTGCCGCCGATGGGCAGATGTCGGCCGCACGTGACCGCTGTTCGGCCGCGCGCCGCGACCGCGAAAAGGAAGTCCACGACAAGTACAGCCAGCCCACCAGCGCCGCCCGCTGAGCCCGCGGGCGCCGGCCCAGTCTCAAACCGCCAAGACATGCCAAGGCGCTATGGTCGGGGTCCAGGTAGTCAGGAGCGGCGATGGCAGGCAAGCACATGAACACCGAAGGGCACCGCGCGGGGGACTGCGCATGAAACAGCCGATTGCCGATGTCCGCTGGCTCACGTTCCGGCTGAAGAACGGGCAGTCGATCGGGCCCGACCAGTTGAAGGATGGCTGGGTGACGGCCGCGGGAACCCGCCACTGCGGGGTGCGGCGCGAACGCAACGAAGGCCACGGCACCGTCTATGCGCTGTACGCGCCGGCAGACCTGGCATCGCCGCGCACCGCTGAACTGCGCATGCGCGATTTCCTGATGCGGTCCGGCTACATCTTCACCATGGGGACGCTGGGCGGCTGAGTACTGCGGGAATCACGGCCGCACGGTCAGCACCTGGCCGATGCTGCCGATCGGGCCGTGCATGTCGTGCAGCACGGTACTGGTCAAACCGATGCCCTGTGGTCCGAACGATACCGACGTATCGAAGCCCAGCCACTCGCCCTGCGGCAGCGCGAACAGATGCGCGGTCAGGTCCAGGTTGGGGAAGGCAATGTCATTCGGGTCGGCGCGCACGGCCATGCCGTTGGACAGATCGAACAGGGTGGCCGCGCGCGCCAGCGCACTCACCGGCTCGTCGGCCAGCAGCGGCTGTAGTGCCCGTGCCCAGTACTGCGCGCGGCCGGGCCCGTGGTCCAGGCGGCGGACCTGCACGTTCTGGATGAAACCGCCCGGCCACACGCTGGCCGGATCCCACGCCGGCATGGTCTCGGCCGAGGGCAGGGGCGTAATCGGGGTTCCGGCGATGGCGCCGATCGCGTTCGGGCGCAGCAGCCAGGCGCGCGCGCGCAGTGCGGCCCGACCGTCGTGCAGCAGCGTGGCTTCCACCAGTTCGATGCTGCGACCGCCACGCAGGACTTCCACGCGCGCGTCCATCGCGTCGATCGGAATCGTGCCCAGGATGTCGTAGGACAGGCGCCCGATCACGAAGCCATGTCCGCGCGCGGCGGCATCGCGCTCGATGTGGTGGGCCAGCAGGCCGATCGCCGGTGCGATGTGCTGCTCGTGGATGTTCCACGCGCCGCTGGTGTGGGCGGTGGGCAGGTAGCGGGTATCGCTCAGTCGTTCGAAAAAGGCCATCGCTGCAGCAGCATGAGGAAACGCTCTATCGTAGCGCGGCGCCTTCGCCGTGCAGGGCGGCGGGGACGACCACGGCGCGCACCGTCTGCAGGGCCTGCAGTACCTGTGCATCGCTGAAGCCGCAGTGGCCTTCCCCTGCTGCTGGCAACTGCCGCAGTCGCGCAGTCGCCCCGGCGCGCGTTGCCAACTGCGGATACACCGCCTGCATGCGCGGCACGATGGTCGGGTCGCCCACGTTGAACTGCAGTGCCACCGGTCGTTGCAGCGCGCCGGTCAGGGCCAGCGGTCCGCGCACGTAGCGCTGTGCGGCAGGCGCGGCACGCACGCGTGCGACGCCGGCATTGAATGCGGCGTCATCGCCGAAGCCGCTGTAGCGCACCGCGACGTTGCCCACCGGCATGCCGCCGGCACGTTCGATCAGCTCGTGCAGCACCAGCGCATGCAGGCTGATCGTGCCCGCCAGCGCATCGGGCTGCACCTGCAGGCGTGTGGCCAACAACGCGGCGGCGTCCGCATCGCCCTGCAACGCGGTGGCGATGCCCTGGTACAGCGTCGCCTGCGGCAGGGCGGCGGTTTCGGCAGCCAGCAATCCGCCACGCGGCAGGCCCTCGGCTTGGCCGAAGAAATAGTCGAACGCGACGAGGGTGGTCAGCAGATCGTTGGCCAGTACCTCGCCGGGCAGGTTGGCGCCGCACAGCGCCACGCCGCCATCGTAGCCCTGCGGCGTGCGTTCAAGGGTGGCCAAGGTCACCGCGCCGCCCATGGAAAAGCCCAGCAGCCAGGTGTGCCGCAGCCCCGGCAACTGCGCCAGCACTTGGCGGCGCAGACGTTCGGTGTCGGCAATCGCATCGGCAACGGCCCAGCCCTGCGAGGCGTAGGCACTCTGCGCCACGGCAAACCCCGCGCCGGTCAGAGCCGCCGTGGCGTCATTGGCGGGCATCGGTGTTGGCCGCGGCACCCCCTTGGGCTCATAGCCGTGGGCGAGCATCACCAGTTCGCCGTTCCATGCGGCGGGAACGTCCAGCCGCCAGGGGGCGCCCTGCAGTACGCCGTCCAGAGTGCGCGCGGTGCCTGCGGTCGCGCCGTCGGCGCAGGCCACGCGCTGCATCGGGAAGTCGATGGCCCTGCCGGGTTCGTCACGGGCGATGTCGATGCGTGCCAGCAGGTGCTGCGCGTCCACGCGGCGGTAGTGGATGCGCTGCGGAAAATCATTGTCGCGGTTCTCGAACACCGCGTTGTCTGCGTCCACCCGTGTGGCGATGAAGTCGGTTGCATCGCGGCCGTTGGGCAGGGCGGTGAAGATCAGGCGCCCGTTGTCGTGCTGACGCAGCTGCATGAATTCAAACCCCACCGTCTGCCCGTCGCGCAGGGTGCGGCTGCTGCCCAGCAGGGTGCCGCCGGCCAGGCTTGACCACTGCTCGCCCGATCCGCTGGGCGCACCCTGCAGTTGCCAGCAGCCACTCAACCACTGCAGCTGGGTGATCGATGGCGGGTCTGCGGCCTGGCTGAACGTCGAGGCCAGCAGCAACGGCAGGCTGGCCAGCAGGGTCCGGATCGACATCGGTGCCTCCGTGCGTGATGGGGTGGTGCCTGTATAGCGTCGCCCCTGCGCGCGAACCAGTGCCCAGCGCGAACAGGCCGTTTCCGATACGATTTGTCGTATATAGCATCGCAATGCTTGATCCGGAGTCTGTCCATGGTCGATCGTCTTGCCATTCTGCTTGACCGCTTCGCGGTCACCGCCTCGGTCTTCCACGCCGGCGCGCTGTGCGGCATCAACAGCCTGCAGGGCGAGGATGAGCCGGGCCAGCTGCATCTGGTCCGGCGCGGGCCGCTGCGGGTCAGCCACGGCCAACAGACGCTGCAGATCGACGCGCCCAGCCTGCTGCTGTACCCGCGACCGATGCCGCATCGCTTCCACACCGACCCGCAGCAGGGGGCGGACATGGCCTGCGCCAACCTGTCCTTCGAGGGCGGGCGGTTGAACCCGATCAGTGCCGCGCTGCCTGACTTCCTGTGCATGCCGCTGGCCGATCTGCACGGCGGTGGCACCGCGCTGGAGCTGCTGTTCGAGGAGGCCTTCGAGCAGCGCTGCGGCCGCACGGCCATGGTCAACCGCTTGTTCGAGGTGGTGATGATCCAGGTGCTGCGCCAGCTGATGGAAGGCGGCGAGATGCGCGGTGGCCTGTTCGCCGGCCTCGGCCACCCGCGGCTGCGGCTTGCGCTGGTGGCGATGCACGAGGCACCGGCCCAGGCCTGGACGCTGGAAACCCTGGCTGACGTGGCCGGCATGTCGCGCAGCGTGTTTGCGGCCAGTTTCCGCGAGGCGATGGGCACCACGCCGGGCCACTACCTGCAGGGCTGGCGGGTGGGCCTTGCGCAGCAGGCGCTGCGCCAGGGGCGGCCGTTGAAGATCATTGCCGACGAAGTGGGCTACGGCAGCGAGGCGGCCCTGTCGCGCGCCTTCAAGGCACACACCGGGCAGTCGCCCCGGCAGTGGCGCGGGCAGGCGCGCGCGGCCTAGGCCTCAGCCCAGCAGCAGCCGGCTCAGTTTCATGCCGGCAAACAGGCCGGCCACGCCCAGTGCCACCGAGCCGCCCGCATACAGGGCGGCCAGGCCGTGCTGTCCGCGCTGCAGCAGCAGGCCGATTTCCAGCGCATAGGTCGAAAACGTCGTATACCCGCCCAGCACGCCGGTGGCCAGCAGCAGCCGCAGCTGCGGCGATGCCCCGTGGCGCAGCGCGAAGGCCTCCACCACCACGCCCATCAGCACGGCGCCGCTCAGGTTCACCAGGAACGTGGACCAGGGCCAGCCGCTGCTGGCCGCCACCCGTGCGCCCAGCAGGTTGCACGCATGGCGCAGGCAGGCGCCGGCGCCACCGCCCAGGAAAACCAGGAAATAATTGTTCATTGTCTGCATGGCAGGCCTCGTCTGTGCTGCACCGGTGCGGAGGCGTGGGCGATGGCGGGCACAGGCCTGCCATCAACGAACGCCGGTTCGTTGTACGGCAGGAGCCATCAGCCATCTGGCGGTTGTCGGGGAGCCCCATCCCCATCGACACGCATGCTACCAGTGCCGATGGCGTCAGGGCAGCGAGGTCATCACCACCCGTGCCACCTTCGTGCGGTGCAGGCCTTCCATCAGCAGATCGTGTGCCATCAGTTCCAGTGCGGCGCGGCGGCGGTAATCAACGGTCAGGCCGCGCTGCTCCAGCAGGCGCGCGACGATTTCGCAGGCCGTCTGCCAGACATCCAGATAGGCCTCGCTGGGCATGTACATGTACGCCGTGCCGTGCTCGCCCACGCCGCGGCCTTCCGGGCCCAGCAGCAGTTCGCGTGGGTCAAGCTTCACCGCATCGGCAATGCGGAACAGCTGCTCGGCCTTCACGTGGCCGGGTTTGACGTGGTCGTTGAGCCAGTTGCTGATCGTGGCCGTGGTGGTATCGGCGGCGCGGGCCAGGTCGGCCGGGCGGGGGTGCCCGGCGTCCTTCATGGCGGCGGCGAGTCGTTGTCCAAGAGTATTCATCTATGCAAGCCAGCTTAACGCGTGGATGCCGAAGAATCCTTGGCGCACCATCGGGCCGATTGATGAATGGAGCAGCGCATGCCCGACTTCTGGAACAAACGACAGGTCCGCCACCGGCTGGGGTTCCGCACCGACGCAGAACTGGCCCGATTCTTTGGTGTCAGTCGTTCTGCGGTGTCCCAATGGCCGCGGGACTTCCCCATACCGCCGCTGCGGCGCTACATCCTGCAGCAGCGCTACCCGCATCTGTTCCCGGCCAACCGGAGCCCTGAGGGCGAAAACGTCTGATTTGCGACAGGGTATGGCGCGATCACCTCGGGCTGCAGAAAACGCTAAGTACGCTTAACAAAATAGGGAAATTCAATCGAACCGTGCCTTCTGATTGGCTGCCCGACCCATCGCGCGGGCGATCTGTCGCCTATGGACCGGTTGGCGCGCACACGTCGCAGCATGAATCATTAATAATTTCAATCGAAAAACGTGCGGCTTGTAATTGACCTGTCGTGAAAATTGTGACTAATTGGCATCAACCGGTTGTGAAGGCCGGGAGTGGCAGCAGCAGGATCACAAGTGGTCGTCCGTCACTGATGCAGAACAAGTCCAACGGAGGTCGTATGGAATACGGCATGCATGGCTTGGCTGAACGGGTACGCCGCGAACTGGAAGCCAGCTACCACAGACACGGATGCGGCCCCGCGTTCTGGGATACCTACCAGCAGGTGCTCAACCGGCTGGTGCCGCAGGGCACCGCCCGCACCGAAGTGACCAACGAAATGGCGCTGATCATCGAACAGCTCGGCATCGTGCGCCGCGCCCAGCTGGTGCCGCCGGACGCCGATCGCACGCGCTGATTCACAGCAACCGCCAGGCACCACATCCCAACAGCGCCAGCAGCATGGCCAGCAGCCCCAGCGTGCGTGGTCGCCACCACCGTCGTGGCTGGCCTGCCATGGTCTGTGGGCTGCAGTAGCGCACCAGCGCGGCGCCGAAACCCGCGTTCTGCTGCTGCTCGGCACAGGCATCCAGGCAGGCGCCACAGGCCAGGCAGTCGGCCTGGGGGCCGTGGCGGACGTCCAGTTGCATCGGGCAGGCGGCCACGCAGGCCGCGCAATCCAGGCAGTCGCCCAGGCGATCATCCGGGAAGGACGGCAGCGGCCCGGCCAGCAGCGGATGCGCAGCGCGGAATACGTAGTCCTGTGCCGTGGTCGGATCCAACACGCCGCGACCCCGTTCCAGCACACCGCCCAGCCCGGCCGGACGCAGGCCGCGGGGTTCGCCGCGCGGCGCGTCGTACAGCATGCGCGGGGTATCGGGATCGGTCAGCAGCGGCTGCATCCGTGCGAACGGGCACAACGAACGACACACCTGTTCGCGCAGGAAGCCCGCGTTGCCCCAGGTGGCGGCCGCATAGAACAGCACCCAGAACGTCTCCCAGCCGCTCCAGCCGGCTTGCGGGGCGGCCGCCAGCAGCGCGCGGATCGGGCTGAACAGACCCACGAAGGTCAACCCGGTCCACAGCGACAACAGCAGCCACGCCGTCTGCGTGGCCGGAGCCGCAAGCGACGCCGGCAGGGCGCGCCTGGCCGCCCGCGCCAGCGTGTCGAAGGCCGCCGACCACAGCGTCTGCGGGCAGGCATGGCCACACCAGACCCGCCCGGCCAAGTGGGTCAACAGGGCCAACGCGACGGCCGCCACCGCCAGCAGGCCCAGCAGCACCCCGACGTCATCGGGCCACAGGGTCCAGCCGAACAGGTCGAAGCGGCGCGCGGTCAGATCCAGCAGCAGCGCCTGGCGCCCATTCCACTGCAGCCACGGCAGGGCGTAGAACAGCGCCAGCAGGCCCACCCGCAGGGGGCCGCGCCAGTGCCAGTGGCGGGAGCGGACGGGCGCGCTCATCCCAGCGGCAGCTCGTCGTCGTCCTCTGCCATGGGACGCAGCAGGTATCCGGTCACCGCACTGGCCAGCGCGGTGACCGACCAGAACATGAAAAAGCCCACGCTGTAGCCCAGTTCACGGCTGATGGGCGTGCCAGGAAAGCTGATGGCCTGCAGCCGCAGCGGGTCGACGAAGGCGAAGAAGATCACGCTGGCCAGGCCGGCGGCGACGAAGCTGGGCCACAGGATCGCGCCCCAGTGCTGGATCAACCGCTGGCGGCGGCTGGAATGCGGTGTGTTCATGTGCGTGCGGGCTCGGGGTGGTGGGCGCCGCGTATACTTCGCCGAGGCGGGCGCGGCATGCGCGGGGCGTGGGTCCTGCAAGCGCGTCAGCCTATGCGCGGTGCCCGGCGCCGACATTGATCTGGATCAACGGTGGCGGTGAAGGCTGGCACCACACTGCTGCAACGCTTCTGGTGCCCCTGCATGAACGCAACGTCCCCGCCTGAAATTCCCACCGCGTCGCTGGAGCTGTGCAGCGAAGCCGAGGTGACCCGACTCGTCCACGATTTCTACGCGCGGGTGCGCCAGGAAGACCGCTTGGGCCCGGTGTTCGGCGGGCATGTGCACGATTGGCCGGCACACCTGGAACAGCTGGTCGATTTCTGGTCGGCCATGCTGCGCGGCACGCGTCGTTTCAAGGGCTCGCCGATGTCCAAACACATGGCCATCGCCCTGGACAAGGATCTGTTCGACCGCTGGCTGGTGCTGTTCCGGCAGACCACGGCCGAATGCGGGAACCCGCCGATGCAGGCGCTGGCCGACGACGTGGCCGCGCGCATCGCCGATACCTTCTGGCGCCGCTACCAGATGCTGCGCTGGCCGCAGGTGGGCCTGCCGGTCCTGAGTGTTCCCGGCCGCGATTGATCTGGGTCAAGGCGTGCCGCCCGGGGCAGGGCGATGCTGGGCCCATGGACACGTTCTCTCCCGCCGCCGGCGGCCTGGCCTGGACCTTCGACCCCGACCTGCTGCGCCGGCATGACCGGCCCGGGCCGCGCTATACCTCGTACCCCACCGCGCCGCACTTCCACGACGGCTTCGATGCGTCCGCGCTGCGCCAGGCCATCGCCGACAGCAACCCGCTGGCGCGCGCGCTGTCGCTGTACGTGCACGTGCCGTACTGCAGCAGCCCCTGCTTCTACTGCGGCTGCAACCGGATCATCACGCGTGACCGCAGCCGCGGCCACAGCTACGTGGCGCGCGTGCTGGCCGAGGCAGACCTGCTGGCGCCGCAGTTCGCCGACGGTCGCGAGGTGATCCAGCTGCACCTGGGCGGCGGCACCCCGAACTTCCTCGATGCCGAGGCCATGACCACGCTGGTGGAAGGGCTGCGCAGACGCTTCGACTTCAGCGAATCGACCCATCGCGATTTCTCCATCGAACTGGACCCGCGCTTCATCGATGTGGGCGACGTGGCGTTGCTGGCCCGGCTGGGCTTCAACCGCGCCAGCCTGGGCGTGCAGGATTTCGACCCTCAGGTGCAGGAGTCGATCAACCGCGTGCAGGGCGTGCGGCAGACCCTGGACATCCTGCGGGCCTGCCGTGAC
Source organism: Stenotrophomonas sp. B1-1 (assembly GCF_010894375.1). Classification (NCBI taxonomy): domain Bacteria; kingdom Pseudomonadati; phylum Pseudomonadota; class Gammaproteobacteria; order Lysobacterales; family Lysobacteraceae; genus Stenotrophomonas; species Stenotrophomonas sp. B1-1. Next base: position 64,351 of record NZ_JAAIUZ010000006.1, on the reverse strand, counting down.
AACGGCATGCGCTCGGTGAACGTGGACCTGATCTACGGCCTGCCCGGGCAGAGTCTGGAAGGCTTCGGGCGCACGCTGGAACTGGTGCTGGCACTGCGCCCGGATCGGCTGGCGGTGTACGGCTACGCGCATCTGCCGCATCTGTTCCGCGCGCAGCGGCAGATCGACGAGGGCCGGTTGCCGTCGCCGGAGGACAAGCTGGCGTTGCTGGGCCTGGCGGTGGAGCGCTTGTCCGCTGCCGGCTACCAGTACATCGGCATGGACCACTTCGCCCTGCCCGAAGAAGACCTGTCGCGCGCCCAGCGTGCCGGGCAGCTGCACCGCAATTTCATGGGCTACACCACCCATGCCGATACCGATCTGCTGGGCCTGGGCGTGAGTGCGATCAGCCATGTGGGCGCCACCTACAGCCAGAACCCGCGCGAACTGCCGGCGTGGGAAGCGGCCGTGGACCAGGGCCAGCTGCCGGTCTGGCGCGGCGTGGCCCTAAGCGCCGATGACCAGCTGCGTGCCGAACTGATCCAGCAGCTGATGTGCCAGGGCGAAGTGGATGGGGCAGTGCTGGGGCAGCGCCACGCTGTGGATTTCGAGCAGTACTTCGCCGAGGACCTGCAGGCCGTGCAGCGGCTGCAGGGCGACGGACTGGCCGAGTACCGCGATGGCGTGGTGCGCGCCACCGAGTCGGGCCGGCCACTGCTGCGGTTGCTGGCGATGTGTTTCGACCCCTACCTGCGCGCGCAGCAGCAACCGCGTTACTCGCGGGCGATCTGAGCGATTACGTCATTCGGCCCGCAGCGGGCCGTACTGGCGGGCCGCATTGGTCGGGCCGCCCACGCTGCGCCACAGCAGCGGCCAGTCACCGGGCTCGCCGCCGATGCAGTTGCGCTGCAGCTGCAGGGTCTCGATCTGGAACTGCCTGCCATCCCAGCGCCAGCTGGCCGCGTGGCCGCAATCGGCGACGCCGCGGAACAGGGTGGTTTCGGCCAGGCGGCCATGGGCGGCATCGAAGCGTGGCCAGCCCAGCCGCGGCAGCACTAAGCCGGATGCTTCGTCGCTCACTGCCGGGGCGTCGGCCACCTCCAGTCGCAGTGGCCGCGTTTGCGGCAACTGACCGTCGGCGACCACGAAGGCCACCACGTTGGCGTTGTACATGCCGGCCTGGCAGCCGATGAACACCAGATCGTGCGTGGCGTCGATCGCCCAAGCGTCGTCGTGCGCGCGGGACAGGCTGTCATCGTCCGCATCGCACTGCAGCTGGGCCAATGCCGGTGCCTGCAGCCTGCGCAGAGCGGCGATGAGGTTCGCGCGCGCGGTTGCCGACATCACCCGCTGGGCAAGCGCCGGCGTCGACAGAGTGGGCAGGGCGTCGCGCGGGTGTGCCTGCGCCGGAGCGTTTCCGGGCAGCAGCCCATCGTCGGTGCCGCTGCGCCCCTGCGCGCGGTCGAAGGCCTGCAGCAGCGCGTCCACCCCGCTCAGGGATATGGATTCGCTGTCCTGCGCGCCGTAATTCAATACGTGGCCGCCGTGCAGGCTCTGCAGGCGAGCGCGTACCGCCGCCATGCCGGTCCATTGCTGGTGCCCTGGCGCCAGGACACGGCCGGGATCGTCGAAGACGGGGGTCTCACCATCGACCTGCCAGTGCGGCGCGGAAATGCCCGGCGCGAACAGTTCAAGCTGCGGCACGCTGCGCAGTCCGCCCGCGCGGCTGATGCGCAGATGGCCGGCATAGCCCACCGCGCGGGCTACGGCCACGCAGTCATTGCGGTTGTCGCAGGTCAGTTGCCAGTCGCCCAGGTCGCTGTAGACCGGCGTGGCGGCGCGCGCGCTGGGAGCAAGCGCCAGCAACAACAGCAGGCACATCCTGTGCATGGGAATCCTTGGTTGACCTGGGTGGTGCCCGGAGCCGGAATCGAACCGGCATGGGGTTGCCCCCGGCGGATTTTAAGTCCGATGCGTCTACCAGTTTCGCCATCCGGGCCTGCAGCGCGCGCCGATTGTAGCCGAATCGACCTGGTCGGCAGCGGCTAACGCGGCTTTTACGCAGCGCCGTGCGCGCCCCGCTACAGTCCGCCAACGCACACAGGAAGGGCGACATGGCACGACGGCGCATGCGAAGGATGGTTCTGGGGCTGTCGGTGCTGCTGCTGGCAACGGCTCCGTTGGGCGCGCAGCAGCGCCCGCTGCCGGCCGATGGCGTGGTGGACATGGCCACCGTGCAGGTGACCGGCGAGCAGCCCGGCCCCGGACTGTGGAAAGTGACCGCGCCGCAGGGACATGTGCTGTGGATACTGGGCACGGTTTCGCCCTTGCCGGCGGGCGTGGAATGGCGACCGGACGAAGTCGAGCGCACCATCGCCGGGGTCGATCACGTGCTGGGCGAACCGGGCTTCAAGGTCGATGCGCAGGTGGGGCTGCTGAAGGGCCTGACCCTGCTGCCCCTGGCACGCCGCAGCGCGCGCGATCCGCAGGGGCGCACGCTGCAGCAGGTCCTGTCGCCACCGACCTACGCGCGCTGGCTGCAGCTCAAGCAGACCTACCTGGGCAGCGATCGCGGCGTCGAGAAGGAGCGCCCGCTGGTGGCGTCCGGTCGTCTGTACCAGGCGTTCCTGAAGCGTAATGGGTTGCGCGATGGCCGGCAGGTGGACAAGGCGCTGCAGCGGCTCTACAAGGCGCGCGACCTGCAGCCGGAGGCACTGAAGGTCACCCTGAAGATCGACGATGCGCGGGCCACGCTGAAGGAACTGCAGGTGACCGAGGTGGATGACCGCGCGTGTTTCGAGCGCACGCTCGATACGGTCGAATTCCAGGCGCCGGTGCTGCGTGAGCGTGCCAATGCCTGGGCACTGGGCGATGTGGCAGCGTTGCGGCGGCTGTCCGGCTCGGCCATGGCGCAGACCTGCCGCGAGGTGCTGCAGGAGTCGGATTTCGTGCGCCGTCGCGGCTGGAGCAACCTGCCCGAGCAGGTACGCCAGCGCTGGCTGCAGGGCGTGGACAACGCGCTGCAGAAGCATGCGGCCACCTTCGCCACCGTGCCGGTCAGCCTGCTGCTGGGCGAGGGCTACCTGCAGGCGCTGCAGCAGCGTGGCTATCAGGTGGAAGCGCCGCCGGAATAGCGGTCGTAGGCAGTACGCCCGCTTCGTGGCATAGTCCCATTCATCCACCAGGGGGGGATGGGCCATGTCGTTGCACGCGTTCGCCTACGTCAGTACGGCCTGCGAAGGGCTGGACCTGCCTGCGCTGGACGCCTTGCTGGCCGATGCCACCGCGTTCAACCGCATGGCCGGGGTCACCGGTGTGCTGATGTACGACGGCACCCGTTTCCTGCAGTACGCCGAAGGCCCGCGTGATGGCCTGGCGTCGGTACACGCGCGCATCTTCAATGCGCGCCGCCATGCCTGCCTGACCGAACTGGCCGCAGGGCCCCTGCAGGCGCGCTGGTTCCCGCGCTGGACCATGGCCAACCGCATGATCGAACCGGGTGCGCTGGCCAGCATCGTGGCAGCGCCCTGGCATGGCTTCGACAACGATCCGCATTGGCCAGGCAACGGCTTCGCGCTGCTGCTGCGTTCGTGGATGGGCGGACATGGGGAACTGGAGCCGGCCGCGGTCAGCCTGGGCTAGGGCCGGGACGCACGCGGGCGTGACCTGCAGCGCCCATGGCCGTTACTCTTGTACGCATGTTTGAACGCCTGCGGATGCCCGGATGAGCCCTTGCACCTTGATGATGCCCATGGGGTATTGCGCTTGAGCGCGCCGATCAGCGCGGCGCTGGCGCCTGCGCCGGCCGTGATCGGCCTGGGTTATGTCGGCCTGCCACTGGCGGTGGCCTTCGGCCAGCATCTGCCGACGCTGGGCTATGACATCGATGAAGCGCGGATCGCCGAGCTTCGTGGCGGCCAGGACCACACCCTGGAAATGGAACCCGACGAGCTGGCCACGGCCACCCAGCTGCGCTACAGCAGTGACCCGGCGCAGCTTGATGCCTGCAATGTGTACATCGTGACCGTGCCGACTCCGATCGATGCCTACGAGCAGCCGGACCTGGAGCCGCTGCGCTCGGCCACGCGCCTGATCGCCAGCCATCTGCGCCCTGGCGACGTGGTGGTCTACGAATCCACCGTCTACCCCGGCACCACCGAGGAAGTGTGCGTACCGCTGCTGGAGCAGGGCTCGGGCCTGCGCTTCAACGAAGACTTCTACTGCGGGTACAGCCCGGAACGGGTCAGTCCCGGCGATCGCGCGCGGCGGCTGGCGGACATCCGCAAGATCACCTCCGGTTCGACGCCGGAAGTGGCGGCGGTGATCGATGGGCTGTACCGGCAGATCATCCGCGCGGGCACCTTCCCGGCGCCCTCGATGCGCGTGGCCGAGGCGGCCAAAGTGGTGGAGAACATCCAGCGCGACGTCAACATCGCCCTGGTGAACGAGCTTGCACTGATCTTCGACCGCCTGGGCATCGATACCCAGGATGTACTTGACGCGGCGGGCAGCAAGTGGAATTTCCTGCCGTTCCGGCCAGGCCTGGTCGGTGGGCATTGCATCGGCGTGGACCCGTACTACCTGCTGCATAAATCCGAGAGCGTGGGCTACCACCCCGATCTGATCCACACCGCCCGCCAGGTCAACAACCGGGTGGGCGAACATGTGGCCGCGCGGGTGCTGGCAATGCTGGCCGAGCGGGGGCGCAGCCCGGCGCAGTCGCGCATCCTGGTGCTGGGCGTGACCTTCAAGGAAGAGTGCCCGGACCTGCGCAACAGTCGTGCGCTGGAGCTGGCGCAGCGGCTGCAGGAAAGTGGCGCACAGGTGGATGCGAGCGACCCCTGGGTGGGGCCGGCGGCACTGGCCGACACCGGCGTGCAGTGGTTGCAGCAGCCGCAGCAGGGCGTCTATGACGCCGTGGTGCTGGCGGTGGCGCACGCCGCCTTCACCGCGTTGGACGAGGGGCAGATCCGCGCGCTGCTGGTGCCCGGCGGGCTGGTCTACGACGTGAAGTCTGCCTGGCCGCGCAGCGTGGTTGATGATCGCCTCTAGCGGGCGTACACCCGTGGCGGGGTAGACTCGGGGCCAGTTGCAACCGAGGAACGCCATGCACCGCTACATTGTCTTCGTGCTCGCCATCCTGATGCTTCCGGTCAGTTTGTGGCTGGCGACACTCTGGCCCGCCTGGTACTGGGGCGTTGGCCTGTCCGCGGCGATGGTGGCGCTGGGCTGCTGGGACCTGCTGCAGAAGCGCAGCACGCTGCGCCGCAATTACCCGGTCATGGCCCATTTCCGTTACGGGCTTGAATCGATCGGCCCGGAGATCCGCCAGTACTTCGTGCAGAGCGACCTGGAAGACGTGCCGTTCTCGCGCCAGCAGCGCGCGCTGATCTACCAGCGCGCCAAGAATGAAATGGACACGGTGCCGTTCGGCACCCTGCGCAGCACCTACGCGGTGGATTACGAGTGGATCAACCACTCGCTGGCACCGACCACGATCGGCAAGCATGATTTTCGCGTGCTGATCGGACCGACCTGTGCGAAGCCCTATTCGGCCAGCGTGTTCAATATTTCGGCGATGAGCTTCGGATCGCTGTCGGCCAACGCGATCCGCGCGCTGAACGACGGTGCCCGCCGCGGTGGCTTCTACCACGACACCGGCGAAGGTTCGATTTCGCCCTACCACCGCGAAATGGGCGGGGACCTGGTCTGGGAGATCGGTTCGGGCTATTTCGGCTGCCGCGACGAGAAGGGCAGCTTCAGCGAAGAGCGCTTCGTCGCCAACGCCACCCACGATCAGGTGAAGATGATCGAGATCAAGCTGTCCCAGGGCGCCAAGCCCGGACACGGCGGCGTGTTGCCAGCACCGAAGGTCACCGCTGAGATTTCCGCCACCCGCGGCGTGCCGATGGGCGTGGACTGTGTGTCACCTTCGCGCCATTCGGCGTTTTCCACACCGGTGGAACTGCTGCAGTTCGTTGCCCGCCTGCGCGAGCTGTCCGGCGGCAAGCCGGTGGGCTTCAAGCTGGCCATCGGCCATCCCTGGGAATGGTTCGGCATCGCCAAGGCCATGCACGAAACCGGCCTGCGCCCTGATTTCATCGTGGTGGACGGCGCCGAGGGCGGCACCGGCGCGGCACCGGCCGAGTTCGTCGACCACGTGGGCGTGCCCATGCATGAGGCGCTGCTGCTGGTGCACAACACGTTGGTCGGGCTGGACCTGCGTGAACACATCCGCATTGGTGCGGCCGGCAAGATCACCAGTGCGTTCGACATCGCGCGCACCATTGCGCTGGGCGCGGACTGGTGCAACGCCGGCCGCGGCTTCATGTTCGCGCTGGGCTGCATCCAGTCGCTGAGCTGCCACACCGACAAATGCCCGACCGGCATCGCCACCCAGAACCCGGCGCGCTGGAAGCACCTGGACGCACCGGACAAGGCCACGCGGGTGTACAGCTACCACGAGCACACGCTGCACGCGTTGAAGGAACTGCTGTGTGCTGCTGGGTTGAACGACCCGGCAGAGTTGGGGCCGGAGCACATCCTGCGTCGCGTTTCGCCGGTCGAGATCCGTTCGCTGGCCACGCTGTACCGCTATCTGGAACCGGGCGAGCTGCTGCACAAAGTGCCCGATCACGCGGTGTTCCATGCGTTCTGGGCCGATGCACGCAGCGATTCGTTCCAGCCACCGGCGCGCATCCAGGCGCTGCGCGCCAGCAAATCGCGCTGAACGCGGTTGTAGAGTCGAGCTTGCTCGACTGCTTTTATTGATCGCAATGCAGTCGAGCATGGCTCGACTCTACAAGGACATGCCATGCAGTTCAGAACCGGTACCACCGATGATGTAGCCACGCTGTGGGCGCTGCGCACCCGCTGCGTGCGCGAGACCTGCAGCAGCCACTATCCGCCCGAGGTGATTGCACCGTGGTCGGCCTCGCCGCCACCGTCGCAGTATGCGCGGCTGCTGGGGCAGGGCGGCTGCGTGGTGGCTGAGGATGCGCAGGGCGCATTGCTGGGGTTTGGCGTGTTCGACAGCGACGCCAACGAGGTCGACGCGTTGTTCGTGGATCCCGGCCGCGGCGGGCAAGGTATTGGCCAGGCGCTGATGCAGCGGTTGCTGGCGATGGCCGATCCCACCCGTGAGGTGGTGCTGTCGGCCTCGTTGAACGCCGTAGCGTTCTACCAGCGGCAGGGCTTCGTGGCCGACCGGGAGGAGCTGTACCCGCACCCCAGCGGCGTAGCCCTGGCCTCGGTGCGCATGCACCGCCCCGTGTAGAGTCGAGCTTGATCGACTGCTTTTCCGCCCTTGTAGAGTCGAGCCATGCTCGACTGTTTTTCCATCAGTCGAGCAAGCTCGACTCTACAAACGCCGGGTCAGCGCGCTGCCAGCCACGCCACAGCGCCTTCAGCGGCGCGCAGGCCGCTGGCGTAGCACGCGGTCAGCAGGTAGCCGCCGGTCGGCGCTTCCCAGTCCAGCATCTCGCCGGCGCAGAACACGCCGGGCAGGGCACTGAGCATCAGCTGGTTGTCCATGGCCTGCAACCGCACACCGCCGGCGGTGCTGATCACCTCGGCCATCGGTCGCGGCCGCAGCAGCCGCAGGGGCAGGCGCTTGAGCGTTGCTGCCACGGCCGGCAGATCGTTGCCTGCGTCCTTGCCCAGGTGCTCGAACACCAGCGCAGCCTTCACCGCATCCAGGCCGGCCTGGCGGCGCAGGTGTTCACCGAAGCTGCGGCCTTTGCGTGGCCGTGACAGGTCGGCCAGCAGGCGTGCCTCGTCGCGGCCGGGTACAAGATCCAGCGCCAGCACGGCGTGGCCATCGCGGTTGATGGTGTCGCGCAGATCGGCGGCCAGTGCGTAGACCAGGCTGCCTTCGATGCCATAGCTGCTGGCCACGCACTCACCCTGCAGCGATTGCGGCCGACCCTGCAGATCGGTCCAGTGGGCCACCACCGGCTTGAGCGGGGCGCCGGCATGGCGCTGGGCGAAATGCGGGCTCCAGTCCACGTCGAATCCACAGTTGGCCGACTGCAGCGGCGCGACATCCACGCCGCGCGCCTGCAGTGGCGCCACCCAGGCGCCATCGCTGCCCAGCTGCGGCCAGCTGCCGCCGCCCAGGGCCAGTACCGTGGCATCGGCGTGTACGCGCACCTCGCCGTGTTCGCTGGCGAACTGCAGGGCACCGTCATCGGCCCAGCCGGTCCAGCGATGATTGACGTGCAGGCGCACGCCCTGTTCCTTCAGGCGCCGTACCCAGCCGCGCAGCAGCGGGGCCGCCTTGCGGTCCACCGGGAACACCCGGCCGGAACTGCCGACGTAGGTGTCCACGCCGAACCCCGCGGCCCAGTCGCGCAGCGCCTGTGCATCGAAGCCGTCCAGCCAGTCACCCACGGCGGCGCTGTGTTCGCGGTAACGGCTGTCGAACAATGGCCGTTCGTCGGAATGGGTCAGGTTCAGCCCGCCCTTGCCGGCAATCAGGAACTTGCGGCCGGGCGAGCCCTTGGCCTCGTACAGATCGACCTCCAAGCCGGCCGCGCGCAGGCGCTCGGCGGCGAACAGGCCAGCCGGGCCGCCGCCGACCACGGCGACGCGGCGCGGCGGTTGCAGATCAGGGTTGGACATCGAGCAGCTCGACGTCGAACACCAGCGAAGAGCCGGCCGGGATCGGGCCGACGCCACGGTCGCCATAGCCATACTCCGGCGGGATCATCAGGGTGCGCTTGCCGCCTACCTTCATGCCGGCCACGCCTTCGTCCCAGCCACGGATGACCTGGCCGGCGCCGAGCGCGAAGACGAAGGGCTGGCCGCGACCGACCGAGCTGTCGAAGGTCTTGCCGTGCTTGTTCTCGGTGCGGTTGTCGTAGATCCAGCCGGTGTAGTGCACGGTTACTTTCTGCCCGGGCACGGCTTCGGCGCCGGTTCCCACCTGGGTATCGATGCGTTCGAAGGTGGTCAGGGTGCCGCCCGGGGGCGGGCCGGCGGGTTCGGACGAACAACCGGCGGCAACAAGGGACAGCAGCAGGGGAAGCAGCAGGCGGCGCATCGGGCGTCTCCGTAGGGTGTTCGCGGGCGGCAAGGGTAGCGCATCGGCGCCGGGTATCATGGTGGCATGGCCAAACTTCTGCTCAACCTGCGCAATGTCGGCGACGACGAGTACGCCGATGTGTGCGCCCTGCTGGACCAGCACGGCATCGCCTGGTATCGCACCGAACCCAGCCCCTGGGGCATTTCCAATGGCGGCCTGTGGCTGCGCGATGATGCGGACCAGCCGCGCGCCAAGGCCCTGATGGCCGATTACCAGGCCGAGCGGGCGCCGCGCATCCGTGCCGAGCGCGAGCAGGCGCTGCGCGATGGCACGGCCGAAACGTTCGGCAGCCTGCTGCGGCGGCGGCCGCTGTTCGTGGTGCTGGTGCTGCTGGGGATGGCGGGTGCGGCGGCGCTGGTGCTGCTGCCGTTCATGCTGCTGCGGGGGTAGGGGGCTGTTGCGGCCGGGTTGCACCCGGCACCCGCCGAAGCAACGTCAACGTAAACGTCAAAAGCGGGTTTTCCGTGAACGGGCAGGGCGGTGGGGGCAGGCGGGGGACGGCAAGAGCTGCTCCTGCGTGCCTCGTAGAGCGCCATCCATGGCGCTCTGCGCCCCCGCCTGCCCCCACCGCCCCGCCTCTGACAGGTTCACTCGGCTGTTGGTAGGTGTCGACCTTGGTCGACACAGGGAACCGCACGGGGTCGGATCCCTCTGCTGCGCAGAGGGCTCTGACCCCGATGCCTGAAGGCGGTAAAATGGCGGAATGATCGCCAATACCGCTGCCTACCATTTCGCCGTCATCGACGCCCCCCAGGCCCTGTGCGACCAGCTGCTGGCGCGTGCCGAGGCGGCGGCGCTGCGTGGCACGATCCTGGTGGCGGGCGAGGGGCTGAACCTGTTCCTGGCCGGGGCGCCGCAGGCGGTGCAGGGCTTCTACGCGGAACTGCACGCCGATGCGCGCTTTGCCGACATGCGGGTCAAGACCAGCTTCAGCGAACACCAGCCGTTCGCGCGGCTCAAGGCCAAGGTGAAGGACGAGATCATCAGCTTCCGGCGCGACGATGGCCAGCCGCTGGCGTACCCGCGTGCGCCGGCGGTCGATCCGGCCACGGTGCAGCGCTGGCTGCGCCAGGGCCACGACGATGCCGGCAAGCCGGTGGTGATGCTCGATACGCGCAACCTGCAGGAGGTGGCCCATGGCACCTTCAAGGATGCGCTGGTGCTGCCCATCGAGAAGTTCACCGATCTGCCTGAAGCGCTGGCGCCGCATCGGCAGGCGCTGCAGGACAGCACCGTGGTCAGCTTCTGCACCGGGGGCATCCGTTGCGAAAAGGCGGCGCTGTGGATGGTCAACGATGGCATGGACAATGTCCTGCAGCTCGATGGCGGCATCCTGGGCTACTTCGAGGAGGTCGGTGGCGAAGGCTATGAGGGTCGCTGCTTCGTCTTCGACGAGCGCGTGGCGCTGGATGCCGAGTTGAAGCCGCTGGTCGACCAGCCGCTGCCCGAGCCGCGCCCCAGCGCGTTCTGATCCGCCCTTGAGGTCGCGCCGGGACCTGCCCGGCGCGCGCTGAACCGGTCCGGCAGGAATCAGCATTCCGCCACCGTCACTGGCCGTGGCGCCGTCGCGACCCCATGCATGGGGAATCCTGTGACGGAAAACCCCCTGATGATCCCGTTGTCGATCCTCGACCTGGCCCCGGTCTGCGAGGGCAGTGATACCACCGCCGCCTTCGCCAACATGCTGGAACTGGCCCAGCATGCCGATGCGCTGGGCTACCGCCGCTACTGGCTGGCCGAACACCACAACATGCCGGGCATCGCCAGCGCCGCCACTGCGGTGTTGATCGGCCATGTGGCCGGAGGCACGCGGCGCATCCGCGTCGGCGCCGGCGGCATCATGCTGCCCAACCACGCGCCGCTGCAGGTGGCCGAGCAGTTCGGCACGCTGGCGTCGCTGTACCCGGACCGCATCGATCTGGGCCTGGGCCGTGCGCCGGGCACCGACCAGCCCACTGCGCGTGCACTGCGCCGGTATTTCGACAGTGCCGACCAGTTCCCGCAGGACGTGCGCGAAGTGCTGCATTACTTCGAACCGGTGCAGGCCGGGCAGGCGGTGCAGGCAGTGCCCGGCGGCGGTCTGCGGGTGCCGACCTGGATCCTCGGTTCCAGCCTGTTCGGTGCGCGCCTGGCCGCCTCCATGGGGCTGCCGTACGCGTTCGCCTCGCACTTCGCGCCCGATGCGATGGATGAAGCGCTGGCCGTCTACCGCCGTGAGTTCCGGCCCTCGGCCACGCTGAAGCAGCCGCACGCCATGCTGGCGCTGAACGTCGTGGCCAGCGACAGCGAAGCCGAGTCGCGCCGGCTGTTCACCAGCCAGCAGCAGAGCTTCGTCAATCTGCGCCGGGGCCGCCCGGGCCGCATTCCCGCGCCGATCGACGACATCGACAGCTTCTGGGAGCCGCATGAAAAGCTGGGTGTGGAACGCGCCCTGGCCTGCACCGTGCTGGGCGATGCGCAGCAGGTGGGCGAGGGTATCGCCGCCTTCGTCGACCGCCACGCGCCGGACGAACTGCTGCTGACCGCCAACCTGTACGACCACCGCGCGCGCCTACGTTCGTTCGAACTGGCCATGCAGGCCTGGCACGCCCGCCACGCCGGCTGAACGTTTGCGTCACGGCGCATTGCAGGGCGACGCGCTCTGATGGGGGCTCCTGATTCCGGAGCCCCTTCCATGACCGACACCCGTGCCGAGCACATCGCCCAGTTGTCCGAACTGATCAAGGATGTGGAGGTGGCCATGTTCACCACCACCGGCGTGGACGGTCGGCTGTACAGCCGGCCGCTGGGCACCCAGCAGGTCGATTTCGACGGCGACCTGTGGTTCGCCACCGCCGCTGACAGTCCGAAGGTGGCGGAGATCGCCTTGAACCCGCGGGTCAACGTGGCCTATGCCTCGACGTCGAAGAACACCTATGTGTCGGTGTCCGGGCGGGCGCGCATCGTCGATGACCGGGCGCGGATCGAGGCGCTGTGGTCGCCGGCGATGAAGCTGTTCTTCCCCGGTGGCAAGGATGACCCGAACCTGCGCCTGATCCAGGTACGTGCGGAGACCGCCGAGTACTGGGAAGGCCCGGGCACGCTGCTGGGCAAGGCGTTGAGCTTCGTGTTGTCGGCGGTGCAGGATGATCCGGCGCAGTTGGGCGATAACGGGTTCATTGATCTGCGGTGAGGCACCCCGCCGGGCCGTTCCATCCACGCATGGCCCGGCGCCACGGGGCCGGGTAGATCCACGCCATGCGTGGATGCGGCGTCTCCGGCGCTCAGAACCAGCGCTGGAACAGGTCGGCGGTGTAACCGACCAGCTGGCCGGAGCTGAAACCGAAGAAGGCCACCGCCACCACGCCGCCAATCCAGTTGAACAGCATCAGCGCGCCATCGCGTTCCAGCAACGCCAGCGAGAACAGCAGCAGCTGGAACCCGAACAGGTAGTTGGTGAACGGGATCGGCAGCGACAGCAGCAGCCCCAGCAGGACCAGCAGCAGACCGGTGAAGGCGTGTGCCGGCGCTGGCGCCACACACTGCGGCATGCGCGGCTTCAGCATGCGGTCCAGCCGTCGCAGCGGCCGATCGATGCGGTCCAGGAACCGGTGCATGGTGCCGCGGCGGGGCCCGCGGCGGGCGATGAAGCCCGGCAGCCAGGGCTTGCGCATGCAGAACAGCATCTGCAGCCCGATCAGGATGACCAGCGGCCCGCTGACCGCGCCGCCCAGCCCCGGGATGGGGATGAAGGCCGGCAGGATGGCCACGAACAGGAATACGCCGAACGCGCTCTGCTGCAGGTCCTGCAGGATCTGGCCCAGCTTCATGTGCTGGGCCGGATCACCGAATTCGAACATCGCCAGCAGGGTGCGGATGCCCTCGTTGCGATAGCTCGGGCGCTCGTCGCCCGCGCCGTGGCCTGGATCAGGCGGTGAGCTCATCGGCCTGCTCGTCCGACAGCGTGCGCAGCAGCAGCTTGTCCACGCGGGCGCCGTCCAGGTCGACGACTTCAAAGCGCCAGCCAGCCCAATCGAAGTACTCGCCCGCATGCGGGATGCGGCCGAAGTAGTGGATGCACATGCCGGCCAGTGTGTAGTAATCGCCTTCCTCGGCATCGGGCAGCTCGTTGCTGCCGATCAGTTCGCGCAGGTCCTCGATCGGCAACGAACCATCCACCAGCAGCGAGCCGTCCTCGCGGGTCACCACCAGCGCATCCTCGTCGGCGTTCTCCACCGCCTGCAGGCGGCCGACCACCGCGCCCATCAGATCGCTGATGGTCACCAGGCCCTGGATTTCACCGTATTCGTCCACCACCAGCGCCATCGACTGCTGTTCCTCGCGGAAGATTTCCAGCAGCTTCATCGCATGGGTCGACTCGGACACATACAGCGCTTCGCGCAGGGTCTGGAACAGGGCGTTGTCGCCGCGTGCCATGCGGGTGGCCAGCGATTTCAGTTCCAGCACGCCCACCACGTCCTGGTCGTTGTCGCGGAACACTGGATAGCGCGAGAACTCGTGCTCGGCCATGATTTCCAGGTTGCGCTCCAGGCCAGCCTGGGTGTCCAGCCAGGCAATGCGGTTGCGCGGGGTCATCAGGCTGTCGGCGGTGCGGTCGCCCAGGCGCATCACGCGGTTCATCATGTCGCGCTCGTGAGCGTCGATCACGCCGGCTTCGTGGCTCTCTGCCACCAGCATGCGGATTTCTTCTTCGGTGACCGAGGCGGCTTCGTCCTTGCCCAGGCCCAGCAGGCGCAGCACCAGACGGGTCGAATGGGACAGCAGCCAGACCGCCGGGAATGCGATGCGGGCCAGCCAGCCCATCGGCAGGGCCACCATGCCGGCAATGTCTTCGGAACGGGTGATGGCCAGGCGCTTGGGCACCAGCTCGCCGAAGATCAGGGTCAGGAAGGTGATCAGCGCGACGGCCAGCGTCTTGCCAATGAGATTGGCCAGCGACTGCGGCTCACCAAACAGGGTGATGGGGTCGGCCAGGGAGGGGAACATCGCCTGCAGGTGGTGGGCGATGCTGCTGCCAATGGCTTCACCACCGTAGACGCCGGTCAGGATGCCGCCCAGGGTGATGCCGATCTGGACGGTGGACAGGAAATTCTCGGGCTTCTCGGACAGTTCAAGCGCCTTGGCTGCGCGCTTGGAGGTGCTGGCCATCTGCTTCAGGCGGCTCTTGCGCGAGGTCATGACCGACATTTCGGACATGGCGAAAAAGCCGTTGAAGACAATCAGGGCCAGGACAATCAGGATCTCAAACACGGGCGTCGTCCCCGGTTGGTGGCAGGGAGGGCGGGTGCTTGCGGTGGCGGCTGGCGCTCAGGAACGGGGTCCGGCGCGGCGCGGGGGGATAAGGGTCGTCGTCCATAAGGTGCGCCCGGGGGCGCGCTGGCATCTTAGCAAAGGGGCGTGGCGGGATGGCAACTGCCTGTTCAGGTTGGGGGTTTTCCACCCCCCGAAGCGGGCGGGTATACCCGTGATGGTCATCTAGCCGTCATAATTCCCTCTGGTGCCGTCCTTCCCGCGACGGCTGACAGGTTTCTCAATGTTCTCTCTGCAGACCATTTTCGGTTCCGGCAAACAGTTCTACACCCTGCTTGATGAGGCTGCCGTCGCGGCTAACGATGCCGCCAAGGCGCTGCATTCCATGCTGCGCGAGGCCGACCGCCAGCCGGCGCTGGACGCCTTCAAGCTGGCCCGCCTGCGCGAGCGCGCGGCGTCGGACAAGATCAGCCAGGCGCTGGTGGACAGCTTCATGACCCCCATCGAGCGCGAAGACATCGAAGCGCTGGGCTCGGCCCTGTACAAGATTCCCAAGCAGATCGAGAAGTTCGCCGATCGCTATTCGCTGGCCACCACCCACCTGGAACACATCGACTTCGCGCCGCGCGCGGCGATGCTGGAACAGGCCGCTGGCGTGGTCGTGGAAATGGTGGCCGACCTGCGCCACATGAACCTGGACCGCATGACCGCACTGAACGAGAAGCTGCGTTCGCTGGAAAACGAAGCCGACCGCCTGATGCTGGAGCTGTACCGCGACATCTACTCCGGTCGCCTGGACAACCTGCAGATGTTCCTGCTGAAGGAATTCTTCGAGATCCTGGAAAAGGCCATCGACCGTTGCCGCGAGGCCGGCGTGGTGGCGTACCAGATCGTGTTGAAGAACAGCTGACGGACGCCGCCGCATGTTGACCCTTGTCCTGGTGGTGATCCTGGCCGCGCTCGTCTTCGAGTTCATCAACGGCTTCCACGACACCGCCAATTCCATTGCCACCGTGGTGGCGACCAAGGTGCTCTCGCCCGGCTGGGCGGTGATGCTGGCCGCCTTCATGAACCTCATCGGCGCGCTGACCGGTACCGCGGTGGCGCTGACCATTGCCTCGGGCCTGCTCAACACCAACGTGGTCGATGTCACCCCGCAGGTGATCCTGTGCGCCCTGCTGGGCGGCATCATCTGGAACCTGATCACCTGGTGGAAGGGCCTGCCGTCCTCGTCCTCGCACGCGCTGATCGGCGGTCTGTGCGGCGCCGGCCTGGCGGCCGCCCACAACAACTGGGATGCGCTGATCTGGTCCGAGCGCCTGGGCAGCTGGGCGCAGAACAAGGGCCTGCTGTGGAAGGTCTTCGTGCCGATGATCACCTCGCCGATCGCCGGCTTCCTGCTGGGCATCGTGGTGATGGTGCTGCTGTGGGGCCTGATCGCCGGCCTGGCCAAGATCGGCGGTGCCATCGGCCGCCTGGCCCGTCCGCGCATCGTCAACGCGTTCTTCGGCAAGGCGCAGATCGCCTCGGCGGCCTACATGGGCTTCGCCCACGGCCACAACGACGCGCAGAAGACCATGGGCATCATCGCCATGACCCTGATCGGCGCTGAAGCCACCGGCGCGCTGGACAACCTGCCGTCGTGGCTGGCCTTCATGCACCCCGATGCCAGCGCCGGCGACGGCATTGCCATGTGGATTGTGCTGACCTGTGCGGTGGTGATGGCTGCCGGTACCGCCTCGGGCGGCTGGAAGATCATCAAGACCCTGGGCCACAAGATGGTCAAGCTGCACCCGATCCACGGCTTCGCCGCGGAGACCAGCTCGGCCACCATCCTGACCCTGGCCGCCCACTTCGGCATGCCGGTCTCGACCACCCACAGCATCTCCACCGCGATCATGGGCGTGGGCTTTGCCAAGAACCCGCGTTCGCTGAAGTTCGGCGTGATCGAACGCATCGTCTGGGCCTGGATCCTGACCATCCCGGCAGCCGGTGGCTGTGCGTACCTGATCCTGAAGCTGTTCGAGCTGGCCGGCTGGACCTGATGCCGGCAGCCTGAGGGTCAGAGCCCTTTCCCTGCGGGACATGGATCTGACCCCCGGAAACAGAAAAAGCCCGCCGGATTCCGGCGGGCTTTTTCATGGGAGAAATCATTCTTCCGGACCCAGCGTGTCGACCAAGGTCGACACCTACCAGAGCAGGACCAGGGCCAAAGCCCGTGCCGACCAACGGTCGGCACCCACCAACAGCAGACGGTCGGCACCCACCAGCAGCGCCATGAACCTGTCAGCGGCGGGGTGGGGTGGGCAGGCGGGGGCGCAGAGCGCCATGGATGGCGCTCTACGAGGCACGCAGGAGCGGTTCTTGCCGTCCCCCGCCTGCCCACCCCATCCCGCCGCCCCCGAGATGCAGGCTTTTGCCGTTGCCGTTGCCGTTGCCGTTGCCGTCGCTGTTGCCGTTGCTGTTGCTGTTGCCGTTGCTGTTGCTGTTGCTGTTGCCGTTGCTGTTGCCGTCAGCGGATGCCGGGCCGCAGGCCCGGCCTGCAACCCACCTCAGTTGCGCTGGAACAGGGCCTGCACATCGCGACGGAACGCGGCCTGGCTGTCCGCCCGGCTGTAGAACATATGCCCGCCCGGATAGCTGCGCACCTGCACCCGGTCCGGGTTGCTGCCCATCGTCGGCATCTGGTCCACCGTCAGGATCGAACCCATGAACGGGCACGACAGATCGTTCCAGCCATGCACGATCAGCACCTGCAGGTGCGGGTCGATCGCCACCGCCTGGCGCAGCTGGGTCACCGCCCCCTGGCGCAGGTCGCCATTGCGGTCCCACAGCCGGTTCACCTCGTAGTTCAGTGCCTGGTAGCGCGCATCCACCTTCCAGCCCACCACGCGGGTCACGAAGTCGACCATGGCCGTGGTGGTCGGCGCGATGATGCTGTCCAGCAGCGGGTCGTTGGCGCGCTGCTCAGGATCATTCGGGAACGGATCGAACGCGGTCACGTTGGAATCGTAGCGGCTGCCCAGCGTGCCCTTGTCACGGAACACTTCGCGCAGGTACGCCTGCGTTTCCAGTCGACCACCGGCACGGCGCACGAACTGCGGGTCCAGCCCGGTCAGCTCGCTCACCCTGCGCAGCATCGCTTCGGTGGCCTGCGGATCGCTGCGGCCCTTCATCAGCGCGGTGGCATAGTCGCCGCGGGTGTATTCGACCACCTCGCGCATGGCCGCATCGGTCAGCTTGCCCTGGCGTTCCAGGTGCGCGGCGGCAATGGAGGGCAGGGTCTGCATCCACGCCATCGGCGAGACATCGGCGTTGTCTTCCAGGGTCGGGCTCAGGTAAGGCGACACCAGTACCAGGCCGTTCATCGCCACGCCCAGCCGGGTCTGCAGATAGTGGGTGATGCGCGGGCCGCGGTAGCCACCGTAGCTTTCACCGGTCAGGTACTTACGAGAGGCCATGCGCTGGTTGCGCAGCAGCCAGTCGTAGATGGTGCGTGACAGGTACTCGACGTCGGCGCTGGGGGTGTACAGCTGCTTCTTCGCCTCGTCATCGCCGATGCGCGCGCGGCTGAAGCCGGTGCCGACCGGATCGATGAACACCAGATCGGTGAAGTCCAGCCAGGTGCCGGGATTGTCGTGCAGGGTGGCCGGTGCCGATGCACTGTCGCCTTCCGAACCGAAGGTGACCACCTTCGGGCCGATCGCACCCAGATTGAGGTAGACCGACGATGCGCCGGGACCGCCGTTGAGGGCGAAGGTGACCGGGCGGTCCTTGCCGGGCATCGTGTAGGCGGTGAACACCACGTCGGCAATCACCTTGCCCTTGTCATCGCGTACCGGCAGGGTGCCGACGCTGGCGGTGTAATCCAGCGTGCGGCCGCCCAGGCGCATGCTCTGCCGCACCGACGCATCGGCGGGCAGGGCCGCAGCTTCGGTGGCAGGGGCCTTGGTTTCGGCGGCGTCGGCAGCAGGCGCCGCCAGGGCGCTGGCAGGGGCAACAAGCAGGCCGACGCAGAGCGCGGCAGTGTGCAGCAGGAACTTCATGGCACCAGAGCGGTAGCGGAAGGGGACTGCGATGCTAGGTCGCCACGCCGCGCGCGGTATGTGTCCAAAGGCATGGCCCGG
This sequence comes from Stenotrophomonas sp. B1-1, assembly GCF_010894375.1. NCBI lineage: Bacteria > Pseudomonadati > Pseudomonadota > Gammaproteobacteria > Lysobacterales > Lysobacteraceae > Stenotrophomonas > Stenotrophomonas sp. B1-1. The sequence continues at coordinate 45,910 of NZ_JAAIUZ010000006.1, read as the reverse complement.
CCGCGCACGCCGTTTCGGCCAAGGTTGCGGCCAGATTAGGTCAAGCCGGTCGCGGGGCGCGGTCGTCGTCGGCCAGCAGGCCGTACACCACCGAATCGGCCAGTTCGCCCTGGATGCGCCAGCGCTGCCGCAGCAGGCCTTCGCGGGCGAAGCCCAGTCGTTCCAGCACGTGCGCCGAGGGCGCATTGCGCGGATCGAGCTCGGCTTCCACGCGATGCAGCCGCAGTGTCTGGAACAGGTAATCCAGCAGCCGCTGCAGCGCTTCATGCATGTAGCCCTGGCCCTGCTGCGCCGGTGCCAGCAGGTAGCCAATCTCGGCCCGCTGCGCATCACGGTCCAGTGCGAACACCACGCAGATGCCCAGCAGCGGGCCATCGATCGATTCGCGCACGGCCAGCTTCAGCTGGGTGCCGGTGGCCTGTGCGGCCAGGTCATCGTCTATCTGCGCACGCGCTTCGGCCGGGCGGGTCCAGGCCGGGTGGTTCCACCAGCGCATCACTTCGGCATCGGACTGCAGGGCGTAGAGCGCGGCGGCGTCGTCGCGGCGGATCGGGCTCAGGACCAGGCGTGCGCTGTGCAGCGGCAGGCCCGGGAACAGCAGCGAGTGGCTGGGCAATACAGTGGTCCGCGCGGGTGAACGCGCATTATCGCGCTGCCGGCTTTGCCGATGGCGGCGGAAGGGCGGGGTCGGATCCCTTTCCGCAGGAAAGGGTTCTGACCCCATCGCCAGGAAGCAGGGGTCGGAGCCCGTTGCTGCGCAACCGGATCCGACCCCGCGCTGGAATCAGGCTTCCAGCGAAGCCAGGTCGCCCTTGCTTTCCAGCCAGCCCTTGCGATCGCTCGCGCGCTTCTTGGCCAGCAGCATGTCCATCAGCGAGCGGGTCTGCTCGCCATCGTCCACGGTCAACTGCACCAACCGGCGCGTATCGGGGTGGATGGTGGATTCACGCAGCTGCGGCGGATTCATTTCACCCAGGCCCTTGAAGCGGGTCACGTTCACCGCGCCCTTGATCTTCTCGCGCTCGATCTTGTCCAGCATGGAACGCTTCTCTTCCTCGTCCAGCGCGTAGAACACCTGCTTGCCCACGTCGATGCGGAACAGCGGCGGCATCGCCACGAACACGTGGCCGGCATCGACCAGCGCCGGGAAGTGCTTAAGGAACAGCGCGGTCAGCAGGGTGGCGATGTGCAGGCCATCGGAGTCGGCGTCGGCCAGGATCACCACCTTGCCGTAGCGCAGGCCGCTGATGTCATCCTTGCCCGGGTCACAGCCGATGGCGATGGCCAGGTTGTGCACTTCTTCCGAGGCCAGCACGCTGTTGGACGACACTTCCCAGGTGTTCAGGATCTTGCCACGCAGCGGCATGATCGCCTGGAAATCCTTGTCGCGCGCCTGCTTGGCACTGCCGCCTGCCGAATCACCTTCCACCAGGAACAGTTCGGTGCGCGACAGGTCCTGGCTGATGCAGTCGGCCAGCTTGCCGGGCAGGGCAGGGCCCTGGGTGACCTTCTTGCGCACCACCAGCTTTTCGGTCTTCAGGCGCGCACTGGCGCGTTCGATGGCGATCTGCGCGATCTTTTCGCCCAGCTCCACGTTCTGGTTCAGCAGCAGGCTGAAGGCATCGTGGGCGGCGCCTTCGACGAAGCCGGCGGCCTGGCGCGAGGACAGGCGTTCCTTGGTCTGGCCGCTGAACTGCGGGTCGGTCATCTTCAGCGACAGCACGAAGGACACGCGGTCCCACACGTCTTCCGGGGCCAGCTTGACGCCGCGCGGCAGCAGGTTGCGGAAATCGCAGAACTCGCGCAGCGCCTCGGTCAGGCCGGTACGCAGGCCGTTCACGTGGGTGCCGTGCTGGGCGGTGGGAATCAGGTTGACGTAGCTTTCCTGCACCAGCTCCCCTTCCGGCAGCCAGGCCACGGCCCAGTCCACCACTTCGGTGTCCTTCTTCAGGTTGCCCACGAACAGGTCGGCCGGCAGCGATTCGCGCTCGCCCAGTTCCAGCTTCAGGTAATCGCGCAGGCCGTCTTCGTAGTACCAGGTATCGACTTCGCCGGTGGCCTCGTCGGTCAGCTTCACGGTCAGGCCCGGGCACAGCACGGCCTTGGCGCGCAGCAGGTGCTTGAGCGCGCGCACGGCGAACTTGGGCGTATCGAAGTACTTCGGGTCGGGCCAGAAGCGCACGCGGGTACCGGTGTTCTTCTTGCCCACCGTGCCGACCACTTCCAGCGGGGTGGCGCGGTCGCCGTTGCGGAAGGTGATGCGGTGCTCGGCGCCTTCGCGCTTGATGTGCACTTCCACCAGGGTGGACAGCGCGTTGACCACGCTCACGCCCACGCCGTGCAGGCCGCCGGAGAAGGTGTAGTTGTTGTTGCTGAACTTGCCGCCCGCATGCAGGCGGGTCAGGATCAGCTCCACGCCGGGAATCTTTTCTTCCGGGTGGATGTCCACCGGCATGCCGCGGCCGTCATCGCTGACTTCCACGCTGCCATCCTTGTACAGGGTGATCTCGATGGAGCGGGCATGGCCGGCCAGCGCCTCGTCCACCGAGTTGTCGATCACTTCCTGCGCCAGATGGTTCGGGCGCGCGGTGTCGGTATACATGCCGGGACGGCGCTTGACCGGGTCAAGGCCGGACAGGACTTCAATATCGGCGGCGTTATAGCGGGCGTTCATCTATGTTCGGAAGCTTGGAGCGACGCGCAAGTGTGCGGTCTGGAACGCGATTTTGCACGCCTGCGGTTCAGCCTCGGCCGCCACAAGGGGGTAAAATGGGCATCGCTGGAATCCAGACGCCGGCACCCCCATGTCGAAGCGATACCGCGAGGAGGACTCCATGAAGAAGTTGCTGACCATTGCGATCCTGGCCGCCGCCGCCGTTGCCGTGCCCCTGGTGATGGCGCAGAACGCCGGCCAGCCGGCCCCGCAGCAGAACGACCAGGCCGACAAGGCTGCGCAGTCCGAAGCCGATGCCAAGGCCAAGCGCCGGGCCCAGGCCAATGCCGAAATGAAGGCCAAGGGCCAGCCGGTCCCGCAGCAGGAAGAAGAAGAGGAAGCGCGGAAGAAGCGTTAAGGCTTCCGCCCCCAAGCCCCTTGGTACAAGGGTTCTGTTCCTGAACGCCCCGCATTGCGGGGCGTTTTCTTTTGCCCTTGCCGCCATCTGCCCCTTGGGTTGGCGGCCCTCTATCTGTAAACTATGGCTTTCCGGGAGTAAGTGCGTGTCCACCCTTTGCGAATGGGCTGGAAGGGCCAGGTCTGGCCTCCAGCAATGCGGGTCGCAGGTGACGGTCGAAATGGCCGGCACGGCCGCCCCGACCTCGCACGAAGGTTCCCGCCCGGCGCCTGCCGCCGGCCAGGTCCGCACCTCCCTCGCTGTCCCAGCGAACCGGAAAACCCCCTCTCTGCACCCTGTCTGCCCCCCGGGCAGGCGTGGTGCTGCCGTTTTCCATTTCCAGACAGGATGCTTGCAGCCATGACTCCCTTGATTTTCGTAACCGGCGGCGTGGTGTCCTCGCTCGGCAAAGGCATTGCCGCTGCGTCGCTGGCCGCCATTCTTGAAGCGCGTGGCCTGAAGGTCACGATGATGAAGCTCGACCCGTACATCAACGTGGACCCGGGCACCATGAGCCCGTTCCAGCACGGCGAGGTCTACGTCACCGACGATGGCGCCGAGACCGACCTCGACCTGGGCCATTACGAGCGTTTCGTGCGCACCCGCCTGAGCCGCAAGAACTCGGTCACCACCGGTCGCATCTACGAGAACGTGATCCGCAAGGAGCGCCGCGGCGACTACCTGGGCGCGACCGTGCAGGTCATTCCGCACATCACCGACGAGATCCGCCGCTGCATCGACGAAGCCACCGAGGGCTACGACGTGGCCCTGGTCGAGATCGGCGGCACGGTGGGCGACATCGAATCGCTGCCGTTCCTGGAGGCCATCCGCCAGGTGCGCACCGAGCGTGGCCCGGAGAAGGCCCTGTTCATGCACCTCACCCTGGTGCCCTACATCGGCGCTGCCGGTGAGCTGAAGACCAAGCCGACCCAGCATTCGGTGAAGGAACTGCGCTCGATCGGCATCCAGCCGGACGTGCTGCTGTGCCGTTCCGAGCAGGCCGTGCCCGATTCGGAGCGCCGCAAGATCGCCCAGTTCACCAACGTCTCCGAACGCGCCGTCATCAGCGTGCCGGACGTGGACGTGCTCTATCGCATTCCCTCGGGCCTGCACGCGCAGGGCCTGGACGAGATCGTGGTGAACCAGCTGAAGCTGGCCGACAAGGCCGGCCCGGTGGACCTGTCGATGTGGGAAGACGCCGTCGATGCCACCCTGCACCCGCTGGACGAAGTGACCATCGCCGTGGTCGGCAAGTACGTCGACCACCAGGACGCCTACAAGTCGGTGGGTGAAGCGCTCAAGCATGGTGGCCTGCGCCAGCGCACCAAGGTCAACCTGAAGTGGTTGGAAGCGCAGGACCTGGAAGGCACCGACATGGCCGCCCTGGCCGACGTCGATGGCATCCTGGTGCCGGGCGGCTTCGGTGACCGTGGCTTCGAAGGCAAGGTGCTGACCTCGCAGTTCGCGCGCCAGAACAGCGTGCCGTACTTCGGCATCTGCTACGGCATGCAGGCCGCGGTGGTCGATTACGCGCGCCACGTGCTGGGCCTGGAGCAGGCCAACAGCACCGAGAACGACCGCCAGTCGCCGGACCCGGTGATCGGCCTGATCACCGAATGGCGCACCGCCACCGGTGATGTCGAAAAGCGCGACGACAAGAGCGACCTGGGCGGCACCATGCGCCTGGGCCTGCAGGAACAGCGCCTGAAGCCGGGCACCCTGGCCCGCGAGCTGTACGGCAAGGACGTGGTGGCCGAGCGCCATCGCCACCGCTACGAGTTCAACAACCGCTACCGCACCCAGCTGGAAGATGCCGGCCTGGTGATCTCGGGCAAGTCGATGGACGACACCCTGGTGGAAGTGGTGGAACTGCCGCGCGATGCGCACCCGTGGTTCCTGGCCTGCCAGGCGCACCCGGAATTCCTGTCCACGCCGCGCGACGGCCACCCGCTGTTCATCGGCTTCATCCGTGCCGCGCGTGAGCGCAAGGCCGGCGGCGCGCTGCTGGCCGAAGCCCGCGCCTGACTTGTGAATGGGGGTTGCGGCCCCCATCCTGCATGCTTCAACCCCAGCGCGCTGGCTTGTACGGCGCGCGGACCAACAAGGAAACGCCATGAAACTGTGTGGATTCGAGGTTGGGCTGGACCAGCCCCTGTTCCTGATCGCTGGACCCTGCGTGATCGAGTCGATGCAGCTGCAGCTCGATACCGCCGGCAAGCTGAAGGAAATCACCGACAAGCTTGGCGTCAACTTCATCTTCAAGTCGAGCTTCGACAAGGCCAACCGTACCTCGGGCACCGCGTTCCGCGGCCCGGGCATGGAAGAAGGCCTGAAGGTGCTGGCCGAAGTGAAGAAGCAGATCGGCGTGCCGGTGCTGACCGACGTGCATGAATACACCCCGATGGACGAAGTGGCCTCGGTGGTGGACGTGCTGCAGACCCCGGCATTCCTGGTCCGCCAGACCGATTTCATCCGCAAGGTGTGCGCCGCCGGCAAGCCGGTCAACATCAAGAAGGGCCAGTTCCTGGCGCCGTGGGACATGAAGCCGGTCGTTGAGAAGGCCAAGTCCACGGGCAACGAGCAGATCATGGTCTGCGAGCGTGGCGCCAGCTTCGGCTACAACAACCTGGTCAGCGACATGCGTTCGCTGGCGGTGATGCGCGACACCGGCTGCCCGGTGGTGTTCGACGCCACCCATTCGGTGCAGCTGCCGGGCGGGCAGGGCACCAGTTCCGGTGGCCAGCGTGAACACGTGCCGGTGCTGGCGCGCGCTGCCGTGGCCGTGGGCATTTCCGGCCTGTTCGCCGAAACCCATCCGGACCCGTCCAAGGCGCTGTCCGACGGTCCCAATGCGTGGCCGCTGGACCAGATGGAAGCGCTGCTCGAGACCCTGATGGAGCTCGATGCGGTGACCAAGAAGCACGGTTTCTCGCGCTTCGCGTGAGTCTGGATCCGTGGGCGGCGCTGGAAGCCCAGCGTCGCCGGCGGCACTGGCGGCAGTGGCCGTGGGGCTGGGTGGCCGTGGCCTTCGGCGTGCTGATGTGGGCGGCGCTGGCCTATGCCGTGCTGCTGGCGGCGGGAAGCATGCGCATGCCCGGCGACGGTGCCGCGCCGCGCTGGCAGCACACGATGGGCTGGGCCTGCCTGAACACGGCGGCCGTGTCGTGCGTGTTGAGCGCGGTCACTACCGTGCTGGGCTGGCGCCTGCGTCGTGCGCGTGGCGCGGCCATGCTGGCAGGCCTGCTGTTGCTTGCTCTGGCGCTGCTGCTTGGCGGGGTCGTGCTGGCCCAGCTGTGATCCTCACCCGGGCGGGGAGCCCATTCACTTCATGAATCCAACGTCTTCCGCGCCCGTTTCGCGCCGGCCGTGGCCCTGGGGCCTGTGTGCGCTCGGCCTGGCCGTGCTGGCCTGGGCGGCTCTGGGCGCAGGCCTGCTGGTGTTTCTGTCGGCCATCGGTTCACCTGGCGATGGCAGCCATGCGCTGGAATCGGTACAGGTGGCCCTGTTTGCGGCCATCGGCGTGCTGGCAGTGTCCGCGCTGGGCAGTGGCGTCGCTTCGGTGCTGGCGTGGCGCCTGCGGCGTGGGCGTGGCATGGCCGCGGTGGCGGCGTTGCTGCTGGCCCTGCTGGGCATGATCGTGGCCGTGCCGATGCTGGCGCAGGGCCAGGATCCGGTCGTGATCGGCGACACCATTTGGCAAGCGGCGGGCAGCCGGGGATAATCACGCGGCATTCGTTTTGTCGCCTCCTCTCCTTACAGGTAACCGGCCCGACCATGAGTACGATCCGCAGCATCCACGCCCGTGAAATCCTCGACAGCCGTGGCAACCCCACGCTGGAAGCCGAAGTCATCCTGGAGGACGGTTCGTTCGGTCGTGCCGCAGTCCCCTCCGGCGCCTCGACCGGCACCAAGGAAGCGGTGGAGCTGCGTGACGGCGACAAGACCCGTTACCTGGGCAAGGGCGTACGCAAGGCCGTCGACAACGTCAATGGCGCCATCGCCAACGCGCTGAAGGGCTTCGAAGCCACCGACCAGGCCGGCCTGGACCGTCGCCTGATCGATCTGGACGGCACCGAGAACAAGGGTCGCCTGGGCGCCAACGCGCTGCTGGGTGTTTCCATGGCCGCCGCGCACGCTGCCGCCGCTTCCAGCAAGCAGGCGCTGTGGCAGTACCTGGCCGGCAAGACCGGCGCCACCCCGTCGCTGCCGGTGCCGATGATGAACATCATCAACGGCGGTGCGCATGCCGACAACAACGTCGACTTCCAGGAGTTCATGGTGCTGCCGGTCGGCTTCACCTCGTTCTCCGAAGCGCTGCGCGCCGGCACCGAAATCTTCCATTCGCTGAAGTCGGTGCTGAAGGGTCACGGCCTGAGCACCGCCGTGGGCGACGAAGGCGGCTTCGCGCCGGACTTCCGCAGCAACGTCGAAGCGCTGGACACCATCCTGGAAGCCATCGGCAAGGCCGGCTACACCGCCGGTGAAGACGTGCTGCTGGGCCTGGACGTGGCCTCCAGCGAATTCTTCGAAAACGGCAAGTACAACCTGGTGGGCGAGAACAAGCGCCTGACCTCCGAGCAGTTCGTCGACTTCCTGGCCGACTGGGCCGCGCAGTACCCGATCATCACGATTGAAGATGGCCTGGCCGAGAACGACTGGGCCGGCTGGAAGCTGCTGACCGACCGCATCGGCAAGCAGGTGCAGCTGGTGGGCGACGATCTGTTCGTCACCAATCCGCGCATCTTCCAGGAAGGCATCGATTCGGGCACCGCCAACGCGATCCTGATCAAGGTCAACCAGATCGGTACGCTCAGCGAAACCCTGGAAGCGATCGCCATGGCCGATCGTGCCGGCTACGCCGCCGTGGTCTCGCACCGTTCGGGCGAAACCGAAGACACCACCATCGCCGACATCTCGGTGGCCACCACCGCGACCCAGATCAAGACCGGTTCGCTGTGCCGCAGCGATCGCGTGGCCAAGTACAACCAGCTGCTGCGCATCGAGGAAGCTCTCGGCGCCGGCGCGCGTTACGCCGGTCGTGACGCGTTCGTTTCGCTGAAGCGCTGAGCCCATGCGCGATTGGCGCTGGCTGCTGCTGGTGCTGGCCCTGCTGCTGGCATGGCTGCAGTACCGTTTCTGGTTCGGCCCGGGCAATTCGGGTGAAGTGATGATGCTCGAGGCCCAGGTCGCCAACCAGGAACGGGACAACGAAGGTCTGCAGCAGCGCAACGATGCGCTGGCTGCCGAAGTGAAGGACCTGAAGGAAGGCCAGGCCGCCATCGAAGAGCGCGCTCGCAGCGAGCTGGGCATGATCAAGCCCGGCGAGAAGTTCTACCGCGTGGTAGAGGACGCCGCCTCGCGTCCACCGGCGGCTGCACCGGTGGCTGCACAGACCGGCGACCACACGGCGGACGTGCCATGAGCGCGGCCATCTGGGTAGTGGTGCCCGCGGCAGGCCGCGGAACCCGCTTCGGTGCACCGCTGCCCAAGCAGTACCTGCAGGCAGGCGGCAGGATCCTGCTGGCCCACACCCTGGATGCGCTGCTGGCGCATCCGGCGGTGGCCGGCGTGATGGTCGTGCTGGGCCCGGACGATGCCGACTGGCCGGGCTGGACAGAGTTCGCGGGCAAGCCGGTGCTGACCTGCATCGGCGGCGCCACCCGCGCCGCGTCGGTGCTGGCCGGCCTGCAGGCGTTGCCCGACAGCGTGCGCGCCGATGAATTCGTGCTGGTGCACGATGCCGCGCGCCCGAACCTGTCGCCGGCCGATCTGGGCCGGCTGCTGGAAGTGGGGCGTGCCGACCCGGTCGGCGCCATCCTGGCCGCGCCGGTGCGCGACACCCTGAAGCGTGCCGGCGACGATGGTGGCATCGATGCCACCGAGCCGCGCGCACGCCTGTGGCGCGCGCTCACCCCGCAGCTGTTCCGCCGCCACCAGCTGGCCCGCGCGCTGGCCGATGCCGCCGCTGCCGATGTCGAGGTGACCGACGAGGCCATGGCCATGGAACGCCAGGGCCACCGCCCGCTGCTGGTGGAAGGCAGCGAGGACAACTTCAAGATCACCACGCCGGCCGACCTGGACCGTTTCGAATTCGTACTTTCCCGCCGCGCTGGTTGAGTGACCGCGCGGCCCTGCTGCAAGGGTTGCATCCATGAGCACCGCTCCGTTCCCGCCCGTCCGAATCGGCCAGGGCTATGACGTCCATGCCTTCGGTGAAGGCGACCACATCATGCTTGGCGGCGTGAACGTACCGCACAGCTGCGGCGTGCTGGCCCACAGCGATGGCGACGTGATCCTGCACGCGCTGTGCGATGCGATGCTGGGCGCGCTTGCGCTGGGCGATATCGGCCAGCACTTCCCGCCCAGCGACGACCGCTGGAAGGGCGCCGACAGCAGCGATTTCGTACGCCACTGCGACAGCCTGCTGCGCGAGCGCGGCTGGCGGGTCGGCAACACCGACATCACCGTCATCTGCGAGCGCCCCAAGGTCGGCCCGCATGCGCTGGCCATGCGTGAGCGCATCGGCGGCCTGTTGCAGCTGCCGCTGGACGCGGTCAGCGTGAAGGCCACCACCTCGGAGAAGCTGGGCTTCACCGGGCGTGGCGAAGGCATCGCCGCGCAGGCGGTGGTGCTGCTGGTGGCCGCATGATTCCGGTGCCGTTGGCGTTCGGTGCGCCGTTGCTGCGCGCCCGCATCCGCAGCACGCCGGAAGATTTCCAGGTGGACGAACTGCCGGCCTTCGAGGCCACGGGCGAGGGCGAGCACCTGCTGTTGCACATCCGCAAGCGCGGCGCCAACACGGTGCACGTGGCCAAGCTGCTGGCAGCCTGGGCCGGCCTGCCGGACATGGCGGTCAGCTATGCCGGCATGAAGGACCGCCACGCGGTCACCACCCAGCGCTTCAGCGTGCACCTGCCCAAGCGGGTGGCGCCTGACCTGGTCGCACTGGCCAGCGATGAGATTGAAGTGCTCGACGCCACCTGGCACAACCGCAAGCTGCAGCGCGGCGCCCTGGCCGGAAATCGCTTCAAGCTGGTCCTGCGTGACGTGCAGGGCGACGCCGCCGCGATCAGCGAACGCCTGCAGCAGATCGCCAGCCGTGGCCTGCCCAACTGGTTCGGCGAGCAGCGTTTTGGTCGCGACGGTGGCAACGTGCCGGCGGCGCTGGCCATGTTCGGCGGTCGCCGCATGCGCAAGGACCAGCGCTCGCTGCTGCTGTCGGCCGCCCGTTCGGCGCTGTTCAACCGGGTGCTGGCTGCCCGGGTGGAGCAGGGCAGCTGGGATCAGCCGCTGCAGGGTGAGGTGTGGATGCTCGATGGCAGCCGCAGCGTGTTCGGTCCGGAGCCGTACACCGATGCGTTGGCTGACCGCCTGGCACGGTTCGACATCCATCCCAGCGCGCCGTTGTGGGGCGAGGGCGAGCTGCGCAGTACCGATGCCGCGCGCGCGCTGGAACTGGGCGCGCTGGACGATGAAGAATCCAAGGCACTGCGTGCGGGGCTGGAAGATGCGCGCCTGAAGCAGGAGCGGCGCGCGTTGCGCCTGCGCCCAGCGTTGCTGCAGCACCAGTGGCTGGCCGAAGACGTGCTCGAACTTTCCTTTGCGCTGCCACCGGGCTGCTACGCCACTGCAGTGCTGCATGAGCTGGGTCCGGTGGAGGACGCCTCGCAGGGGTGAGGACCCGGCGGTGCGGCGCATCCACGCCTGGCGTGGATGCATGCCTCACCGCCCGGTAGATCCACGCCACGCGTGGATGAATGCCTCACCGCCGCGCCAACAACACCAGCACCGCACCGGTGCCGCCCTGGCCGGCCGGCGCCGAATGAAACGCCAGCACATCGTTGCGCAGCCGCAACAGGCGGTCCACCAGGTTCTTCAGCACCGGCGCGCCGCCGTCAGACTGCAGCCCCTTGCCGTGGATGATGCGCACGCAACCGAACTCATGCGCGTGCGCTTCCAGCAGGAACTGGCGCAGCAGCGCTTCGGCCTGCGCGGCAGTCGCGCCATGCAGGTCCAGTTCGTCCTGCACCGAATACTGGCCGCGCTTGAGCCGCTGGAACATGCGCGGCGGCAGCGTGTCACGCCGGTAGCTGGCGGTATCGCCCGCCTCCAGCGGACTGCTGTCGCGCAGCAGCCGGGCGAACTCACCGGCCGCTTCCTGCTCGTCGCGTTCGGCCATGCGGGCGCGCGGTTTCGGCCGTGGCGCGGCCGGCGCCGGTTCGGCATCCTTGCGCAGCGGGGTGACTTCGCCGATGGCCGCGCGGAACAGCGCAGCGGGGTCTTCATCTTCTGGGTGCGACATGTGCACAGGGTAAACCGCCACTGATGCGCTGCCTACGGCATTTCAAACGCTTCCGTGACCGCCGGCAGGGTAGGACCCGCGCCCCGCTTGCGGCACAATAGTGGACGCACTTGCGAGATCGCCGGTTCCCGAGGGGGCGGCTGCCGGTCCCGCCCACGCGGCAAGGTGATGGAATCGAATTCTTGGAAAATCAAGCGGTTGAATCGAACATGCGCATCCTGGTCAGCAACGACGACGGCGTAGACGCTGCAGGCATCCGGATGCTGGCGCAGGTGCTGCGCGAAGCCGGGCATGAAGTCACGGTGGTTGCCCCCGACCGCGACCGGTCCGGTGCCAGCAACTCATTGACGCTGGATCTGCCGATCCGGCTCAAGCGCATCGACCACTACACCGTCTCGGTGGCGGGCACGCCCACCGACTGCGTGCATCTGGCGCTGACCGGCCTGCTCGAGTTCGAACCGGATATCGTCGTGTCGGGCATCAACAATGCCGCCAACCTCGGCGACGATGTCATCTACTCCGGCACGGTATCGGCGGCCATGGAAGGGCGGTTCCTGGGCCTGCCGGCGGTCGCGGTCTCGCTGGTCAGCCGCAACCATGACCCGAAGCATTTCGAAACCGCGGCGCGTGCGGCGGTGGAGATCGTGGCCCGGCTGAAGGCCGACCCGCTGCCGGCCGACACCATTCTGAACGTGAACGTGCCTGACCTGCCGTGGGGCGAGGTGAAGGGCTTCGAAGTGACCCGCCTGGGCAACCGCCACCGCGCCGAAGGGTGCATCGCGCAGAAAGATCCGCGCGGCAACGAGGTGTACTGGATCGGTCCGGCCGGTCGCGAGCAGGACTCCGGTCCCGGTACCGATTTCCACGCGGTGCGCACCGGCCATATTTCGATCACCCCCATCCAGGTCGACCTGACCCGCTACCAGGCACTGGAGAAGGTGGCCAGCTGGGTCGGTGGCCTGAGCGCCGCGCTGGACCAGCCGGCATGAGCCCGCGCCTGCGCCTGCAGCCGGAAGCCGTGGGGATCGGCATGACTTCGCAGCGCGTGCGCGACCGCCTGGTCGATCGCCTGCGCGAGGCCGGCATTGCCGACGAGGCCACGCTCAATGCCATCCGCATCGTGCCGCGCCATCTGTTCATCGATGAAGCCCTGGCCTCGCGTGCCTATGAGGACACCGCGCTGCCGATCGGCCATGGCCAGACCATTTCCCAGCCCTGGGTGGTGGCGCGGATGACCGAAGCGGTGCTGCAGGTTGCACCGAAGACGGTGCTGGAAGTGGGCACCGGCTCGGGCTACCAGGCCGCCGTACTCGGCGCGGTGGGGCTTGAGGTCTACACGGTCGAACGCATCGGCGATCTGCTGCGGCAGGCGCGCAAGCGCTTCCGCGCGCTGGGCATGAACATCCGCACCAAGCATGACGACGGCCGGGTGGGCTGGGCCGAGCACGGCCCGTACGACGCCGTGGTGGTCACCGCAGCCGCACCGGCGCTGGTCGATGCGCTGGTCGAGCAGTTGGCCGTGGGGGGGCGCCTGGTGGCGCCGGTCGGCGGCCCCGGTGGGCAATCGCTGGTACAGCTCGACCGCAAGGCCGACGGCAGCATCGAACAACGCGTGCTGGCACCGGTCACCTTCGTGCCGCTGCTGTCCGGCATGCTCGACTGAATCCAGGGAGCAGGGTTGCATGAAGATTTTCGGACCGCTGTACGAGCGGGCGATGAAATGGGCGGCGCACGAACGCGCGCCGACCTATCTGACCGTCTTGAGTTTTTTCGAAGCCATCATCTTCCCGGTCATGCCGGAAGTGATGCTGGCGCCGATGTGCGTGGCCCAGCCCAAGCGCGGCTGGTGGTTTGCCACCCTCAGCCTGGCCGGCTCGATGGTGGGCGCGGTGATCGGTTACGCCCTGGGCCACTACGCCTTCGAGGCGGTGAAGCCGCTGTTCGAGATGCTCGGCATGCTGCCGGCCATTGAGGACGGCATCGCCACGGTGCAGGCCAAGATGGCCGAGTCGCCCTGGGCGGTGTTCACCTTCCTGGTGCTGGGTGGCTTCATGCCCATCCCGATGAAGGTCTTCACGTGGGCATCGGGTATCGTCGGTGTGCCCATGCCGCAGTATCTGTTGAGCATGCTGATCGGTCGCGGCAAGCGTGTGTACGTTCTGGCCGCCGTGATCCGCATTGGCGGCCCGCGCGCGGAAGCCGCGCTGCGGCGCTGGATTGAACCGCTGGGCTGGATCGCCACCGCGATGGTGGTGGTGCTGGTTGCCTGGCTTGTATGGAGGTCGAAGTTCGCATGAATGCAAATGGTCTGGGCAAGGGAGTGCGCATTGGCGCGCTGGCATTGCTGGTTTCCTCGCTGGCTGCCTGTGGCACCGCCACGGTGGTCCGCCCCGGTGGCAGTGGTGCGGCAGCCAGTACGCCCAAGACCTCGGTGCCCAAGCCGGGGCAGACCGTGGTCGTGCGCAAGGGCGACACCATCTACGCACTCGCGCGCATCCACGACATCACTCCGGCCGACCTGATTGCCTGGAACCGGCTGGACAACCCGTCGCAGATCTACCCGGGCCAGGTCATCCGGTTGTATCCGCAGGGTGCCGGCAGCGGCCGCGCGCCCACCACGGTGGTCACCGCGCCGCGTCCGGCCACCGGCAGTGGCAGCACGCCTTCGACGGCGCCGAGCACCGCGCCGGCTACACCGGTGAAGAGCAGCATTGCCTGGCGCTGGCCGGCCGACGGTGCGGTGGTGGGGCGCTATGTGGCTGGCGATGCCACCAAGCAGGGCGTCGACATTGCCGGCAGCAGCGGGGCCCCGGTGCGCGCATCTGCCAACGGCGTGGTGGTGTACTCCGGCGCAGGCCTGGTGGGCTACGGCGAGCTGATCATCATCAAGCACAGTGACCAGTGGCTGTCGGCGTATGGCCACAACCGCAAGCGCCTGGTGAACGAAGGGCAGAACGTGAAGGCCGGCGAGCAGATCGCGGAAATGGGCCGCACCGGTGCGAACCGCGACATGCTGCACTTCGAGATTCGTTACAACGGCAAGCCGGTCGACCCGCAGCAGTATCTGCCGGCGCGCTAGCGCGGGCAGATACGGGTAGCGCCGGGCCATGCCCGGCGGCGCTTCGCGCCCACACGAAAGCGCCCGAGCATCGGCTCGGGCGCTGTGGGTATCGCGATCTGATCCGGGCTACGCCCGGCGGCTCCCGCGTCAACCTTCCAGGATGAAGGCCGCGGCGACCTTGCGGCCTTCGCCGGCAAGAATATTGAACGTGCGCGCGGCGGCCGGATTGTTCATCACTTCCAGGCCGATGCCCCGCGAAAGGCAGGCGGCCATCACCACGGCCGGCGGGAATACCTGGCGATCGCCGGTACCCAGCACGATCAGCGCCGGGCCCAGGGCCAGGATCGGTTCCAGGTCGGCCACCTGCAGATCGGCAGCGCGCACTACCGGCCAGTTCGTTGCCAACTGTTCAGGCGTCAGGAAGAAGCTGCTGGACAGCGACTGGTCGTTCACCCGCGCCGAGCGGCCATCGGCCGCGCGCAGGCTGTAAGCGTAATCAGGCGGTTCGTGGTTCAGCTGCATGGGGCAGGGCGATCAGCCGCGCGGAAGCACGATCTGTCGCTGCTCCTTGCTCGGGCGGTAGAGCACGGCCACGTGGCCGATACGCTGCACCAGCGCGGCTTCGGTCGCTTCGACGATCTCGCCGATCATCACGTCGCGGGCGTCGCGATCTTCAGCGGCCACCTTCACTTTCACCAGTTCGTGGCGCTCCAGCACCTCGTTCAGCTCGGCGATGAACGCGGGCGTGATGCCCTTGCCGCCGGTCTGCAGCAGTGCCTTCAGATCGTGGGCTTGGCCGCGCAGGAAACGGGTCTGGGAAGCGGTCAGGGCGATGGGCATGCAGAAAACACGGTTGAATGGGGTGATCAGGGTATCATGACGACCCCGTAACCCCCTATTTCCAATGGCTACCCGCAGCAAAAGCAGCCAGCGCTGGCTCAAGGAACACTTCTCCGACCCCTTCGTGAAGAAGGCGCAGGCCGAAGGCATGCGCTCGCGTGCCGCCTACAAGCTCGAAGAGCTGCTCGAACGTGACCGGCTGCTGAAGCCGCACATGGTCGTGGTCGATCTCGGCGCGGCCCCGGGCGGTTGGTCTCAGCAGGTGCGGAGACAGATTGGCGACACCGGCCGCGTGCTGGCCCTGGACATCCTGGACATGCCGCCGCTGGCCGGGGTGGAGTTCCTTCACGGTGACTTCAGGGAAGAAACCGTCCTATCGCAGTTCGAGGCCATGCTGGGCGATCAGCCGGTAGACCTTGTGCTGTCGGACATGGCCCCCAATAAGAGTGGTGTAGGCGCGGTCGACCAGCCGCGGATGATGCACCTGGCAGAGCTGGCCCTGGATTTCGCCGACAACCACCTCAAGACCGGTGGGGCGTTCCTGATCAAGCTGTTCCAGGGCGAAGGCTTCGATGACTACGTGCGTGAAATGCGCCGTCGGTACGACAAGGTCTCCATCCGCAAGCCGGAAGCCTCGCGCAAGCGTTCCCCCGAGGTCTACGCCTTGGGTCAGGGAAAACGCGCCCACATGAAGTAAGCTCGACCCGTAAGCTCGACCCCAACGCAATGCCCGCACTGAAAGAGGAACGCTGGAGCCAATGAGGATGAACGACTTGACCAAGAACCTCCTGCTATGGGTGGTCGTCGCCGTCGTGCTGATGGTGGTCTTCCAGAGCTTCTCGCCCAAGTCCTCCGGGGCCGGGGCGCAGGCCACATCGTATTCGCAGTTCCTGGACCAGGTGGACAGCGGCAACGTGCAGAAGGTCACCTTCGGTGGCGATTCGCGCGGCCTGACCAACGAAATCACCTACACCACCCGTGGCGGCCAGACCGGTACGGTGTCGGCACCGGCTGATCGCGACCTGATCAACGTGCTGCGTACCAAGAACGTGGACATCGTGCAGGAACAGCCGTCCAGCGGCATTTCCTTCGCGGCCATCCTGATGAACTTCCTGCCGGTCATCCTGATCATCGGCTTCTGGCTGTTCATCATGCGCCAGATGCAGGGCGGTGGCGGTGGTGCCAAGGGCGCCATGTCCTTCGGCAAGTCGCGCGCCAAGCTGCAGGGCGAAGACCAGATCAAGGTCACCTTCGCCGACGTTGCTGGCTGCGATGAAGCCAAGGAAGAAGTGGGCGAGCTCGTCGACTTCCTGCGTGATCCGTCCAAGTTCACCAAGCTGGGCGGCAAGATTCCGCGCGGCGTGCTGATGGTCGGTCCGCCCGGTACCGGCAAGACGCTGCTGGCCAAGGCCATCGCCGGCGAAGCCAAGGTGCCGTTCTTCTCGATCTCCGGTTCGGATTTCGTGGAAATGTTCGTCGGCGTCGGCGCCAGCCGCGTGCGCGACATGTTCGAGCAGGCCAAGAAGCACGCCCCGTGCATCATCTTCATCGATGAAATCGACGCCGTCGGTCGCCACCGTGGTGCCGGCCTGGGCGGCGGTCATGACGAACGCGAGCAGACCCTGAACCAGCTGCTTGTCGAGATGGACGGTTTCGAAGGTGGCGAAGGCGTGATCGTGATCGCCGCGACCAACCGTCCGGACGTGCTGGACCCGGCGCTGCTGCGCCCGGGCCGTTTCGACCGCCAGGTCGTGGTCGGCCTGCCGGATGTGAAGGGCCGCGAGCACATCCTGAAGGTGCACATGCGCAAGCTGCCGCTGGCCGATGACGTCGAGCCGATGGTGATCGCGCGCGGTACCCCGGGCTTCTCCGGTGCCGACCTGGCCAACCTGTGCAACGAAGCGGCGCTGTTCGCCGCGCGTGGCAACGAGAAGGAAGTCCGCATGGACCACTTCGACCGTGCCCGCGACAAGATCCTGATGGGCGCCGAGCGCCGCTCGATGGCCATGAGCGAGGAAGAGAAGACCCTCACCGCGTACCACGAAGCCGGCCACGCCATCGTCGGTCGCCTGGTGCCCGAGCATGATCCGGTCTACAAGGTCACCATCATTCCGCGCGGTCGTGCGCTGGGTGTGACCATGTACCTGCCGGAAGGCGACCGCTATTCGATGAACCGCGTGGCGATCAAGTCGCAGCTGTGCTCGCTGTACGGTGGTCGCGTGGCCGAGGAGCTGATCTTCGGTGCCGACAAGGTCACCACCGGTGCCTCCAACGACATCGAGCGCGCCACCAAGATGGCCCGCAACATGGTCACCAAGTGGGGCCTGTCCGACCAGCTCGGCCCGATCGCCTATGGCGAAGAGGACGACGAGGTGTTCTTGGGCCGTTCGGTCACCCAGCACAAGAGCGTGTCCAACGACACCGCCCGCCGCATCGACGAGGAAGTGCGCAACATCCTGGACGAGGCCTACGCGCGTACCACCGAGCTGATGACGGCCAACCTGGACAAGCTGCACGCGATGTCGCAGCTGCTGCTGCAGTACGAAACCATCGACGCGCCGCAGATCGACGCGATCATGGAAGGCCGCGATCCGCCGCCGCCGATGGGCTGGAACAAGTCCAACAAGGATGGCGGCAGCAACGACAAGGGCGGCGACGCCCGTCCGCTGCCGCCGATCGCCGGCCCGGCCGAGTCGCACTGACGGCCCGCCAATGCTGATCGCAGACGAGGCCGGGGCAACCCGGCCTCGTTGTTTCCGCGCTACACCCGCACCCCTGTCTTTCGCTGGAGCCCGTATGTCCATTCCCCCGCCGCAGCCGATCTCCCACACCGTTGAAATGGTCATCGCCACCATCGTCGGTGTCGTGGTCGGGCTGACCCTGGACAACCTGTTGCTCGGCTGCGGTGTCGGCATTGGCGTGGGTATCGTGCTGAGCGTCATCAAGACCCTGTACGTCGACCGCAAACGCCGCCGCCCGCGCTGAGGGTTTCCCGGCAGGGCTGCGCCCTGCACCCGCTCAACGTCAACGTCAACGTCAACGTCAAAAGCGTGCATTCCGTGGGACACCGCCCCACTTCTGACAGATTCCGTGTGCTGTTGGTAGGTGTCGACCTTGGTCGACACGGTAGATCCACGCCATGCGTGGATGAATCTGTCCGATATCGATCTTCATTTGGGGTCGGATCCCGTTGCGCAGCAACGGGATCCGACCCCGTGCCGTTCCGACAGATCGCGGGAAGCTGTCGAAGGCGGGGTGGGTCCGGTTGCGGGGGCGTGAGCGCCATGGACGGCGCGACCGAGGCTACATGGACGTACTTGCGCCGTCCCCCGCAACCGGACCCACCCCGCCATCCCGAAGCAAACCCGCTGCTGCTGTTGCTTCGGCTTTTGATGTTGTTTCAGTCGAGCACGGCTCGACTCTACAAGGGTGCAGGGCGCAGCCCTGCCGAACTAAACTAAACGCCGTTACCCGCAGGATCGCTCATGTTCGACATCTCGCCCCAGCTCGATTGCGCCGGCCGCATCCTGCGCCTGGATCGCGCCCAGGTCATGGGCATCGTCAATGTAACCCCCGATTCGTTCTCCGACGGCGGCGCACATGACAGCACCGACGCGGCGGTCGCCCATGGCCTGAAGCTGGTGGAGCAGGGCGCCGACCTGCTCGATATCGGCGGTGAATCCACCCGCCCGGGCGCCGCCCCGGTGTCGATCGACGAAGAGCTGCAGCGCGTCGTGCCGGTCATCGAACAGCTCGCGGCGCGCACCCAGGTGCCGATCAGCATCGACACCTTCAAGCCGGAAGTGATGCGTGCGGCCGTGGCCGCTGGCGCGGGCATGATCAACGACATCTACGGCCTGCGCCAGGAAGGCGCGCTGGAAGCCGCCGCCGCCGCGGGCGTGCCGGTGGTGCTGATGCACATGCAGGGCGAGCCCGGCAACATGCAGGCCGAACCGCACTACGACGACGTGGTGGCCGAGGTACACGGCTTCCTGGTGCAGCGCCTGTTCGCCGCTGAAATGGCCGGCATCGCCAAGAAACACCTGGTCATCGACCTCGGCTTCGGCTTCGGCAAGACCACTGCGCACAACATGACTCTGCTGGCCCGTTCCGAGCGCTTTCTGGAACTGGGCGTGCCGATGCTGGCCGGCCTGTCGCGCAAGCGCAGCCTGGGCGAGCTGACCGGGCGGCAGGTGCCAACCGAGCGTGTCGCAGCGTCGGTGGCCGCGCACCTGATCGCGGTGCAGCGCGGTGCGCGCATCGTGCGCGTGCACGACGTGGCCGCCACGGTCGACGCCTTGAAGATCTGGCAGGCGGTCGAGGCCGTGCCCGCCCCGCGCGTGGCCGCCACCGCGGCGATCCGCTGGCCGGACGAAGACTGATGGCCGCCGACCGGCGACCGCTGGCGATCGCCGTGATGGGGCCGACCGCCAGCGGCAAGACCGCCACCGCGATCGCCCTGGCCAAACAGTTGAACGGCGAGATCGTCAGCGTCGATTCGGCGCTGGTCTACCGCGGCCTGGATATCGGCTCGGCCAAGCCGGACGCCGCCGAGCGCGCGCAGGCGCCGCACCATCTGCTGGACCTGCGTGATCCCTGGCAGACCTATTCGGCCGCCGAGTTCGCCGCCGACGCCGGCCGCGTGGTGGCCGACATCGTGGCCCGTGGCCGCATGCCGATCCTGGCCGGCGGCACCGGCCTGTACTTCCGGGCGTTGCTGGAAGGCCTTTCGCCGATGCCGGAAGCCGATCCCGGCCTGCGCGAAGCGCTGGCGGCCGAGGCGGCCGAGCGTGGTTGGGCGGCCCTGCACAACGATCTGGCGGCGGTCGATCCGGCCGCGGCGGCGCGCATCCATGCCACCGACCCGCAGCGCATCCAGCGGGCGCTGGAGGTGTACCGGCTGACCGGCACGCCGATCACCGAACTGCAGCGCCAGCGCGGTGTTGCGCCGCTGCCGGTGCGGACCCTGAAGCTGATCCTGGCCCCGCGCGAGCGGGCGCTGCTGCACCAGCGCATCGAAGCGCGTTTCGACGCCATGCTGGCGCAGGGGTTCCTGGACGAGGTGCGCGCCCTGCGCGCCCTGCCGCAGATGGCTGCCGTGGCTGCGCCGCTGGACCTGCCGGCGGTCAGGGCGGTCGGTTACCGCCAGGCCTGGGAATTCCTGGACGGGCAGGGCACTGCCGCCGGGTTCCGTGACAAGGGTATCTTCGCCACCCGCCAGCTGGCCAAGCGCCAGCTGACCTGGCTGCGCGGCGAGCTTGATGCCCGCTGGTTCGACCCCCATATCGACCAACAGCGGCTGGCCGACGCAGTCGCGACCTTCGTCGCACGCTGAACGGCCGCTGGCCGTGTACCATCATGGGCCGGCGTGCGGCTCGGGGGCCGCAGCCAGCGCCGGCAATCCAATAAGAACAATAATCAGGAGTATGCAATGTCCAAGGGGCAATCGCTGCAGGATCCTTTCCTGAACGCACTGCGGCGCGAACGCGTGCCGGTTTCGGTGTACCTGGTCAACGGTATCAAGCTGCAGGGCACGATCGAATCGTTCGATCAGTTCGTGGTCCTGCTGCGCAACACCGTCAGCCAGATGGTCTACAAGCACGCCATCTCCACGGTGGTGCCGGCGCGCAACGTCAAGGTCGGCCCGGGCGGCGGCTACGTGCAGTCGGGTGAAAATGGTCAGGCGGGTGATGAAGCAGACGAGTAACAACGGAGCGGTGAATGTTTGACCGCTCGAAACGGGGCGAACACGCCCTGCTGATCCAGCCCCACTTCGGCAAGCTGGAAGAGGATGTGCTGGAAGAATTCGGCGATCTGGCCCGCTCGGCCGGGGCCAGCATCGCTGCCACCATCACCGCGCGTCTGGATCGCCCCAATCCGTCCACCCTGATCGGCAGCGGCAAGCTGGATGAGATCAAGGCGGCGGTGGAGGCCACCGGCGCCGACCTGATCCTGGTCAACCACGCACTCAGCCCTGGCCAGGAACGCAACCTGGAACGCTTCCTGGAACGCCGGGTGATCGACCGTACCGGTCTGATCCTGGACATCTTCGCCCAGCGTGCGCACAGCCACGAAGGCAAGCTGCAGGTCGAGCTGGCCCAGCTGCGGCATATCGCCACGCGGCTGGTGCGCGGCTGGACCCACCTGGAGCGCCAGCGCGGTGGTTCGATCGGCCTGCGTGGCCCGGGTGAAACCCAGCTGGAAACCGACCGCCGCCTGCTGCAGAAGCGGGTGGAACAGCTGCAGAAGCGGCTGGAGAAGGTGGAAGTGCAGCGCACCCAGATGCGCCGTGCACGTGTGCGCAGCGAACTGCCGCGCGTGGCCCTGGTGGGCTACACCAACGCCGGCAAGTCCACGCTGTTCAACGCGCTGACCGGTGCCGAGGCGTACGCGGCCGACCAGCTGTTCGCTACGCTGGATCCGACCGTGCGGCGCATTGCGGTGCCCGGTGGCAACGTGGTGCTGGCCGACACCGTGGGCTTCGTGCGCGACCTGCCGCATGACCTGGTGGCGGCGTTCCGCTCCACCCTGTCCGAGGCGCGCGAGGCGGATTTCCTGCTGCACATCGTCGATGCCGCCGACCCGCACCGCGAAGAGCGCATCGCCCAGGTGGACGAGGTGCTGGCCGCGGTGGGTGCAGGCGACCTGCCGCAGTTGCTGGTGTTCAACAAGATCGACCGCATTGACGGTGCGCAGGTGCGCCACGACGGCCAGGACGGCGTGCCCGACGAGGCCCGTCGCGAGCGGGTCTGGATTTCGGCGCGTGACGGCCAGGGCCTGGAGCTGCTGCAGACCGTGCTGGGCCGCCGCCTGGGCCTGCAGCACGTGACCGGCGAGCTGCGCCTGCCACCCAGTGCGGGGCGCCTGCGCGCACGCCTGCACCAGCTGGAAGTGATCCGCAGCGAGCAGGCCGATGAAGACGGCTGGCTGCTGCAGGTCGATCTGCCGATCGCCGAGGCCGAGAAACTGGCGGCCAGCGCCGATGGCGCGCCGATCCGTGCGTTGCTGCCGGAAAAACTGCCGGAGTGGTGATGCCGGCGCGTGGGGTCGGAGCCCGTTGCGTTGCAACGGGATTCGACCCCTTCGCCTTTCGGGATCCGACCCCGTCGCACAACCGGCCGATTACCGCACGCCAGCCGCCTGATGCTGCACACCGTCTTGCACACGGCGGGAGGATGATCCGAAGGTCGGCCCCCACGGCCCCCTTCGGAGTTCCCCATGTCGCAGGCCCCGGCCGTCGATCTGCCCCAGTACACCGCTGCGGAGAAGCGCCATCGCGTCTTCGCCATCATGTCGGCCTCGTCCGGCAACCTGGTGGAATGGTTCGACTTCTACGTCTACGCGTTCTGTGCGATCTACTTCGCGGGCGCCTTCTTCCCCGCCTCCAATCCCACCGTGCAGCTGCTCAACACGGCTGGCGTGTTCGCGGCCGGCTTCCTGATGCGGCCGATCGGCGGCTGGCTGTTCGGTCGCATTGCCGACCGCCTGGGGCGCAAGAAATCGCTGCTGATCTCGGTCAGCATGATGTGCGGTGGTTCGCTGATGGTGGCCTGCCTGCCGACCTACGCGACCATCGGTGCGCTGGCGCCGGTGCTGCTGCTGGTGGCGCGCCTGATCCAGGGCCTGTCGGTGGGCGGCGAGTACGGCACCACGGCCACCTACATGAGCGAAGTCGCGCTGCGCGGCCAGCGCGGATTCTTCTCTTCGTTCCAGTACGTCACCCTGATCGGCGGCCAGCTGCTGGCCGTGCTGGTGATCGTCATCATGGAATCCGTGCTGAGCGAGGCCGAGATCCGTGCCTGGGGCTGGCGCATTCCATTCGTGCTGGGTGCCGTCGCTGCCGTGGTCGCGCTGCTGCTGCGGCGAACACTGCACGAGACCCAGAGCGAATCGAGCCGCGATGACAAGGACGCCGGCACGCTGGGCGCGCTGTTCCGCGACCACAAGGCGGCTTTCTTCACCGTGCTCGGCTATACCGCCGGCGGCTCGCTGATCTTCTACACCTTCACCACCTACATGCAGAAGTTCCTGGTGAACACGGTGCACCTGCCGATCAAGACCGCCAGTTACGTGATGACCGGGGCATTGTTCCTGTACATGTGCATGCAGCCGCTGTTCGGCATGCTCTCCGACCGCATCGGCCGTCGCACCAGCATGATGCTGTTCGGTGCGCTCGGTGCGCTCACCACCGTGCCGATCCTGATTACCCTGCAGCACGTCACCAGCCCGTGGGCGGCCTTCGGGCTGATCGTGCTGGCGTTGGCCATCGTCAGTTTCTACACGTCCATCTCGGGCATCGTGAAAGCCGAAATGTTCCCACCGCAGGTGCGCGCACTGGGCGTGGGCCTGGCCTACGCCATCGGCAACGCCGTGTTCGGTGGCAGCGCCGAGTACGCCGCGCTGGGGCTGAAGCAGCTGGGCCATGAGCAGCTGTTCTTCTGGTATGTCACGGTGATGATGGTGGTGGCTTTTCTGGTCAGCCTGCGCCTGCCGGCCCAGGCCCGTTACCTGCACCACGACCACTGATGCGGCGGGACAGCGGAGCGGATCTGCGGTACAACGTGCCGTCGTTTCCGCGAACCCTGCCGATGTCCATTCCCACCGATGCCGATCTGAACGCCCAGGCCGCCGCGCTTGGGCAGCGCCTGCAGCACGCCGCGCTGCAACTGGTCACCGCCGAAAGCTGCAGTGGCGGCTGGATCGCCAAGTGCATGACCGATATCGCCGGTTCGTCGGCGTTCTTCGACTGCGGCATGGTGGTCTACAGCTACGAGGCCAAGCAGCGGCTGCTGGGGGTGCGCGCGCAGACGCTGGAGCAGTCCGGTGCGGTCAGCCGCGAAACGGTGCTTGAAATGGTGTCCGGCGCGCTGGTCAATTCCGGGGCGGGCATCGCCGTGGCGGTCACCGGCATTGCCGGCCCGGGCGGTGGGAGCGCGGACAAGCCGGTGGGCAGTGTCTGGATCGGCTGGAAGCGCCGCGGCGGCTATGCGCATGCGGAATTGTTCCAGTTCGATGGCGACCGCGACGCCATCCGCCGGCAGACCGTTGCGGCCGCATTGCGCGGTATCGACGCCCAGCTGTGACATGCTGGCCCGGTACATGACCGGAGGCGTCAGCGATGTGGGAAACACTGGGCACAGTCCGTGACCTGGGCCGGCTGCAGGAAATCGCGGCCGTCCTGATCCGCTATGGATTCGGTGATGTGGTGCGCCGCATCGGCCTGGCCAGCGTGCTGGAGCGCGCCGGCCGCCTGCTGCACTGGAACGAGGAAGGCCAGCAGATGCTGCGCATGACCGCGCCGGTGCGCGTGCGCAGCGCCTTGCAGGATCTGGGGCCGACCTTCGTGAAACTGGGCCAGGTGCTGGCCACCCGCGTGGACCTGCTGCCGCCGGACTGGATCGCCGAGCTGTCCGAACTGCAGAACGCCGTGCCCGCGCTGCCGTACGCGGCCATCCGCGAACAACTGGAGGCCGACCTGGGGGCGCCGCCGGCGCAGGTGTTCGCTTTCCTGGATGAAACGCCGATGGCGGCCGCCTCGCTGGCCCAGGCACACCGGGCGCGCCTGCATGACGGCAGCGAGGTGGTGTTGAAAGTGCGCCGGCCCGGCATCCGTGACGTGGTCGAAGCCGACCTGCGACTGCTGGCGCGCCTGGCCGAGATCGTGGAAGCGCGCCTTCCAGACCTGCGCCGCTACCGGCCGGCCGAGGTCGTGCAGCAGTTCACCGTATCGCTGCGCCGCGAACTCGACTTCGCCGCCGAGTGCCGCAACGCCGAGCGCATTGCCCGCAATTTCCAGGGGCGCGACGACATCCTGGTTCCCGCGGTGCACTGGCAGTGGACCTGCGAAAGCCTGAACGTGCAGGACTTCGTGGACGGCATTCCCGGCCGTGACCTGGCGGCCGTGGATGCCGCGGGCCTGGACCGTCGCACCTTGGCGCGGCGCGGTGCCGATATCGTCCTGAAGATGGTGCTCGAGGACGGCAGCTTCCATGCTGATCCGCATCCAGGCAACATCATCTATCTGCGCGATGGCCGTATCGGGGTGATCGACTTCGGCATGGTTGGCGCCTTGTCCGAGGTGCGCCGCTTCCAGGTCGCGCAGCTGCTGCACGGCCTGGTGGAACAAGACCCGCAGGGCGTGGCCGACGTGCTGCTGGACTGGGCCGGGGGCGTGGAGGTGGATGAAAACCGGCTGCAGCACGACATCAGCCAGTTCGTCGACCAGTACCGCGGGGTGCCGCTGAAGGACCTGCGCATCGGCCTGATGCTGGGTGACATCACCCAGCTGCTGCGCAGCTACAGCCTGACCCTGCCGGCCGACCTGGCCCTGATGATCAAGGCCTTCCTGACCCTGGAGGGCATGGGCCGGCAGCTGGACCCGGATTTCGACATGGCCAGCGCCGCGCGCCCGTTCCTGGAACGCGTGGTGCTGCAGCGCTATGCGCCGCGGGCGCTGATCAAGCGTGGCCGGCGCTCCCTGCAGGGCATGATCGACCTGGCCGGGGAACTGCCGCGCGACCTGCGTAAGCTGGTCCAGGCGGCGCGCCGCGGCCGCCTGCAGCTGAAGGTGGAGACCAGCGCCCTGCAGGGCTTCGGCGACCAGGTGAACCGGGCCGCCAACCGGCTGGTAATGGGCATCGTCACCGCCGCGCTGATCATCGGCTCGTCCATCGTGATGCACAGCGTGGGCGGCATCTCCAGCCGCTGGCTGCTGGCGCTGGGGGTGTGCGGCTTCGTCGGCGCCGGGTTCTGCGGGGTGTGGATCCTGTTCTCGATCTGGCGCAGCGGCAAACACACGTAACCTGCGCGATCCCGGTAGAGCCGATCCGGTAGAGCCGATCCGGTAGAGCCGACTGTCAGTCGGCTGCCCTTGCCCTTGCCGTTGCCTGCTGGTCCATGCCCCGCCGCCGTGTCGCACCCGGCACTTGCGGTGGCCGATATTAGTAGTAATACTACTAACCATGGACCTGACCGACACCCAGCAGGCGATCCTGCAGTTGATCGCCGAGCGTATCGAGAGCGATGGCGCACCGCCGTCGCAGACTGAAATCGCACGCGCCTTCGGCTTCAAGGGCGTCCGCGCGGCCCAGTACCACCTGGAAGCGCTGGAGCAGGCCGGGGCGATCCGCCGCATCCCGGGCCAGGCCCGCGGCATCCGCCTGGTGCAGGCTCCTCCGCTGCAGAAGCTGGCCGAGCCGGGCTTGCCCGACAGCGTGCTGCGGCTGCCGGTGCTGGGTCGGGTCGCGGCCGGTCTGCCGATCGGCGCCGACATCGGCTCGGACGACTTCGTGGTGCTGGACCGGGTGTTCTTCTCGCCCGCGCCGGACTACCTGCTGAAGGTGCAGGGCGATTCGATGATCGACGAAGGCATCTTCGACGGCGACCTGATCGGTGTGCACCGCACCCGCGATGCCCATTCCGGGCAGATCGTGGTGGCCCGCATCGATGACGAGATCACCGTCAAGCTGCTGAAGATCGCCAAGGACCGCATCCGTCTGCTGCCGCGCAACCCCGACTACAAGCCGATCGAGGTCCTGCCCGACCAGGACTTCGCCATCGAGGGCCTGTACTGCGGCCTGCTGCGGCCCAACCGTTGACCCGTTCCACAGCGCAATTCCCCGCGGTCTTTTGTGGCGATTCTCTGGTTCCACTGAGGTTGGTACGGATGTCCGATAATTCTTTTCAGAGCGCCGGGCAGAATCTCAGCCTGTGCGATACGTCCGACTTAAAGTGAACCCATGGCAAAGAAGACCCCCAAAGACAGCACCCCCAACGACATGACCTCTGCAAGGACCAATACGATGGACGAGAACAAGAAGCGCGCCTTGGCTGCTGCTCTGGGCCAGATCGAGAAGCAGTTCGGCAAGGGCTCGGTGATGCGCATGGGCGACCGCGTGGTCGAGCCCGTCGAAGCCATCCCGACCGGTTCGCTGATGCTCGACATCGCACTGGGCATCGGCGGTCTGCCGAAGGGCCGTGTCGTTGAAATCTATGGTCCGGAATCGTCGGGCAAGACCACCCTGACCCTGCAGGCCATTGCCGAATGCCAGAAGATGGGCGGCACCGCTGCCTTCATCGACGCCGAGCATGCGCTGGACCCGATCTACGCCGGCAAGCTGGGCGTGAACGTGGACGACCTGCTGCTGTCCCAGCCCGATACCGGTGAGCAGGCGCTGGAAATCGCCGACATGCTGGTGCGTTCGGGTTCGGTGGACATCCTGGTGATCGACTCGGTTGCCGCGCTGACCCCGAAGGCCGAAATCGAAGGCGAAATGGGTGATCAGCTGCCGGGCCTGCAGGCCCGCCTGATGAGCCAGGCGCTGCGCAAGCTGACCGGCAACATCAAGCGTTCCAACACGCTGGTGATCTTCATCAACCAGCTGCGCATGAAGATCGGCGTGATGATGCCGGGCCAGAGCCCGGAAACCACCACCGGTGGCAATGCGCTGAAGTTCTACGCCTCGGTCCGCCTGGATATCCGCCGCATCGGCGCGATCAAGAAGGGCGACGAGATCATCGGCAACCAGACCAAGATCAAGGTCGTCAAGAACAAGCTGGCACCGCCGTTCAAGCAGGTCATCACTGAAATCCTGTACGGCGAGGGCATCAGCCGCGAGGGCGAGCTGATCGATATGGGCGTGGACGCCAAGCTGGTCGAGAAGGCCGGCGCCTGGTACAGCTACGGCGAAGAGCGAATCGGCCAGGGCAAGGACAACGCCCGCGGCTATCTGCGCGACAACCCGTCCGTGGCTGCCAAGCTGGAAGCCGAACTGCGCGAGAAGTTCCAGCCGGCCGAAGCGGCGCGCGAAGAAGGCGACGACGACGGCGACGACGAGTAAGTCTTGCTGTGGGGCAGGGCGGCGCCGTCAGTGAAGTTGCCCTGTCCCGCAGGTTCGAATCGCCCACGGATGGGCTGGGTGCCAGGGACGGCGCCACCCTTGGAGTAACCGATGTCCGACGCTGACGACGTCCCCACCGGCCGCAAGCGCCGGCCCCGCGAGCAGACGCCGGTGCAGCGCGCCCTGGGCCTGCTGGTGCGGCGTGAGCATTCGCGCAAGGAATTGACCCGCAAGCTGACCGCCCGCGGGATCGAAGACGAGGCCGCGCAGGCCGCCGTGGCCAAGCTGACCGAGGCTGGCTGGCAGGACGACACCCGTTTTGCCGAGAATCTGGTGCGCATGCGCGCCAACACCGGTTATGGCCCGATCCACGTGCGTGCCGAACTGGGCACCCATGGCCTGGACAGTGCGGCCATCAGCGCTGCCATGGACAGCTATGAGGGCGATTGGCAGGAAAACGCCCGTGACCTGGTCCGCCGCCGCTTCGGCGAGGACGGCCCACAGGACCTGGCCCAGCGCCGCAAGGCCGCCGATCTGCTGGCCCGGCGGGGCTTCGACGGCGACACCATCCGCCGCGCCACCCGCTTCGACCCGGATGACTGAGACTGGCGGCGCCGGGCCTGCTACCCTTTAGGTTTTCGGCGGTCCGTCGCGACCCCGGCCAGTGCGGCCGGCGGTGCAGGGTCGCCGGCCCGCAGACTGCCAGCCCCCAATGAACGCATCCGCCAAATTCACGACCTCCCAGATCCGCAGCGATTTCCTTGAATTCTTCAAGGGCAAAGGCCACACCATCGTGCCGTCCGCGCCGCTGGTGCCGGGCAACGATCCGACCCTGCTGTTCACCAATTCCGGCATGGTGCAGTTCAAGGACGTGTTCCTTGGCGCGGAAAAGCGCAGCTACGTGCGCGCGGCCGACGTGCAGCGCTGCCTGCGTGCCGGCGGCAAGCACAACGATCTGGACCAGGTGGGCTACACCGCGCGCCACCACACCTTCTTTGAAATGCTGGGCAACTGGTCCTTCGGTGACTACTTCAAGAAGGACGCCATTGCCTGGGCCTGGGAACTGCTGACCCAGGTCTGGAAGCTGCCGGCCGAGCGCCTGCTGGTCACCGTCTACCAGACCGACGACGAAGCCTATGCGCTGTGGCGCGACATGGTCGGTATTCCGGAAGAGCGCATCGTGCGCATCGGCGACAACAAGGGTGCCCCGTTCGCCTCGGACAACTTCTGGCAGATGGCCGACACCGGGCCCTGCGGCCCGTGCACCGAGATCTTCTACGACCATGGCGACCATATCGCCGGTGGCCCCCCGGGTTCGCCGGATGAAGACGGCGACCGCTTCATCGAGATCTGGAACCTGGTCTTCATGCAGTTCGACCGCCAGCCCGACGGCACCCTGGTGCCGCTGCCGGCGCCGTGCGTGGACACCGGCATGGGCCTGGAGCGCTTGGCGGCGATCCTGCAGCACGTTCACACCAATTACGAGATCGACCTGTTCCAGGCGCTGATCCGCAAGGCCAGCGAGCTGACCGGCACGGCCGATCTGGAAAACAAGTCGCTGCGGGTGATCGCCGATCACATCCGCGCCTGTTCGTTCCTGATCGTCGATGGCGTGCTGCCGTCCAATGAAGGCCGCGGCTATGTCCTGCGCCGCATCATCCGCCGCGCCCTGCGCCACGGCTGGATGCTGGGCGTGCGCCAGCCGTTCTTCAGCAAGCTGGTGCCGACCCTGGTCGAGCAGATGGGCAAGGCCTACCCGGAACTGCCGGCGGCGGTGGACACCGTCACCCGCGCCCTGCAGGCCGAAGAGGAGCGTTTCGCCGAAACCCTCGACGCCGGCATGAAGATCTTCGAGGACGTGGCCGCCAAGGCTGGCAACGGCGTCATTCCCGGCGTGGACGCGTTCCGCCTGTACGACACCTACGGCTTCCCGCTGGACCTGACCCAGGACATCGCCCGCGAGCGCGAACTGACCGTGGACATCGCCGGTTTCGATGCGGCCATGGAACAGCAGCGCGAGACGGCGCGCGCGGCCGGCAAGTTCGGCGGCGGCGTGACCCTGCCGGCCGAGCTGGTGGCCACGCTCACCCCGACCGTGTTCCTGGGCTACGACCGCCTGCAGGCCGACGGCCTGACCGTGCTGGCCGTGCTCAAGGACGGTCGCCCGGTGGCTGCGGCCGATGCCGGCGATGCGGTCATCGTGATCACCGACAAGACTCCGTTCTATGCTGAATCCGGCGGCCAGGTAGGCGATACCGGCGTGCTGAGCGGCGCCGGCGTGCGCCTGGACGTGACCGACACGCAGAAGTTCGCTGGCCAGTTCCATGGCCACGTCGGCACCCTGGCCGAGGGCGGCCTGAAGGTGGGCGACGTGCTGGCTGGCCAGGTCGATGGCGAGCGCCGTGGCGCCACCATTCTCAACCACTCGGCCACCCACCTGCTGCATGCCGCCCTGCGCGAAGTGCTGGGCACCCACGTGCAGCAGAAGGGCTCGCTGGTGGCGCCGGACCGCCTGCGCTTCGATTTCTCGCATTTCCAGCCGATCACGGCCGAGGAACTGGCGATCATCGAGCGCAAGGTCAACCAGCAGGTGCGTGCCAACAACGCCGCCGAAGTGCACAACATGGGCATGCAGGAAGCGCTGGATTTCGGTGCGATGGCGCTGTTCGGCGAGAAGTACGGCGAGAACGTGCGCGTGCTGAAGATGGGTGACTACTCCACCGAACTGTGTGGCGGTACCCACGTCGGGCGCACCGGCGATATCGGTCTGTTCAAGATCACCTCTGAAGGCGGTGTCTCGGCCGGCGTGCGCCGCATCGAGGCGGTGACCGGGCAGGGCGCGCTGGACTACGTGGATGCCGAAGAGGCCCGCCTGGCCGAAGCGGCCGAACTGCTGGGCGGCAGCGCCGCCGACGTGGTCGAGAAGATCCGCGCGCTGGGCCAGCGCCAGAAGCAGCTGGAACGCGAACTGGAGGCAGTGAAGGCCAAGGTTGCCGCCGGCGCCACCGCCGACCTGTCCAGCCAGGCCGTGGAAGTGGCCGGGGTGAAGGTCCTGGCCGCCCGCCTGGAAGGCTTCGATGCCAAGGCCCTGCGTGATGCCATCGACCGCCTGAAGCAGCAGCTGGGTGACGCGGTGATCGTGCTGGCCGGCGCCCAGGACGGCAAGGCCGCCCTGGTTGCCGGTGTGAACGGCAGTGCAATGGGCAAGGTCAAGGCCGGGGAACTGTTGTCCCATATCGCCGGTCAGATCGGGGGCAAGGGCGGCGGACGCCCGGACCTCGCCCAGGGTGGTGGCGAGGACGGGCCCGCCCTTGCTACCGCGCTGGCCGCGGTCGTCGAATGGGTCAGCCCCCGCCTGTGATGAATGCCCGGCCGTCCCCCTCCTTGTAGGAGCGGGACGGCTGACGGTACCATTGCGGAATCTTTTCCCTTTGTCGTGGGGACGCTTCTTGACGGAGCGTCAAGCCGGTGGGGGATACCCTTCCACACGGTTCCATGGAGACTTACAAAAATGTTGATCCTCACTCGCCGCGTTGGCGAAACCCTGATGATCGGTGACTCGGTCAGCGTCACTGTGCTGGGCGTCAAGGGCAACCAGGTGCGCATCGGCATTACCGCGCCGAAGGACGTTGCCGTGCATCGCGAAGAGATCTACCAGCGCATCCAGCGCGGTGACGAAGCCGGCAGCACCGGCAACGAAAATTCTGCGGAATAAAGCTTTACCTTCGCGCGTGATTAACGTTATGATTCACGCCCCGCTGAGGTGCAACGCACCAGACGCGGTAAAAACCCCGGAGCGATGCCCGAGTGGCTGAAGGGGCTCCCCTGCTAAGGGAGTATAGGGTCAAAAGCTCTATCGAGGGTTCGAATCCCTCTCGCTCCGCCAGATACAAGAAAGCGCCCGCAGATTTCCGATCTGCGGGCGTTTTTCGTTGTGCGCGTTTCTCTGCGTGCAGCTGTCTGTCGCATGCATGTCTCGACCCTTGCGGCCCGCCCGGGGCCGCACTGGTCTTCACGGCGTTGTGCAGCTTCGCCGTATCATCGAACCGTCGAACATGGCGACCGTCCCTGCCTTGGATTCCCTGCAGAACTTCCATCCCGCCACGCGTGACTGGTTCGGTTCCACGTTCGCGGCATCGACGCCGGTGCAGGACCAGGCATGGGCATCGATCGCCGCAGGCCAGCACACGCTGGTGGTCGCGCCCACCGGGTCGGGAAAGACGCTGGCGGCCTTCCTGCATGCGATCGACCAGGTGTTCGCCGAACGCGATGGCGATGCGCGCCGCGACCCTGCGGCCAGGCCCGTGGCGCGCACGCGCGTGCTGTACCTGTCGCCGATCAAGGCGCTGGGCAGCGATGTGCAGCGCAACCTGCAGGTGCCGCTGCAGGGCATCAGTGCGCGCCGCAGTGAACGCGGCGACCCGGCCGTTGCGCTTACCGTGGCCATGCGCACCGGCGATACCAGCAGCAGCGACCGCGCGCGGCTGCTGCGGCGTCCGCCGGACATCCTGATCACCACGCCCGAGTCGCTGTACCTGATGCTGACCTCACAGGCGCGGGAGATCCTGCGCGATGTGCATACGGTCATCCTCGATGAGATCCATGCCGTGGCCGGCGGCAAGCGAGGCTCGCATCTGGCCCTCAGCCTGGAGCGGCTGGACGCCTTGCTGCAGGCGCCTGCACAGCGCATCGGCCTGTCCGCCACGGTGCGCCCGGTGCAGGGCGTGGCCGCCTTCCTTGGCGGCGATCGTCCGGTGCAGGTGGTGCAGCCGCCTTCGCAGCGGCAGTTGCAGCTGAAGATCGTGGTTCCGATGGAGGACATGACCGACCTGGCCATGCACGGCCCGGCGCAAGGGCGCGGTGCAGGCACACGCGTGGGGTCGATCTGGCCGCACGTGGAAGCCAGCATCCTCGACAACGTGATGCGGCATCGCTCAACAATCGTCTTTGCCAATTCGCGCGGCGTGGCCGAACGGCTCACCGCGCGGCTCAACGAACTGCATGCCGAGCGCACGAGTGCGGGAAGCGCGAGCGACACCGAAGGTGCGGCCGCAACCGCCTACGGATCATTTACCGGCAGCACGGTGAACCGCGTCACGGCACCCGACGCGGTGATCGCGCGCTCGCACCATGGCTCGGTGTCCAAGGAGCAGCGCGCCGCCATCGAGCAGGCGCTGAAGACGGGTGAACTGCGCTGCGTCGTAGCGACGTCCAGCCTCGAGCTGGGCATCGACATGGGCCTGGTGGATCTGGTGATCCAGGTTGCCGCGCCGCCGTCGGTGTCCAGTGCACTGCAGCGGGTGGGGCGTGCGGGACACCAGGTGGGCGGTATGTCGCGCGGCCTGCTCTACCCGCGCACACGACGTGACCTGGTCGATGCCGCCGTGGTGGTGGACAGTATGATGGATGGGCGCATCGAAGCCATCGATCCACCGCGCAACCCGCTTGATGTGCTGGCCCAGCAGACCGTTGCCGCAGTGGCGATGGAGCCACTCGATGCAGAGGCCTGGTTTGAACGGGTGTGCCGCGCCGCGCCTTACCGCACGCTGCCCCGCAGTGCCTTCGACGCGGTGCTGGACATGTTGGCCGGGCGCTATCCGTCCGACGAATTCGCGGGCTTCCGCCCCCGCCTGGTGTGGGACCGGAAGACAGGCACGTTGACCGCGCGCCCCGGCGCCCGGCAGTTGGCGGTCACCAGTGGCGGCACGATTCCGGACCGCGGCATGTACGCGGTGGTACTGCCCGAGGGCGAGGAGCAGGCCGGCTCGCGTCGGGTGGGCGAGCTGGACGAGGAGATGGTGCACGAGTCGCGGGTGAACGATGTCATCACCCTTGGCGCCACATCCTGGCGCATCGACCAGATCACCCTCGACCAGGTCGTGGTGACGCCCGCACCCGGGCGCTCGGCGCGGCTGCCGTTCTGGCGTGGCGAGGGCATGGGGCGCCCGGCCGAGCTGGGGCAGGCCACCGGCGCGTTCCTTGCCGAACTGGAAGACGATCCGCGCGCCGCTGGCGAGCCGTCACCGGCGCTGCTGGCCCGGCTGCGCGGGCGTGGCTTGGACGACAATGCGATCGGCAACATGCTGGCGCTTGTTGCCGAGCAGCAGCAGGCGACCGGCGTGCTGCCGACCGACCTGCGCCTGGTGGTCGAGCGCTGCCGTGATGAACTGGGCGATTGGCGGGTCATGCTGCACTCGCCCTACGGGCGTCGCGTGCACGACCCCTGGGCCTTGGCGGTAGCCGCGCGGCTGCGCGAGCAGGCGGGCATCGACCCGGCCGTGGTGGCCAGCGACGATGGCATCATCGTGCGCATCCCTGACCGCAGCGGCGCGGCGCCGGGCGCGGACGTCTTTCTGTTCGACGCGGCCAGCCTGCGCCACACCATCACGCTGTCGGTCACCGGCTCGGCTCTGTTCGCCGCCCATTTCCGTGAGTGCGCCTCGCGTGCCCTGCTGCTGCCGCGCCGCACGCCGGGCAAGCGCTCGCCGTTGTGGCAGCAGCGCCTGCGTGCGGGGCAGTTGCTGGAGATCGCGCGTGGCCACGAGGGTTTCCCCATCCTGGTCGAGACCGCGCGCGAATGCCTGCAGGATGTCTACGACCTGGACGCGCTGGATGCGCTGATGCTGCGCGTGCAGGCCGGCCAGGTCCAGGTGGTGGAGGTGGAGACCGCCGTGCCGTCGCCCTTCGCGGCGGACCTGTTGTTCGGCTATGTCGCCGAGTTCATGTACGAAGCCGACGTGCCCCTGGCTGAACGACGCGCATCGGTGCTGTCGCTCGACAGTGGCCTGCTCGCCGAGCTGCTGGGCCAGGTCGACCTCGGTGAGCTGCTGGACGATGAGGTGGTGGCCACCGTCGCCCGTGAACTGCAGCGCTTGGACCCGCCCCGCCACGCGCGTGGCATCGAAGGCGTGGCCGATCTGCTGCGCGAGCTTGGCCCATTGCCGGCCAGCGACATCGCGCAGCGCAGCGCCGAACCCACGCAGGTGGCGGCCTGGCTGCAGGCGTTGCAGGCTGCTGGGCGTGCCATCCGCGTGACCATTGCCGGTGTTGAACAGTGGGCAGCGGTGGAGGACGCCGCGCGGCTGCGCGATGCCCTCGGGATCGACCCGCCAGCGGACATTGCCGGGGTATTCCTGGCATCGGTGGTGGATCCACTGGGTGACCTGCTCGGCCGACACGCGCGCCACGCTGGGCCGTTCAGCAGCGGCAGCGTGGCGGCCCGCTTCGGGTTGGGCGTGGCGGTGGTGGATGACGCGCTGCAGGTATTGCAGGAGCAGGGCCGGATAGTTCGTGGTCGCTTTGGCCTTGATCGTCGCCAGCCCCCCGACAGCGTCGCACCGCCTTCGCCGCGCGCGGCCCATCAATGGGTGGCCGCCGATGTGCTGCAGCGGTTGCGGCTGCGCTCGCTGCAGGCCGCCCGCGCGGCAACGCGGCCGGTACCGGTGGAAGCCTACGTGGGCGTATTGCTGGAAGGGCAGGGCGTGCTGCCGAAGGCCACGCCTGGCAGCGACAGCGAGGCCGTGCTGCAGGTGATTGGACAACTGGCGGGCCTGCCACTGCCGGCATCGCTGTGGGAGCAGCAGGTGCTGCCTGCACGGGTGCCCGGTTACACGCCTGCGCTGCTGGATGAACTGCTGGCCACCGGTACGGTGCTCTGGGCCGGCCACGGCCGCCTGGGCGACGATGATGGACGGGTATCGCTGCACCTGCGGGACCATGCGGCCGAAACCCTGCCGCTCATGGACAGCGATGCCATCCCATCGCCGATGCAGCAGGCCATCCTGCAGGTGCTGGCTGCAGGCGGTGCGTTCTTCGCCCGGCAACTGGCGATGCAGGTACAGCCGCATCCCGCCGATGCAGGCAGTGCAGGCGAGGCTTTCCAGACGGCGCTGTGGCAGCTGGCATGGCGCGGGCAGATCAGCAGTGACCTGTGGGCACCGCTGCGCGCGCTCGACGGCGTGCGCCCGGCGCGGGCGCGGCCGATGTCCGTGTCCCGCCGCCGCCGTGACCGTGCCTTCGCACCCCTGGCGACGGGCACCGCGGGACTGGCCCTGGCCAGCAGCGCGGGGCCGACGCTGGCCGGGCGCTGGTCGCTGCTGCCACAGGAGCGGGCCAATGACACGGTGCGTGCGCTGGCGCAGACCGAGGCGCTGCTGGACCGCTACACGGTGCTCACCCGCAGCGCGGCGATGAGCGAGGCCGTGGCCGGCGGCTTCCCGGCACTGCGGCCGGTGCTGCGCAGCATGGAGGACGCAGGCCAGCTGCTGCGCGGGCGCTTCGTGCAGGGGATGGGCGGTGCCCAGTTCGCCCAGCGCGCAGACATCGACCACCTGCGTGCCTGTGCCGAGCGTGCGGGCGGCGCTGGCGGATGGGTTGCGCTGTCCGCGCTGGATCCAGCCAACCCGTTCGGCAGCCTGTTGCCGTGGCCGCAGGCCCTGGCCGGGTCGAGGCCGGTGCGACGCGCCGGTGCGCTGGTGGTGATCGGTGAAGGTCGGCTGCAGCTGTACCTGCCGCAAGGGGGCCGCCAGCTGTCCAGTTGGATCGATGACACCGACGCCGACGCTGCAGTGCGCTGGACGGCGGCGGCACAGGCGCTGGCTGTCGGCCTGCGGCGCGGTCGGCGGCTGTCCTTCACGCTGCAGCGGATCAATGCCGAACCGGTCCACCGCGGCCTCGCCGTGGACGCCCTGCGCGCGGCAGGGTTCAGCAGTGAGCCGCGCGGGCTGGGCTGGAACGGCTGACGTCGCGCCCAGGGCGAGCGTGAACAGGCGGCTGGGTGAAACTGTGTTCCAGTGTGCGCACGCGTTGCCGCAGATCCTTGTTCACTCAAACGGAGCCTTGCATGAAGCTGTTGTCCGCTGTGCTGCTGTCCGCGCTGTCACTGCAGGCCGGTGCCACTTCCGCTGCCGATGCCTCCCCGTCGCCGCTGCTGGGCCGCTGGTCGCTGGACATCTCCACGTCGGCCCTGCCGGAAGCGCAGCGTCCGAAGCAGGTGGTGCTGGAATTCAAGGATGCCGGTGGCGGCCGCTGGAGCTCGCACGTGGACATCGTGCTGCACGATGGCAAGACCATGAAGTCCGACGGCACCCTGTCGCTGGATGGCACGCCGGGCCCGCTGTCGGGTACCTACGGCGCCGACCAGGCCAACCTCAAGCTGCCGTCGCCCTCCACCTTGGTGATGCAGCTGGTCGACCACGGCGCCCCCGCGTCCACGCGCATCTACACGATCGCGGCCGACCCGTCGACGATGACCGAGACCAAGGCGTTCTACACCCACGAGGGCACGCCGATCCTGCAGACCAACCTGTTCCGGCGCCTGCCCTGAGCGAACGCTCGCGCAGGGCGGGCGCCGCATGCCCGCGCAGGGATTCAGCCGTGCGCGAAACGCAGCGGCTGGCTGCCCATTGCCGGGTCACTGCTGCCGGGGCGACCATCTTCGGCGCGACCGGCCAGGCGCAGCTGCTGCTCACCGGCCTGCAGGTGCAGGTCATACCAGCCCGCAGTAGGTGCGGCATTCCAGTCCAACACCTGTTCGGCACCGGCGGCCAGCGACAGCGTTTGTTCCGGCATGTGTCCCGCGTAGGCACCGGCGCTCACGCGGACCGTCTGCGCAGTGGTGCCGGGATTGCGCAACGACAGGTGCAGCCTGTCATCGCGATGCTGCACGAGGGCCTGCAGCGCAGGCGCACTCGCATTTCCCTGGAAGTGACGATGGAAGCCGTTCGGACCCAGCACCCACAGGTCGTAGCGCCCCTGCGCATCCAGCGGCCAGTGATCCTGCAACGGGTGCCCCGGCAGCAGCGTATAGCGCCGCGGAATCTGCTCCAGCCGCAGCCGGTCGTACACGTGCAGTACGGCAGCAGCGCCTTCGCACGACAGCGCCAGCGTGATGCTGTCGGTATCGCGCGTTTGCACCTGCACCTGCGGTCGATAGGGCAGCGCACGCGCCGGACGCACGCCGCGTTCCTGTTGAGCAGGCTGCAGTTCGTCCGGCAATGCCGGCACGGTACGCCCCGGCAGCGTGGCGGCGCGGGCGGCCACCGCGCTGATATCGGGCAGGGCGCGCACGAACGGCCGGGTATCGCGCTGGGCGAAGTCGAACGCATTGACCAGATCGCCACTGACCGCACGCCGCCACGGTGAGATGTCCGGGCAGGCCACGCCGAAGCGTCGCTCGATCAGGCGCAGCACCGAGGTGTGGTCGTACACCTGCGAGTCGACCCAACCCCCACGGCTCCACGGCGAAATCACGTACAGGGGCACGCGCGGACCCATTCCATAAGGGCGGCCACGCAGTTCGGCGTCGTCGTACTTCTCATCGCCCGGTGCCGGGTGCAGGTGGTATTCGCCTTCGGTGCTGACCGCAGAAGCGCCGGCCCAGCCATCGCCCTGCGCCGAGGGCGGTGCCGGCGGCGGCATGTGGTCGAAGAAGCCGTCGTTCTCGTCGAACATCAGCAGCAGCGCGGTACGGCTCCACACATCAGGATCGGCGGTAAGTGCATCGAGCACGCGCGCGGTGTAGGCCGCGCCCTGGGCGGGGCTGGACGGTCCGGGATGCTCGCTGCCGGCGGCGTCGGCAATGATGAAGCTGACCTGCGGCAACGTCCCGTCGATCACATCCTGGCGCAGCTGCGCCAGCCCGCGGCTGCTGACCGCACGGCGGCGCAGCTCCGGGTCGTGTCCTTCAGCGCCGCGGTAGGCCTGGCGGAACGCTTCGAAGCCGGCCAGCGGGTTGTCGGTGAAGTTGTCGTCCATGTCCTGGTAGATCTGCCAGGACACGCCGGCCTGCTGCAGGCGTTCCACGTAGCTGGCCCAGTGATACGACTGCGCGTGGCCGCCGTACTCGGGGAAGTTGTCGTGGGAATTGGCGATGACCGGGCCACCGGCCCGTGCAAAGGCATCGTTGTGGCCGGTCCACAGAAACACGCGATTCGGGTTGGTGCCCGCCTGCATGGCGCAGTGGTAGGCATCGCAGACGGTGAACGCTTCGGCCAGGGCGAACTGGAACGGCAGGTCGGTCCGCTGGAAGTAGCCCATCGAGTGGTTCTGCTTGGCCTGGGGCCAGCGCGCCATGCGCCCGTGGTCCCAGGCGCGCTGCGCATCGGGCCAGGTGTGCGGGGTGCCTTCCACGCGCATGTAGCCGAAGTGCCGGGCCGTATCCAGGGCGAAGGGCGCGATCGCCCGGTGGCCGTCGGCATCGGGTTGCAGCCACAGCGTGCGCGGCCCCTCGGCATCGGCCAGCGGCGGTGCCGGCGCCACGAACCGATCACCGAAACCGCGCACGCCGGGCAGGGTGCCGAAGTAGTGGTCGAACGAGCGGTTTTCCTGCATGAACACCACGATGTGCTGCAGGTCCTGCAGGCTGCGCGTATGCGCCGCCGGGGCGATCGCTGCGGCCCGGGCAATGCTGGGCAGCAGCGGGGAAAGGCCGGCAGCCACGCCGGCCTGCAACAACCGGCGTCGGCCGATATCAGTCACGGGCTTGCTCACAGATCCACACGGAAAGAGATGCCGACGGTACGCGGCGCGCCGATGAAGGCGGAATCGCGACCATCCACCCCTGCAAGATACCGCTTGTCGGTCAGGTTGCTCACCACCAGGTTGGCGCCCATGCCCTTCAGGCGCGGCGACAGGCCCTGCAGGTCGAAGCCGATGTTGGCGTTGAAGACGGTGGCCGAGGGCAACTTGTTGACGTTGGCCGCATCCAGGTAGCGGCTGCCCAGGTAGCGCCCGGACAGGCCGAAGTTCCAGTTCGTGCCCTGCCAGTCGGCCGACAGCACCAGGGTGTTTTCCGCCTGGCCGATCACCTTGGCGCCGTCCACGATGCCCAGTTCGGTATCGCGGGCTGCGTCGCCGCTGCCCAGATAGGTGGAGCGGTTGTAGGTGTAGGCCGCGTTGACCCGCCAGCCGTTGTCCCAGCCGTAGCCGAACGCGGCTTCCAGGCCATTGCTTTCCACGCCGCCGAAGTTCTCATACACGCCATCGGTCTCGTCCAGGTAGTCGATGCCACTGACCAGGCCGGCCGGCAGGTAGACGATGCGGTTGTCGAAGCGGATGTTGTACAGGGTGACCGATGCGGTCAGCGGCCAGCGGCTGATGCGCAGGCCCAGTTCGATGTTGTCGGCGGTTTCCGGTTCCACGTTGCGGAAGCGCTGCGGGTCGGTCTCGCCCAGCACCCCGGACGGGATGGCCGCGAAGTTCTGCGAGAAGCCGGCGAACAGCTCCATGCCTTCCGGGCCGGGGGCCCAGGTGAAGCCGGTGGACAGCAGCGGGTCGGACTTCGAGTCGCTGCTGACCTGTTCGTTGGCACCGATGGTGCGCCGGCGCGACTGGTCGACGAAGAACTGCTTCACGCCCAGGCGGGCGCTGAACGGGCCGAAGCGCGCCACATCCTCGATGTAGTACATCTGCTCGTCGACCTTGTAACGGTCGTCGAACTGCACCCAGTACGGCTGGTGGTCGAAGCCGATGTTCTGGCCGACGCTGAGCAGGCGGTGCCAGTCGCGGCGCGCCGTGCGGTCCAGCTTCTCCACCCACAGACCTCCTCGGATCGTGTTGTCAACGCTGCCGAAGGTCTGCCGCCATTCCACGTCTGCGGTCACGCCCATGCGGTCGTTGTCGTAGTGGGTGTGGCGGTAGGACTGCGCGCCCAGCACGTTGCCGGCATAGCAGTTCGGATCGTACTCGGCGCTGAAGCCGGCGCGCGGCGTGCAGCCGGCGATCGGCTGGGCGGCGCTGCCATCGGGGTTCACGAAGTAGATCTGGCCCAGGTTGCCGCCGCCGTATACGGTGCGGCCGCCCAGGTAATCCGATTCCGGGCGGCCGGCGCCGTCGGCGCTGACATCGGCCAGGTAGGGCGGCAGCCAGTCACCGCGGCCCTGCATGCGGTGGCCGTAGGCCGCCATCGAGGCCTTGAAGCCATTGCCGCCGTCGAATGCGGCGCGCAGGTAGCCGAAGGTGTTCTCGCGCAGCGCGCGCGAGCCGGAACGGTAGTTCTGGTCCAGATAGGGAATGCCGGTGAGGGTGCCGACCAGGTTGTCGCGGTCGGGCTGGGTGGCGAAGCCCTGCGGGGTGACGCTGGTGTACTCCGGCTCGTCGGCGTCGTTGTAGGACAGGTAGCCGGTCAGGGTCCAGCGATCCAGTTCGGTGATGAACTTGCCGGCGATATGGTCGTTGCTGGCGTGGCCGGTGCCGTCGATCCAGTCGTTCACTTCGGCCGACGAGGCGCTGATCCAGGCGCGGGTGTGGCCGCCCAGCAGACCGGTGTCGTAGCGCACGTAGTACTTGCGTGCATCGTTGTCACCGGCGCCGACCACGAAGCGCAGGCGGCTGTCGTGCAGCGGGTCGCTGGTGAGGAAGTTGAGCGTGCCGCCGAGTGCTTCGTTGGAGCGCGAGGAAATATCGGCCGTGCCCTGGCTGACTTCCACCGTTTCCAGATCCAGCGTGTCGATGTAGCGGTTGGCCAGCGAACCGCCGCCGTAGCCGGAGCCGCCGTTGGGCAGGCCGTCGATGGTGGTGCCGATCTGCTGGGTATCGCGGTTGGTGACAAAGCCGCGCATGCTGATCTGCGTGCCCCAGACGGACGAGCCGGTGGCATCGGCTTCGCTGACCACCACGCCCGGCACTTCATTCAGTGCATCGTTCACGCTGCTCATCGCCATCTGCCGGTTCAGGGTTTCAGCGCTGACCGCGGTCTTGGCGTAGCTGGTGGCCTGGCCGATCACCTGCACCTGGTCCAGGGTGCGCGCATCGGTGCTGGCGGTGTCGGCGCTGTCGGCGGTGGGCGCTGCGGCCATGGCATCCAGGGCGGGGGCGATCAGCAGGGCCAGCAGGGAGAGGCGGGGGAACGATGCACGCATGGGCATTGAGAGCGGACCTTCGGTGGGAAAGCCCGCGAGTGTCGGCAGCGCCAATGACATGGGGGTGACGTGAAGACGCAGGTTCGATGGCACTGCGGCGGCGGTCACAGCGCGGCTGTGGGGCAGAGTGGGGGGCTGAACCGTGGCTGGGTTGTCATCAACTCGTCATGACAGTGCGATAGATGACACGCCGTGACGCAGATAGCCTGTCGCGCTGTCGTCCCTTTCCCTTGATGCCCATGAAGCGCCTGCTGCTGCTCCTGCTGGCGTGCGCCGGCCTGTGGCTGGCTGCATGCTCCTCCTCGATCAATGCCGGTTCCACCTCGCTCAGCGACCGTCTGGTCGCGCCGGGTGGGGTCTCGACCCTGCTGGACCAGCCGCGCCTGCAGGCGGCCATTGCCGCATTGCCCACCCGCCATGGTTTCGCCCGTGGCCGCGAGGGCGTACCGATCTTCTGGCGGGTGTTCGATCCGGGCGACTACGGTGCCCGCTACCACTACCTGCCGCAGCACCACCAGAATGGCCGGGCGCTGGATACCGGGCTGAGCCTTGCGTTGCCACATCCATTCCGCGCACAGGCGCCGCGCGGCACCGTGGTGCTGCTGCACGGCTGGATGATGAACGGTGATTCGATGCTGCCGTGGTCGCTGCAGCTGGCCGGGCAGGGCTACCGGGTGGTGACCCTGGACCTGCGCAACCATGGCCAATCGGGGGCGGGGCCTTCCGGCTACGGCACCTACGAGTCCGACGATGTAGTGGATGTGATCGCCGAACTGCGCGCGCGCGGCGAGATACGCGGCCCGCTGTACCTGTTCGGGGTGTCCTACGGCGCGGCCACCGCGCTGTTTGCGGCGGACAAGCTGGGTGACCAGGTCGAGGGTGTGGTGGCGATGGAGTCGTTCGCCAATGCGGGTGTGGCCATCCGCACGATGATTCCGCACCTGATGGCGCTGCAGCCGGAAGGGCTGAAAGCGCAGATGATCGCCGGCTATGCCCGCTGGCGTTACGGCGGCCAGGATATCGATCAGGTGGTGGCCGCCGCCGGGCAGCGCCTGGATCTGGACCTGGACCAGGTGGACGTGGCTCGCGCCCTGGCCGATACCCGTGCCTGTGTGCTGCTGCTGCACGGCCAGGGCGACCAGCACATTCCGGTCAGCCAGGGCCGCGAGCTGGCCCAGGCCAATCCGCGTGCGCATTACATCGAGATGCGCGGCGAAGACCACATCACGCTGCCGCTGCGTCTGGACCTGCTGGCCGGTGTGGTGGACGACTGGATGGCGCGCGATGCGCAGCATCCGGCCGCGACCTGTCCGGCGCCACGCCTGCCGGCGCAGGCGCATTGGCGGGCGTGAACCACTGAACCTGCGGCGCCACGTGGCACCGCAGGTTTCCGTGCCTTACAGCGGCAGGTCGAACACCAGCACTTCAGCGTCGTTGCCGTTTTCCAGGGTCAGCTGCGCTTCGTCGCTGACCTGCAGGGCATCGCCGGCTTCCAGGGTGATGCCGTTCACCTGCAGCTGGCCACGGGCCACCTGCACATAGGCGCCACGGCCGGTGGCCAGGGCATGGTGCAGCTTCTGCTCGCCGTCCAGGATGGTGGCGAAGATGCGGGCATCCTGCTGGATGCGCAGCGAACCTTCGGCACCATCGGGCGAGGCGATCAGGCGCAACTGGCCGCGCTTGCTCTCCGGCGCGAAGTGGGTCTCGCGGTAGGACGGCTCGATGTTCTCGCGGTCCGGGAAGACCCAGATCTGCAGGAAATGCACCGGATCGGTGGCCGAGTGGTTGAACTCACTGTGGCTGACGCCGCTGCCGGCGCTCATCACCTGCACGTCGCCGTAGCGCAGCACCGAGCCGGTACCCATCGAGTCCTTGTGCTCCAGCGCGCCGCCCAGCACGTAGGAAATGATTTCCATGTTGCTGTGGCTGTGGGTGCCGAAGCCCTGGCCGCCGATCACCTTGTCTTCGTTGATGACCCGCAGCGGGCCGAAGCTGACGTAGCGCGGGTCGTAGTAGCTGGCAAAGGAGAAGGTGTGGCGGGACGACAGCCAGCCATGCTCGGCCAGGCCACGGGTAGCGCTCTTGCGGATCTGCAGCATGATGATTCTCCTTGTTCGATGGTTTCGATGGGGCGGGGTGGGCCGGTGGCCGCTGTGTTTCCCCGTTGGAGAGAAGTATCTGCTTGCGCCGCGGGTTTGAAAAACGGATAGTTTTGACAGCCATCATCGAAAATTTCGAATGCTCAAGATCAGCCTCGATGCCCTGCAGATCCTGGACGCCATCGACCGCCGCGGCTCGTTTGCCGGGGCCGGCAAGGCCCTGCACAAGGTGCCGTCCACCATTTCCTACACGGTGGCCAAGCTGGAGGAAGACCTGGGCGTGCAGTTGTTCGACCGGGTGGGCCCGCGCGCCGAGCTGACCGAGGCCGGGCGCGCCTTGCTGGACGAGGGCCGGCACCTGTTGCGTGCGGCCCGCGAGCTGGAGCTGCGGGTGCGCCGGGTGGCGTCGGGCTGGGAGGCGGAGCTGAGTTTGGCGGTGGATTCGATGTTCC
This sequence comes from Stenotrophomonas sp. B1-1, assembly GCF_010894375.1. Classification (NCBI taxonomy): domain Bacteria; kingdom Pseudomonadati; phylum Pseudomonadota; class Gammaproteobacteria; order Lysobacterales; family Lysobacteraceae; genus Stenotrophomonas; species Stenotrophomonas sp. B1-1. The sequence continues at coordinate 1,348 of NZ_JAAIUZ010000006.1, read as the reverse complement.
CGACCTGGCTGCTGGGCCCGGATATCGCCGCGTTCCGCGGTATCGAGGCGCCGACGCGCCTGCGGCTGTTCGGCGAGGCGCTGTCCGGCACGTGGGAGGCCCTGCTGGACCGGCGCGCCGATCTGCTGGTGGGGGCGGCGGGCGAGGGGCCCAGCGGCGGGGGCTATGTGGTGGAGCCGCTGGGCAGCGTGGATTTCGTGTTTGCGGTGGCGCCGGATCATCCGCTGGCGCAGGTGCCTGGTGTGCTGGGCCGCGAGCATCTGGCCGAGCATTGCGCCATTGCGGTGTCCGATTCCGCGCGGCGTCTGCTGCCGCGCACCGTGGGCCTGCTGATGGGGCAGGAGATCCTGACGGTGCCGGACATGGCCAGCAAGTTGAAGCTGCAATGCCAGGGGTTGGGATTCGGTTTCCTTCCCGAGCCGTGCGCGCGCGCGGCGGTAGCGCGTGGCGAGCTGGTGATCCGCGAGGTGGAAGAGCCCAAGGCGGAAGAGACCTTCTGGCTGGCCTGGCGCACCGGCGAGGATGGCGCGGCCCTGCGCTGGTGGCGCGAACGGCTGCGCAGGCCGGAGTTGCTGGCGCAGTGGTGGCAGGCAATGGGGTAGATCCACGCCATGCGTGGATGGGTGGGGGTTTGCAGGGCTGCGCCCTGCACCTGCTCACGGCAACGGCAACTGCAACGGCAACGGCAACGGCAACGGCAACGGCAAAAGCAAAAGCTGGGTATCCGTGGGGTGGCGGGGCGGTGTCGGATTGCGGGGACGCCGCAAGTACGTCCCTGTAGGCTTGGCAGCCGCATCCATGCGGCTGACACCCCGCAATCCGACACCGCCCCGCCTCTGACAGATCCCCGCTGCTGTTGGTAGGTGTCGACCTTGGTCGGCACGGTAGATCCACGCCATGCGTGGATGAAATCTGTCAGATGGCGATACGAATCTGGGGTCAGAGCCCGTTGCGTCGCAACGGGATCCGACCCCGTGCCTGCTATTGGTAGGTGTCGACCTTGGTCGACACACCAGAGCAGAACGCCGTTCCAACAGATCGCGGGAATCTGTCGGGGTGGGGGAGTGTCGGATTGCGGGGTGTCCGCGGCATGGATGCCGCGGCCAAGCCCCCATGGAAGGGTTTACGGCGTCCCCGCAATCCGACACTGCCCCGCCATCCCGCGGAATACACGCCCCTGACGTTGACGTTGACGTTGTATTGAGCAGGTGCAGGGCGCAGCCCTGCAGAAAACACACATAAAAAAACAGCAGGCCGAGGCCTGCTGTTTCGGTGTAGTGGTGCGCCCGGAGAGATTCGAACTCCCGACCGCCTGGTTCGTAGCCAGGTACTCTATCCAACTGAGCTA